>JAAEZI010000060.1 GCA_018222915.1 Algicola sp. | reverse complement strand
GGTCGTGATGGCGGTGAAGGACATTGCCTCGCATATTACGCCTACAAGGACATAGAGAAGCTTGAGAAATTTATGTCAGGAAAACCCGTGGCTGAGCAAGAAATTGGACACGCGCTTTTACAGGAGGTTGTGGCTTTTGCGGAGAGTTCTATTTCGCGAAGAAAATTCATTTTACATTATTTTGGTGAGGAATTTGACAATGAAACAGGTGAAGGAGGTGATATGGACGATAATGTTCGTAACCCTAAAAAGCAACACGAGGCACAAGATCAAGTGCTTACATTGTTAAAGACTGTGCAGCAAACCAATGAAAAATATAAATCAAAAGACTTAGTACAAGTTTTGGTGGGTAAAACAAACGCACTCATTGCGTCACACAAAACGGATGCCCAGCCATTTTTTGGTATTGGAAAGGATAAAGACAAACGCTACTGGATGGCGCTGATCCGACAATTATTAGTGGCTGGCTATCTCAAGAAAGATATAGAGACCTATGGTGTATTGCGATTATCAAAAGAAGGTAAAGACTATATAAAATCGCCTGAATCCTTTATGATGACGGAGGATCACGTGTTTGATGAGGAGTCTGACGATGCGATCGTGACCGCAGCAAAAGGTGGCGGTGGTGTTGCAGATGAAACCTTGATGAAAATGCTCAAGGATTTACGTAAAAAGAATGCGCAAAGCCTCGGTGTACCACCTTTTGTGATATTTCAAGATCCATCCTTGGAAGATATGGCTTTAAAATACCCGATCACACTTGAAGAATTAAGTAATGTGCATGGCGTTGGTGATGGAAAAGCTAAAAAATACGGTCAGGATTTTATAGACCTGATAGCACAATATGTCGAGGATAACGACATCGCTCGTCCAGACGATTTCGTCGTAAAAAGTACCGGATCAAATTCAGCTATCAAATTATATATCATTCAAAATGTTGATCGAAAACTACCATTAACAGATATCGCATCTTCCAAAGGCATGTCTATGCCAGATTTCATTAAAGAAATGGAGGCTATTGTCTATTCTGGCACCAAACTGAACATCGACTATTGGTTGGAAGAAATTTTAGATGAAGATCAACAAGAGGAAATCCACGATTATTTTATGGAGTCTGAAACGGATAAAATTGATGTCGCTATAGAGGAGTTTGACGGTGACTATGATGATGAGGAATTACGCCTATACCGTATCAAATTTATCAGTGAAGTCGCTAATTAAGTTATTCTTCTTCTTCATCACTGTGGTACCTTTCAAAAGTAATTGTATCCTTTTTGCAATTTAGGATGAGTTGCTGAATCTTGGATTTGTCGATTTTGACGACATCAATTTCTTCAAGCTGAAAATCTATTTTAGAAATACTTCGATTGGAAACATTGGAATGGTCTGATTCTAATTCCATCATATCTGAATTTAAAAGTAATTCAAAATCATTACCAATAAGTTTTAAAGTGGCGCCATTTTTTGTCTTCGTATGGAATGTCCCAACTATGACCGTTTGAAAAAAGAAATAACCACCTAGTTCATTGAGACCTGCATACAAGACATTGTCATCGGACAAGGCAAAGGGTTGATGTTCGATATCGTTAATAATAGCTTCCGTGTGATTATCGACATGAGTTTTTTGCATGGCTGCAGGATTTCCAAATGCGGCTTTGAGTTTGGTGATAAAATTCATAGGTTCAACGTTTCGGCAAATCTAACCTTAAGTCTCGCGAATTCCAAATACGCAAACAAACTTCGCTCTTATCTTGGAGTTTCCTATCTTTGCAAACTAAATAAAATAAAACACCATGCAAGACGGATTATACGCAAAATTCAACACCAATAAAGGTGACATATTAGTCGCTTTAGAGTATCAAAAAACACCAGGAACCGTAGGTAATTTCGTGGCATTAGCGGAAGGAAATTTAGAAAATGCCATTAAACCTCAGGGAACCCCTTACTATGATGGCTTAAAATTTCATAGGGTCATTCCAGATTTTATGATTCAAGGCGGATGCCCTCAAGGCACTGGAACAGGAAATCCAGGTTATAAATTTGATGATGAATTCCATCCTGATTTGAAGCATGATGGTCCTGGTGTATTGTCCATGGCTAATGCAGGACCAGGGACTAACGGTAGTCAATTCTTTATTACACATGTTGAGACACCATGGTTGGATAATAACCATACCGTATTTGGAAAAGTTATCGAAGGGCAAGATGTTGTTGATGCGATCGCACAAGGTGATGAAATTGAAACTCTAGAAATAGTAAGAGTAGGTGCCGAAGCTGAAAACTTTAATGCTGTTGAGGCATTCAGAACTTTTGAAGGTGCACGAGAAATGAGAGTGGCAGCAGAACGTGAAGCGGCTCGTGCTGAATTAGATAAATTGGCAGCAGGATTTGAAGAAACCAAAAGCGGGTTGCGTTATAAAATCATACAAAAGGGAGATGGAAAATCAGCTGAAGCTGGCAAAATGGTCTCTGTACATTATAAAGGACAATTAGCCGACGGTACGGTATTCGATTCTTCTTACAAACGTAATGCACCATTAGATTTTCAAGTAGGTGTAGGTCAGGTAATTCCAGGTTGGGATGAAGGGATCTGTTTACTCAATGTTGGTGATAAAGCGCGATTGGTCATCCCTAGTGATTTGGCCTATGGTTCCGCTGGAGCTGGAGGTGTCATTCCTCCTAACGCGACGTTGGTGTTTGATGTAGAATTGATGGATGTGAAATAAAATCACCATTCGATAATGATTCAGAAGCACCATGGTAATTGGTGCTTCTTTTTTTTTTTTTTTTTTTGTTTTTGTTTTTTGTTTTCATTGGCTTGTCTCTTAATTGTTTAAGAATAATCGCTTACAGAAAACTCGTAAAACACTTTGCTTTTAAACATTATTTCCTAACTTGTTTTTATGTTACGCCTGAGAGATACTATTTATTATGAGAACATTTTAAAGGAATTCGAATATTCATTCGGTCATGTTTATGTTTATAAGGGTTTCGTTGTTTCTGAAATTAATGATGGCATAACTTTTACATGGGAAGATCATGCGAAACAAATTGTTAATGATGTGACCACTTACTTAAATACTGATGGTAGTGATCTTGTATATATTTCACACCGTATCCATTCATATGCGGTAAAACCAAACGACTGGCTTAATTTTTTTAAGAATAGTTATGAGTTAAAAGCTTATGGAGTGGTGGGTTACACCCAAAGCAGTATTCTCAATGTCGTCATTGAAAACTTGTTCTTCCATAAAAAAATTAAAAGGTTCAATAATCTTGAAACTGCCATACAGTGGGCGACCGATAAAGTACTAGCTGAAATAGATTAAAAAAAACACTTCCTAAGAAGTGTTTTTTTATCCTGTTTTTATGTCGTCATTATTTCTTTTTTGCGATGAAGGTACCGTTGGGTTGGATTGCTTTTAGTTCTATAATGTCACCATTGTCTGCTTCTATAAACTCTACTTTAAATCCTTCAAGCGTCTTAAATGAAAATTTATGAGTATCTGTGGCCATCAACTCATATTCTGGTTGGCCAGGTACAAAAAGGTAGAGTATGTCTTCTTTAATGTAGACTTTAATAGTGGTGCCAGCTAATTCATAATCACCTGGATATAATTCCAAAGTTTTAGAATCGACATCAATTGTTTTTGGTGTTCTTTTGAATGTCAACGCCTCTAAAGTTGGTTCAATTTTAATTTTAGCATCAGAAATGTCACCAGCATCATTGGTGCTAAAGTTCACTTTTATAGCATTACCATATTGTGTGGTATCTACTTTGTTTTCAACTACATCAACAAGTTCAAAAACATCATAATGAAAATGGTGCAAATACATCTTATCATTATTGATTTTCGAAAACAACGAATCATTTTCAACATAGATATCAAACGTTCCGTAGCCATCATTATTATAAGAACCTGTGTAGTCTAAGTTGATATGTGAAGGCTTAGTATTTTTGACCTTTGATGATGACGATTCTTTTTTAGCTTCTTCTTGTTCCTTTTTGCCTTTGTCTAATCGTTCCTTGTATCGTTCAGCCCAATCAGTTTTTTCAGCACCAATCATTCGATCTGCCATAATGTTTCGCACTAACGAGGGCACTGCCGATCCATTTTGATTTGCCAAAACTACGATGCCTACCTTATCACTTGGAAAAAAAGCGACATTGGCAGAAAAACCATCGATGTTTCCGCCATGCTCAACACGGTAATGACCTTTATAAGACTGCAACATCCAGCCATAACCATAGTTTGCAAAATGAATATCTGGAAATTCATCATCTGGAATGTTCCCTCCAACGATCATTTGCGAACTCATGGCTTCGTTGATATAATTTTCTGGAATGATGTCTTGTTCATTATACTTACCATCGTTAATCCATGTAATTAACCATTTGGACATATCATTGACACTACTATTAATACTTCCTGCGGGAGACATACCAGCAATATCATAGTAATCCATTTTACTGATAACATCGTTTTCTTTTAATTGATAACCGAAAGCAGCATTAGAACTGGATTTCATTTCTGCAATGGAAGTATTCGATCGATTCATATTTAGAGGCTCAAAGAAATAATCATTGATAGTTTCCTCCCAGGTTTTACCAGTTATTTTTTCAGCTATCACACCTTGTATTAAAAAGCCAAAGTTATTGTAATACCACTGTTGTCTGATTCCTGTGAAAGGCTCGTGGTATTTCAAACGTTGAATGAGACTATCTTTATCGTGAGATGGGAAAAAGTACCAAGAACCGTCATGTCTCGGGAGTCCACTACTGTGTCGCATGAGATCTTTTATAATCAAGTGGTCATTCATATCATCATTATAAAACTCAAGCTCAGGTATAAACTTTCTTGGATTATCATCGAAAGACAGCTCGTCTTTGTCACGTAAAATGCCCAAAATGGCAGATGTAAATGCCTTGGATGTTGAACCAATTGCAAATAACGTATTAGCATCTACAGGGACTTTATTTTCGTAATCCCTATAACCGAAACCTTTGGCATAAACAACATTATTACCTTCAACCACAGCTACTGCGAAGCCTGGGCTATTGGTGTATTCTAGAACTTTGTTTAGCTCTTTTTCTATGCCTTTCAACCGCTTGTCCTGGGCATTCAGGCCAAAAACAAAAAAGAATAATGTTGAAATAAATACTAAGTTTTTCATTGTGTCGTGTTTTTTATGATTGTTTTGATACATGATAAGTAGGAAAGTATAGTAATAAGTTACTCTTTTTTTTTAATTATTACAGTTCGTCATTCAAAAAATACAATTCGGTGATTAATTTTTTAAAAGCAAAACAGTCCTTCAGATATTTGACCCAACAATCAAAATTTAGAAATTATGAACACACTTACTAAAATTTTTATCTTTTTCCTTTTGAGTCAAACCATGACGTTTGCACAAGGGAATTATGAAAATGGCATGCAAAAAGCTTTTGAACTTTGGGGGCAAAACAAAAATGATGAAGCCGAAAATATGTTTGAGCGCATTGCCAATGCCGAAACCGACAAATGGTTACCTCATTATTATATTGCCTTAATGAATAGTAACAAGAGTTGGAATATTAAAGATGAACAGCTGTTAAGAGTTCAATTAGACAAGGCTCAGGAGCATATTAATAGTGCCATGGCCATCAGTAGTGATAATCCTGAAATCTTAGTACTACAGGCTTATGTTTTAACCAACTGGGTAGCATTTGACGGCATGAAATACGGCATGAAGTATTCAGGGAAAATTGCGGAGCTCTACAACAAGGCGTATCAATTGTCGCCAGAAAATCCGAGAGTTGTATTTGCCAAAGCTGAATGGGGCATGGGTAGTGCTCGTTATTTCGGACAAGACACAACACCATATTGTGCGTCTGTAGAAAAATCCATAGAACTTTTTGCTAACTTTAAGCCTGCAAGTGAATTTCATCCAAATTGGGGTAAAGAGAGAGCAGAACAAGTGGTAAAATCCTGTAAAGAATAAGTCATTATGGTCAAATCAACTAAAAATATCGTCATCACCTTTTTTATCGGATGCGTTGTGTTCGTTATTGGACATCTTTTCTCTGGAAACTTTCAATTCGATTCGGTGAATGATTTCTTAGTTGATTTCATGCTCTACCAGTTGTATTCCTTCGTTATTGGTTATACCAATATGTACTTTTTTGATATCATGGAAAAGCGACGTTGGAAAAAAGGAGATACCATTAAACGAATTCTTTTGGGTGCCCTTGGAGCTCTGGTAATTACGCTTATAGACCTTTTTATACTAAGAATTATTGTTGAAGTTCTAATATTTGGAATGCCGTTCGGCACCTTTATAGAAAATGAAACATGGAATAATTATTCGTTTGGATTATGGGTGACCTTTCCCATAGTATCAGTATTTCACATCATATTTTTTTATAATCGCTATCAGAAAAATAAACTGAAAGAGCAAAAGGTCATAGCAGGAGCAGCGAGTGCTAAATTCGATGCCTTAAAAAACCAATTGGATCCACACTTTTTGTTCAATAGCTTAAATGTGCTTACAAGTTTAATTGAGGAAAACCCCAAAAATGCACAACAGTTTACAACGTCCTTATCGAAAGTGTATCGTTACGTGCTGGAGCAAAAAAGTAAAGAACTGATAACGGTTGACGAGGAATTAGATTTTGCACGAACTTACATGTCCCTTTTGAAAATGCGGTTTGAGGATAGTATCATTTTTGAAATTCCTGAAAAAGCATCCAATCCAGAGTCTAAAGTAGTGCCGCTGTCACTTCAGTTATTGCTAGAGAATGCCGTCAAACACAATATGGTAACGAGTAGCAAACCGTTACATATTAAAATTTATGAATCTGGAGATAGCTTAATTGTCGAGAATAATTTGCAACCCAAGCAAATCGTCAAAAAGAGCAGTGGTGTGGGATTAGAAAACATTAAGCAACGCTATAGATTGCTTACAAAAAAAACAGTACAAATCAATCAACAAGCAAATAGTTTTGCCGTCGCAATTCCAATGCTTACAAAACAAGTAACAATTATGAGACCTATAGAATCTAAATCAAAATTTGACGATAGTTATGTGCGCGCGCGAAACTACGTCGAGGAGTTAAAAGCTTTTTACTATAGCTTAGCATCTTATTTTGTGGTCATTCCATTTTTAATTTTCATTAATTACAGAACGTATTGGCAGTTCCAATGGTTTTGGTTCCCAATGTTTGGTTGGGGTATCGGACTTTGCTTTCAGGCATTTAAAGTGTTTGTTAATAATGGTGCCTTTGGTAGAAATTGGGAGAAAAGGAAGATCGAACAATTTATGCAAGAAGAAGAAAAACAACGTTGGAATTAAAAACAGAATAGTATGAAACCATATGATATAGAACCCTATAGAGATGCGGAAGATAGCCATCAGGAAAAGTTCGCAAGAGAAGAAGCCTACAGACGTGCCAAAGAAAAAGTTAAAAAGATCGTCGGATTTTATTGGCATCTAGCCTCTTATGTCATTGTGAACATTTTCATCATCACTTTAATTGTAATAAATGGCGGTACATTATGGAGTTTTGCCACATTCTCTACCGCATTTTTTTGGGGAATTGGACTGTTATTTCACTTCCTCGGCGTTTTTGGTCCTGACGTTTTTTTTGGAAAAAATTGGGAACAGCGAAAGATTAAAGAGTTTATGGACAAAGAGAACAAGCATTGGGAATAATTCAATCCCTATTTTTTGACAACCTAAGATAAGATACGTATATCATGAAAGTTATAATTATAGAAGACGAAAAACCATCTGCACGACGCTTAAAACGAATGCTATTAGAATTGCAATTGGACACTGATACCATGTTGCATTCCGTAGAGGAAGCCATTCATTGGTTTCAAAACAATGAGCATCCAGATCTCATTTTTTTGGATATTCAACTCAGTGATGGTCTTTCATTTGAAATTTTTGAAACCATCGATATCAAATCTGCCGTGATTTTCACAACGGCTTATGATGAATACGCACTGCAAGCTTTTAAGTTAAATAGTATTGACTATCTGCTAAAACCAATAGATGAGGATGATTTAGCCAAAGCAGTAGCTAAGTATAAAAACAGAACACCCAAGCAGCAAACAGTGACTTTAGACTTTAATGATATTAAGAAATTGCTGGTCAATCCTATTGAACGGGAATACAAACAACGATTTTCTGTAAAAGTTGGACAACATTTAAAACTCATCAATATTGACGATATCGAATGTTTTTACAGTGAGAATAAAGGGACTTATGTCTACACTTCTGAAGGTCGAAATTACCTATTGGATACTACTTTGGAACAACTAGAAGACGAATTAGAACCGCATAAGTTTTTTAGAATTAGCCGAAAATTTATTGTGAATGTCAATGCCATTCAAGATATGTTGAGCTATACCAATTCTAGATTGCAAATAAAACTCCACACATTTAAAGAGCAAGAGGTGATCGTGGCACGAGAACGTGTTAAAGATTTTAAAGAGTGGCTTGATTGAAATAACCAAAATTGACATACATTAGAAGGCAATTTATCATGTATTTTATCCCATATAATGACTCTTTCTAGGCATAAATCCTAAAAATTGGTTAGTAAACAGATTTTTTTGCAACGAATACCTATAATCTGATAGTTTCACTAGTAAAATCTGGTAATATGAAACTTAAATTCAAATTTTTACTAGTCATTTCCCTGATGGGCTTTTTGACGTCCGCTCAAGATTGGAAGACTTATCCTTACGCACCTGATGGATTAATTACTTTTCCTCAAGATGAAGGACGTCATGTAACCGAACCTATAGAATGGTGGTACACAGCTGGGCATTTGGTAGGTCAGACTACGGGTAAAAGCTACAGTTACATGTATACCTTTTTTCATTATCCACAATCGGGATTTGACGGATTTAGAATCTTAAATATTACGGATGATGATACTGGAACATTTCTTCAAGATGTCAAACCTTTAAACTATACAACACTCTCGACCACTAGTTTTGATTTAGTAGCGAATGTGTTTTTAGCTGGTACAGAATCTTGGCAGAATAAAAAGGATATTACCAATAATGACATTCCTTTTGAATATGAGCTATTCGCTTTAACAACTAACGCAGGTTTGGATTTAGATTTTGAAACTCTTAAACGACCTCTGATATTAGGTGATGATGGATTTTTAGAACAAGGCGCTACCAACTACACGTATTATTTTTCCCAAACAATGAATGCTGTGACAGGGACTTTAACTTTTAATGGTACGACGGAAGCAGTTGTAGGGACAGGTTGGATAGATCGTCAATATGGGAATTTTAATCCTTTGACTGGTGAAAAATATGAGTGGTTTAGTATGCAGTTATCCAATGGTATGGATTTAAATCTTTGGAATATTTTTACTTCAGATCGATTAATTCCAGACACAGATAAATACAAAATATTGTCTGCCTATGTCGATGAAACAACGCAATATACAACCGATGATTTCGAAATAGAGCGCTTGGCTTACAATTGGATGCCAGATTTGCAACGATGCTATTCGCAGCAATGGCGATTAACTTCCGATACCAATAATTTAGACTTGATCATTACTACCTTGCATGATAATACTGAAGTTCAACTACCCTTTAGATTCTTTGAAGGTGCTACTTCTATTACTGGAACAGTGAACGGTAGTCCTGTCACAGGTATCGGTTTTGCTGAACTGTTACATGATTATGAGCATCCTAACGTCCTGATAACATCGCCATTATCAGGAGTTTATGACACGGGTTTGCCTATTTCATGGAACCTAGAAAATCCAGATGACGGCCGTCCTATTTTCTATGATTTAGCTTATAGTATTGACAATCAAAATACGTTTAATACCATTGTTACAGGCCTTACTGAAACTTCATATTTATGGGATGGTTCAAATTTAACTGAAGGTGATGAGGTTTGGTTCAAAATTACCGCTTACTCGATAGACGGTGTGTTGAATAATACGGTGGTTAGTGCAGCTTCGTCATCCGCAACATTAGCCACTAATTCCTTACTTTTAAAAGGAATATCGACCTATCCAAATCCAGTAAGCGATACGTTTTACGTGGATTTTGACATGCCCTTCCAAGGGGACTATTCTGTTATCGATATATGTGGTCGACAGGTGATGTTCTCAGAAATTTCGAATGATATGGCTTTGGCGATTCCAGTAAATCAATTAAAATCTGGTTTGTATTTTTTGCATTTACGATCGCAAAAAGGTACCGCTGATTTTAAATTTATAAAACAATAATTAGTTTTCGATTCGGTTGTCGTCAAATGCTGAAGGTAACATATTAGGTATTAATTTAGCGAAAATAGGCAGTAAAATAGCACCACCTGGTAACATAAAGATGGCTAAACTTGGTATTGTTTTTAGAATGTCTAGCAATTGTGCTTGAAGTTGCTTTTGCTCTTCCTTGCTTAAATCGGTAGTTGTAGATTTACTAATTAAACGCATCAACTCTTTACTCTGGTTTACCTCCTTGACTAAGCGCTTGCTATTTCTTCTAATTAATTTATTTACTAATTGTGAAGAATTTTCATAGAAATTAGAAATTGGATTCGTTTGTTGAAATAATAAAACTTCCTTTTTATGTTCGACATGAAATTTAGATACCGAAAGAATAGAATCTTGAATTTCTGAAATGTCAAGATCCAAACGTTTTACAAGTTGTTTTAAAAATTGATACTCAGACTTCTCTAGAATTTCATCATCCCAAATTGATAAGCACATCAAATCCACTAGGTATTTTTTCTCGTGGTCTGTAATATCATATTTGATATCGTAAATTAAATCCTCCACATCCAATTCTTCATCATCAATATATGACGTTGAAGTTTCGATAATATCAATGATTTCCTTGTCGTATTCTGTGATTTTACTTTTTGAATTTAAGGATTGATACAAGGTTCCAATGATGATGCTTTCGAGATTTGCAGCATAAGATTTAGGCTCTATTTCTCTTTCTAAAAATCGATCGAAGGTGAGAATATCAACATGAAGTAGGGAATTGGTAATCGATTTATTAAAGTTTCTAGTAAGCAGGTTGTCATCTATTTGGATACGATCATGTATCAAACGCTCTAACATGGAATGCTTGCTTTTACCAATAAATAATTTGTCCCATAAACTAAGGTCTGAAACTTCTAGGGCAATGTAGAAATTGAGAAGATCTGTAATGAAATCTTCCGTTCTAAATTTCTTTCTATGAAAAAGATAAATATGATATAGACCGGTTAGAAGGTTGATTTTAGCCAATTCATCTTCAGAGTAGGTATGGATTTTTTCGATTTTATCGGAAATGTCAATATTGACACCATAAATAAACCCATTCTCTTTTAGTTGAGCATATAATTCATCGTAATTCTCCAATTGGCGATGTGCTTTTGAAATCTGCGAACAGAATTTGTCAATCCAACCACTAGTAGATGGGTTCATGTGTTCATATTTAAGAGTGTACAAAGTTAATTTTTTCTCTGAAAAATCGACGATTTTATTTCATTAACAAAATTTTAACAAAACCCTTATCCTGATAATTGCGTAAGTGTGAGCAGAGACAAATAAATAATTAACAAAAATCTCATTTATTATGAAAAAATCTAAAATTTTAATTGGCGCAGCAGTTTTAACGATTGCTGGCTTTTTCGCGATAGCGGCAGATCACATTGATGCGCCAGCTGTAGCAGGTGGTACAAGTGATATCACAGACATTTATGCTTTTCAGGGGCAAGACCAAGATAATCTTGTGTTTGTAGCAAACGTACAAGGTTTGTTGAGTCCAGGAAATACGGCAGCAGCAGCATTTGATGAAAACGTTATGATCGAGTTCAACATCGACAATGATGGTGATGCTGTAGAGGATTTAGTTATTCAGGCAACACCAAGAGATGGTGTGATGTATTTCTTTGGTCCGTATGCACCAACGCAAACAGGGTTGAATAGTACCATTATGACCGCAGGTGGTTTTAATACGGTTGCTATTACACCATATGGTACCAATGCCATTGTTGAAACGAATAGTGGAATGAGCTTTTTTGCAGGTCCGAGAGATGATCCTTTCTTTATGGATTTTTCGCGTTACGGTGAAATTATTGCTGGAGACGCTACCATGTTTAACGATCCAGGAACCGATACCTTCGCAGGAACAAATGTGCTTTCTGTAGTGGTTGAAGTGCCAAAAACAATGTTAGGTACAGGTGATTCTGTGAACATGTGGGTAGAAACTAAAAGAAAACAATAAACACGGGGTTTTTCAATAAACTTCAAGAATTCAATTAACACAATAAATTTTAAAAATATGAAATTCAATAATATAAAATTAATGGCTATCGCTGTGATTGTATCAGTGTCTGCATTCAATTGCAGTAGCGATGATGATAATGGAACTACGGGTCCAATTCTGCCAAACTTTTCGGGAACTTATGTTCAAGAAGATCAAATGGCTAGACCAGCTATCAACACCGTTTTTGTGGATATGATGGATAAGAATACGTTTAACACCACAGTGCCTTCCAATCAAGGAGCAGCATTTCAAACTAAATTTGAAAATAAGTTGTTAGCGCTTAACCCAGGTTATACAACTAATGCCTTAGGAATGGACGCTCCAACTTTTACAGGAGCTCTTGCTACAGATGTGTTGACAGTTTCTTTAACAGGAACAACGACATTCTTTGATGGAACCAATGTATTAACAGGTCGTGCTTTGGCAGATGACGTGATTTCTACAGAATTATTGTTAATCTTCGGT
>JAAEZI010000059.1 GCA_018222915.1 Algicola sp. | reverse complement strand
AATGGCTCCAAACATGAAATGGAAAATCATGTTGAAGGCGATTATATTTTTACAGTGACAGGCGTTTCGGATAGTTTATACAATATCACCTTTATGTTCGCACGATTTAAAATGTCATCGAGCTCTAATCAATTAGGCACCATTATATCCATAGATACCGATAAACAGGTGACGGACGAAGATATTGAAGCTAAGTTATTTTCACAATTAATCACGGTAGATCTTCAAATGGAAATGTACAGAAGCGGTAAAATAAAATCAATTGAAGGCGCTGATCGTATGATTGATAAGATGGCAGGTGCTGCTGGTGATTTTGATGAATTTACGAAAGAATTGATCCGAGAATCGATGAGATCTGAATTCAGTAATGAAAGCTTAGCGAAAAGCTTTGAACAAATGACCTTTATCTATCCAACGGAATCTATTAAAAAAGGAGAATCGTGGACAAATACTTTTGAAGGAGAATTAAGCTCTCAAAATACATGGACCTTAGATGAGATGACTAAAAACGATATCCTTATTAGTGGAAAAAGTACCATAAAGTTTGTCAATGCAGACGCAGACTTAGAAATGAATTTAACTGGAGATATGACTAGTAATGTGGTGACATCTACGGATCATGGTTTTGTAAAATCGATGTCTAGCACATCAGTTGCAAAAGGACACTCTATTATGCATAATATGAATGATCTTAAAGTACCAACATCCATTACCTCTAATATAACTTACAAAATAGAAAAGCATGTTCAATAAAAACATAAAACTTGTCATTGCAGGTTTAATCATCGCCTACGCCATTTATCAATTTACAGAAGGCTACATTGGAAATGGTATTATGTTTATTTTATTATCCTTAATATTCGTATTTCTTTACTTTAAAAATGAGTTCATCCTTTTGGCGTTTCTTAAACTTAGAAAGCAAGATTTTGAAGGTGCTAAAAACTGGCTTAATAAAATAAAGAATCCGTCAAGTGCTTTGGTCAAAAAGCAAGAAGGTTACTACAATTACCTTCATGGTATTATGGTGTCACAAAGTAATATGAATGAGGCTGAAAAGTATTTTAAAAAAGCCTTGAATTTAGGACTTTCCATGGATCATGATGTGGCCATGGCTAAATTGAATCTTGCGGGTATTGCTTTTAGTAAACGACGACCAATGGAAGCCAAGCAACTTCTTGCTGAAGCTCAGAAACTTGATAAACGAGGTATTCTTACGGAGCAAATCAAGATGATGAAAGATGGGATGAAACGTTCTCAAGGCCCGAAACAACATTATGGAAATCGCAATATGAGACGTCGCTAAACCAGCGATACAACGTTCGTTTTGTCGATTTATTGTTCCATTTTCTTTCATTTCTCTAATAAATCGACGTTTGAACGACTATTTTAGCCCTTATACATACGTGCTAATACATTTGTAATCAATTATTAACCTACAAATAATTAGTAATGCGAATTTATTTATCCTTAGTGATGTTTGTATGTACGCTTTTTGTATTCCCTCAACAACAAAAGAGGTACTTCGACACCCAAATCGACAAACATTTAAGAGCTTATAATAGGCAATCTGAAACTGCCATTCAGAATGGTGACTCAGAACGTGCGGAGTTTTTATATGATTCTATCTTCAATAATCATCTTAAATCGAGCTATCTTAGAGACTTTAAAATGAATAAAGTAAATGGTGGTCATTTTAATACAGCGAAATTAGATAAGCCTTTTTTGTTGGTCACAAAATCTGCTTGGGAAAAAATCGATGAAGATGAGATCAAGGAAATTAATAGAATGTCTAAAATGTATAAAGGTCAAGTTGAGATTATTATACTTTTTTGGGATACGAAATTGAATGCCAAGGCGCGATCTAAAGATTACAATTCCAACGTCACAATCACCTATATTGATGAGCGTGATAATGACGCTAATCATATTATAAGACCTTTTAAACATTCGTTTGGTGCACCTGCATGTTTCTTCTTTTCAGAAACCAAGCAACTCCTAAAAATTGATAGAAAGTTTGCGATTTCAAAGCCTGATGCGCATTCAGAAATTGCTTTTCATGTCATCCATGAAGATATTAAGAAGATGATATTTGACGATGGACCTACACAAGAAGGTATGATAACAACACTTCAGTAGTTTACAGCAATGGTGCCCACAATCTACTGAATGATTCTTTTAACTTAGAGAACTTGGACCGTTCCGTCCACCTTTGGAAATCAATAATTTCACAATCGTCCAAATCCTTCAAAAATTGTTCTTTTAACAGTAAGCTTTCTGATTCATCATAAATTAAAGCATTAATTTCAAAATTTATGTTGAAGCTTCGATTATCAAGATTACACGTACCAATGGTACTGAACACATCATCCACCACCATGGTTTTAGCGTGCACAAATCCTTTACAATATCTATATACTTCGGCACCAGCCTCTAGAAGTGGTTCTATGAACGAATTCGTTGCGTTTTCAGCAATCCAACTATCGGACACTTTCGGAATAATGACCTTGACATCCACACCTATTTTGGAGGCAATTTGAAGCGCAGTAATGACCTGATCGTTGGGAATAAAGTAAGGTGTCGTAATGTAAACATAACTTTCAGCATTGTTGATGGCCGTTAAAATAGCCTCCATAATGTTCGCCCAATCCGTGTCTGGTCCGCTTGCTGCAATCTGAATAGCGACATCTTTCTCACAATCTACCTCAGGAAAATAACATGGCTTTATGTCTATGTCAACCTCATCATCAGTAACAAAATCCCAAGTGGTTAAGAAATGAAATTGCAATACCTTAACCGCTTCACCGTAAATTCTCAAATGCGTATCACGCCAATACCGCTTTGAAGTTTCCGTATTAACATAATTATCAGAAACATTAATACCACCAACATAACCAATAACACCATCGATTACCACAATTTTTCTGTGATTTCTGTAATTCGATTTTCCTGTGAGACTCGAAAAAATAACTGGCATAAACGGAAAATGTACCACGCCACTTTCATCGAGTTGTCGTTTCATTGCCGAAGACAATTTACTACCTACATCATCATAGCTCATTTTGACTTCGACACCATTTCTTGCTTTTTCACATATGATGTCAAGCAGTTCAGTGCCAATAACGTCATCTTTAATAACGTAATATTCTAAATGAATATGGTCTTTAGCTTGTCTTAAATCTTCAAACAAACGTTTAAATTTCACCTCACCATTAAACAACACTTCTACCTCATTTCGTATGGTGAGTGGCGATCGCTCACTCGTTTTTAAAAGTTTCACTAGTTTTATTTTATCATCCAGTTTTTCATTGATGACTCGTAAGTCGCGCCCTTCCATTTTAAAACTCTGGCTAGCCTTTTGAATGACATTTGAATTGACAATATGTTTCCGATTAAAAATCTTCGACTTGCGATATTGCTGTCCGAATAAATAGTAGATGACTAAGCCAAAAAAAGGAAACAGTGCCAATACAATAATGTATGACACTGTTTTTGTAGGATTAATATTTTTAAGGAGTACTGTGGCAATTGCTGAAATTACCAGTAAATAATTAATAATGATAATTATGGACCATATATGCTCCTTTATAAATGCTATCATCTATGGTTTTATCGTGTAATATCCTTCTTTTGGGATGTCTATGTAATAAGTTTTGCGCGATGCATTGTTCAATTTTGGTTCACGCAACCACGGATTGTGAATCTTCAATATTTTATAGTTGATACCAAAATTCTCTGCAAATTTTGTAAAATCAGTGACTACGGTATCCACCTTCACTTTATAGGTAGGCACATTTTGATACAGATCGTCAGAAGTGAAATTGAAGCCATACTTTTTCGGATGACTCAATATTTCTTTAAGGGCAACAATTCTAAACAAATAACGTCCCGTTTCTTCACCGAGTAATAAATCATAATAATCTGAAACACCTTGTTCTTCAAGTCGACGAGAAACACCTGCGTTACCTGCATTGTATGCTGCTGCAGCCAAGGTCCAAGACCCCAAATCATCTTTAGATTTTTTTAAGTACTTACAGGCAACTTCAGTCGCCATCTCCAAATGGTAGCGCTCATCTACATTAGAGTTCACTTCTAAGCCATTCTCGCGTCCTGTCGCTGGCATAATCTGCCAAACACCCTTAGCACCAGCTGGTGATACGGCATTAGTGAGTCCACTTTCTATGACGGCTAAATACTTAAAATCTTCTGGAATTCCATTCTTTTTTAGAATTGGTTCTATAATAGGAAAATACTTCTCTGCACGCTTAAACATGAGAAGTCCGTTAGACTGCCAATAGGTATTGACAAGCAATTCTCTATCCATACGTTCAAAAATATCTGGATTATCGAGTGGCACAGGTTCACCAGCAAAATTTAAATCCTTTGGAACAGATAGGGCGTAAACATTATAATCGTTGACTTCTTTAGTAGGTTGTACTTCCGAAGAAGTTTCTATTTTGGTTTGATCTGACTGAACGGCAAAAATAAAAAGCCCAGACACGCAAATCAATCCAATAGCTGCTAATATATTTTTAATAATTGTCATAATTCTTTTTTTTATAAATGTATAAAATTAAATGCTTGCTTTCAAGTGTCATGAAGGATTAGTTTTGGTAAATTTTCGTTAAACCATTTGAACTTATTTATAACCATAATGTGCGATCCACCTTTGATAACAATGCAATTTCCATTACATGAGTGCGGAAAAACACGATCCTTATCGCCATGAATATAAATAGCGTTGTCCAATGGCGCATCTTGATCCCATTCGATGACCTGCTCAATGGCCCAATCCAAATAACGTTTATCATTTACAGATAAATACTTTAGATACAAATCCAGACGTTTGGTAACGGTTTCTCCAAAGGCATATTTTGCCAATACATCAATATTGGCCACTAATTGAGTTGGTAATAGTTTATAGGCCTTGGTGAGTCTCATCAATTTCATGCGCTTAGGCAGTTCATGCTTCGATTTAACACTTGATACGACAATAAGCCTACGCACATTCATATGTTTACTCATCTCTTGAACCAAAATACCGCCAAATGACACACCGAGTAAAACCACATTATCGGCTTCAATCTTTTCAATCATCCGTTTAGCATAAGATTCTAATGACTCGTTTTTATCGGGAATGAACCATTCGAGCCAATGGATTTTAAATTTAGCTTCCGGGAGCTTGATATGTTCAAAGATCGTAGGATTTGCCGCCATTCCTGGCATTAAATAGACATGTATAATTTCTTGCTGCATAAGTCTTTAAAACAAACGGTTTTTAATATCTATGATATTTTTTGTAAATTTGCAACACAAAACTATGCAAAAGTATAGTTCCACCCTACCGACCATTGAATTAAATACAAAAAATTATGATTGATGCTGCTGAATTAACAGACAATGACTTTTTACGTCAATTCGAATTAAAAGTAGGTACTGAACTAGCAAAAATTGAGTATTCTTTACAAGATCGTAAAATTTTCCTAACCAAACTTATTATTCCTGACGCTGTCACAGATGAGGGTTTTCAAGAAGACTTCTTGACCTTGGTTTTTGAAAACATTTCTGAACGCAATATTAGTGTGGTTCCTACCAGTCCAGAAATCGCTAAATTTATTAGGCGTCATCGAAAATATAAGAAAATGTTGCCCGTAGGCATCAGAATATAGCTAGCATTTACCGCTATAAAAGCGGATTTTTTTTGCTTCTAGCTCAAACTTTCTTCGATAAATTCAAAACGTACGAGTCCGTCATCATCAATTTTTGTGAGAGCTACGTCTTGAAGTGTATTGACCAGTTCCGGATTCCAAGGTGATTTTACCTTCACGTAGTTTTCAGTAAAACCGTGAATATACCCTTCTTTATTTTCGCCTTCGAACAACACGCTATGCTGACTACCTATTTGACTTTCATAAAAAGCTCTTCGCTTTTTGGCCGATAAGCCTCGTAGCATCTTACTGCGCTTTGCTCGTACTTTTTTAGGGACCACACCAGCCATATCAGCTGCCTTTGTATTGGCGCGTTCCGAGTAGGTAAAGACATGTAAATAGGAAATATCTAGCTGACTTAAAAACTCATAAGTCTCAATAAAATGTTCATCTGTCTCACCGGGAAAACCAACAATCACATCCACACCTATACAAGCATTGGGCATGGTTTGTTTAATTTTTTCGACACGATCCATATACAATTCCTTCATGTAACGACGACGCATCAATTTAAGAATGGTGTTACTTCCACTTTGCAAAGGAATATGAAAATGCGGCACAAAGGTTTTACTCTTAGAAACAAATTCGATGGTTTCATTTTTAAGGAGGTTAGGTTCGATAGACGATATCCTTAATCGCTCTATGCCATCAACATCGTCTAAGGCTTCCACCAATTCATAAAAGGTATGTTCGTGCTTTTTATTGCCAAACTCACCCTTACCATAATCGCCTATATTGACACCTGTTAATACAATTTCCTTGATGTTTTTCTCTGAAATTTTCTTGGCATTGTGCAATACGTTCTCCAAAGTATCACTTCGTGAAATCCCACGTGCCAGAGGAATGGTACAATACGTACATTTATAATCACATCCGTCTTGCACTTTTAAAAAGGCTCTTGTGCGATCTCCATAAGAATAACTCCCTACGTAAAAATCGGCTTCTTGAATTTCACAACTATGTACCTCACCCATATCATTCTTGGATAAATCATTGAGGTAATCTGTGATTTTGAATTTTTCCGTGGCTCCTAATACCAAGTCTACGCCTTCAACATCAGCTAATTCCTGCGGCTTTAATTGTGCATAGCAACCAACAGCGGCTACAAATGCTTCAGGATTATTTTTTTGTGCTTGTTTAACAATCGATTTAAAGCGCTTGTCTGCGTTTTCTGTTACAGAACATGTATTGATAACATAAATATCTGCTCGCTCTTTAAAATCTACACGTTCAAATCCTTCCGAAGAAAAATTCCGAGCAATCGTAGAAGTTTCAGAAAAATTGAGCTTACAACCCAAGGTATAAAATGCGACTTTTTTATCCATATATCTCTATAGAGTTTCTGTGCGCACAGAAATCTAATTATATTTACTTGTTTATAATTTTAGAGTGTGCAAATTTACACAATTGTTCCATGTCTCACAATGTCTTAACAATCTCTATCGTTTATAAGCAATAATTTATAGAATATATGACGAAAGCTGAAGCTAGAATTCAAGAGGTGATTTCCTTTTTCAAAAATAAGGACACCGTTCTAGGGTACCGAAAATTAATGGATTGTGTGATGGATACCCAAAATTTAGATTTATATAGAAAAGTCATTGCGCTTACCGATTGGAAAGAACGACATCCAGATAAAACGACCGAATTTATTGATAAAGCCATGGCTATTCTAGAGGAAACTTCTAAAATTCATATTGCTGAATATGACACCAATATTCCTATCGTCATAGGTAAAAACCTCACAAAAAGCTATGGTCGTCATCGCTTTAAGCTTGGTCCCATTTCATTAAAACTGAAAAAAGGAGAAGTGTATGGTTTGGTTGGTGAGAATGGTAATGGAAAAACGACGCTTTTACGAGTTTTGGCAAAGGAAATTCAGTATCAAGGTGGACACCTAGAATTTCATTTTAAAAACGTCTATCATTCTGACTACGATTTGAGATCTCATTTAGTGTATATACCTCAGCGAACACAAAAGTGGTATGGTAGTTTAAAAGATAATCTCAAGTTTGTATTATCTAATTATAACATGTCACCTGAAGAGAATGAAACCAGAGTACTGATGATGATTGCGCGTTTCGGACTATGGAATTATAAGGACCTTAAATGGCATGAATTATCATCAGGCTATAAAATGCGATTTGAACTCGCTAGAACCCTTTTGCGACAACCAGAATTATTATTGTTAGATGAACCTTTAGCTAATCTCGATGTCTTAGCGCAACAAGTGATCCTTGAAGACTTAAAATCGATGTGCAATTCTATTAACAATCCCATTGCTCTCATTTTAAGTTCCCAGCAATTATATGAGGTTGAAAAGATTTCTGATAAAGTGATATATTTAAAAGATGGCCAATACAAGGATAATAAAGCGATCATTGAAGACGAAAACAACCAACTCATTATAGAAATAGATTGTGATGCCAAACGTGAGAGCCTGTTAAAAATATTTGAAGACTTACATTTAGAAAAACTCATTTACAATGGTGGTATATATGTTGGATACTTTCACGAAACTACCACTTTCTCGCAAGTTTTAGAGGTTTTAGGAAAGCAACAAATAGATGTCACCTATACCAGAAATATTACCAAATCAACGAGACGCTTCTTTGTATCATAACCGAATTTAAGATGAGAAAATTTATATATAACACCAATCAATATTTATTAGAGCGTTTCCCAACTATTTGGAATACGAGAATCGTTTGGATGCTCCTCATAGCGCTCACTCTGCATGTGATTTTCTTCGTATTTGGATTCTTGACTTTAAGCAATGTCAAACTCATGCACGACTATCGTATTATAGACATTTTTTTTGAAAATGGAACTGTCTTCTTGAATACCATTATTTCTATACTACTCATTGTGGTTTGGCTCATTTATATGTTTAAAAACAACGCATTCAAAAATTTTTATCCCATGTCTGGAACAAAACTTTTTGGACAATTTGTGGCCTATTTTGTCATTATTTTTAGTTGTACGACCTTCTTTTTATCCTATAATTACGGTATCAAGTCCTATATAGCAACAACCTATCCTTTAGCACAAACCAACAAACATATCGAGATTTCAAACGACGCAGCTATGTTTTTATCCGAGTCTTTAACCAATTTCACGTTGGATAAAAGGCGGTATCCAAAACCCTTTTATGATTTGTATTGTGACGTCAGAACTAACCAAAATAAAGATAGTTTGTATGCTTTAACATTTCTCAATCAAGAATACCGTTTTTATACACTCTCTACTAAAAAGATACCTATTGAAGAAACCTATACATTTGAAGATTCTAGCTTCCAAAATTATGTGTATTACAAAACAATAGACTCCTTACGTATTTATTACTACAAAGACAGTTTAGTGAACCCAGTGACCTTCGTGAAATCAGCGAAACCAACGTATTATAATGCCTCCTTTACATTTTTTAAATCTAAAAATGATACCCTTGTTGAAGATGCTTATAGTACTGGCTATGATGATTATGATTATTCCTACGATTATGATTATACTTATTCTCCTGATTTTACCATACGACATCAATTAAGAAATAAACGAAACTATGAATTGCTTGAACGACAGGATAAAACTGAAATCAGTCATTTGTTGGAAGATTTTTTAACACTGTCGAACCTATACAAGATTGATCATAATTTAACAACTGAAGCATGGTTAGCATTGGTTTATCATCCTGAGAATTTTGAAGTTAAAAATTTCATTAGAACTGAACCTGCAGATCGCTTTGATACTGACTACTCTAACATTGACGTCTATGATATTGAAAATTCTGATTTATCTCAATTAGACCTCTTCCATAGTAAGCACTTAACGGATTTCTATTATGACAATGATCAGCTCTTTAACGTCTTTCATAATATTGAAGATATAAAACAAAGCAATCCATTCATGGAAAGTATTCATTTTTTCATGTGGTTCAGTTTTTTCTTGAGTTGTATCATTTTTATGTTTAGAGTCACCGGATTAAAAGCGCTTTTATTTACCATAATCACTACTGGAGTACTCATGCTTTTTGTAACGCTATTAACTGTAGTGACATCCTATATATTCCAAGGCCGTGGTGATATCGAAACGTATTTCGCCATGTATTTAACCTTCCTATTGGGCAGTGTGATTTTAGCAATTCCGCTGTTCTTTCGTAAAGCGATAAAAAAATTAATTGTAGGTATTTGTCTAAACATCACCATGGTTGGGTTTGGCACTTACATACTTCTAATCATTGGCATTATCTCGATGCACCAATACGATTATTGCTCAGACCATTCTATAGATCAGTATTCTGATGATTGTAGCAGCCTTATTACAAGTCTGGGTATTAATTGGAGTTTTGTCATATTTGGAATCAGTCTATTATTTTTATATTTCTATTCAAAAATCATTAAAAGCTGGAAGGCATTACCAGAAAGTTGATCTATGTTAAAACACACATTTCATTTTATATTTGCTCTAGGGTTCTTACTATTTTTTGCCTGCGGAAGTGATCGTCAAGAATCCAAAGATCATTTAGTTTTTAGGTATAATGAACATAAAAATATAGGGTCATTGGATCCTGCATTTGCTAAGGACAATGCAGACATATGGGCTATTAACCAGTTATTTAATGGGTTGGTTCAGATGGATGAAAACCTTAATGTTCAACCCTGTATTGCTGAGAATTGGACCATTTCCGAGGATGGCCTCACCTACACCTTTACCCTTCGAGATGATGTCTTCTTCCATGAACATGAACTTTTTGGAACACGAGGAACTCGAACTGTTTCTGCTCAAGATTTCGAATACAGTTTTAACCGACTTTTAGATAAGAATGTTGCCTCACCAGGACGTTGGACACTCAATAAAGTGGCCGCGTTTAAAGCTTTGAATGACCGCACTTTTGAAATTAGGTTAAAACAACCGTTCCCTGCATTTTTAGGAATGTTAACCATGAAATACTGCTCTGTTGTTCCAAAGGAAATTGTATCACATTACAACACAGACTTTCGATCGCATCCCATAGGTACAGGACCCTTTAAATTTAAAGCTTGGGAAGAAAATCTAAAATTGGTGTTCCGCAAAAATGATAATTACTTTGAAACCGATGAGAATGGGAAAAAACTACCATACATGGAAGCGGTAGCCATTACTTTTTTACCTGA
Organism: Algicola sp.; assembly: GCA_018222915.1. Taxonomy (GTDB): domain Bacteria; phylum Bacteroidota; class Bacteroidia; order Flavobacteriales; family Flavobacteriaceae; genus Psychroserpens. The sequence continues at coordinate 2,087 of JAAEZI010000059.1, read as the reverse complement.
TAAACAAAGTGAATTTCTACAATTTGCACAAGGAAATATTGATTTTGTCTCGGGTCTAGATGCCTCTTACAAAGATGAGATTCTTACAGCAACAGGTCAGCTTCGCGAGCGCTATGCCAACTCGGTGAATATGATTCGTGGCCCTTATTTAAATACAGAATACCTGGCCTTCTTCATGGATTCTGATATTCCAGAAATGCAGTCAACGTATTTAAGACAAGCGATCAATTATGGTTTTGATAAGCAAAAAATGATGACCTACTTACGAAATGGCATTGGGATTCCTGCCAATGGTGGTTTTATTCCTAAAGGACTACCTGGTCATGATGCTTCTATCGGTTTTTCATTTCAACCAGAAAAGGCCAAAGCATTAGTTGCACAATTTAAAGCAGAAACTGGCATTACAAGCCCAGAAATTACGATTACAACCACCAGTAACTACCTAAGTTTTTGTGAATATATCCAACGTGAATTGCAAAAAATAGGTATTACCGTAAATGTGGATGTGATTCCTGCGGCGACTTTAAAAGATGCGAAAGCAAATGGCAAGTTAGATCTATTTAGAGCGAGTTGGGTGGCCGATTATCCAGATGCTGAAAATTATTTATCGTTGTATTATAGCAAGAATTTTGCACCGAATGGTCCCAATTACACGCATTTTAAAAGTGAGATTTTTGATACCTGGTACAACAAAGCTTTTACGATTACAGATACGAAAGAACGTGAAACGCTTTATAGTAAAATGGATAGCTTGGTGATGTCTCAAACACCTGTAGTTCCTTTGTTTTATGATGAAGTCGTTCGTTTTACAGGCAAAAACGTTCAAGATTTAGGCATTAATCCGATTAACTTATTAGACTTGAAACGGGTGCGAAAAACTATTTCAGAGTAAAATAATAAATATCATCTTCCCCTTTACCCTTAGGTCTTCTTGAAGAAAAATAACCTGCTGTTTTATCAGCATTGATAATGTAACAGAAATCATCGCTCCTAGAGTTAATGGGACTTGGTAACAACTTTGGTTTTTCTGTCTCTGGATTAGCGTTTAAGTCATAACTATAAACATCTAATCCACCTACACCTCCTACTCGATCGGAAGCGAAATATAAGATGTTGTCTTGACTCACAAATGGAAACATGTCTTTACGTGGTGAATTAATAGTTTTTCCAAGATTTTCAACCTTACCATATTCACCATTCCCTAATATTTTAACCTTAAACAAATCTGTTTGGCCATGCGCACCGTCAGCGTTGGAAGTAAAATACATGGTAGAGCCATCTGGACTTAGAGCTGCATGACCATAATTATAACTCGGTTTACAAAATGGCAAAGCCTCAAAATTGGTCCAACCCCTTCCTTCGATGTATTCTCCTCTTTGAATATTTAAATTAATCGATTTTACCTTGCGCTTGTACGATTTTCCACGCTTCATGAAATTCGTGGTGATGTACATGTATTTACCGTCCGGACTAAAAGCAGCGCTAGAGGTATTGAACACAAATTTCTCAGACTTATTAAATTGTTTTGGGTTGATGATTTCACCATCTTCGGTCATATCTCCTTCAAACATGGTAAAAATGAGTCGTTTATCTTGATCTCTTCTGGCTCTATTTCTATTATCCAGCATATAGGACGTATAATAGACCTTATCACCTTTATAAAACACAACACCGTATTGGCTTTTGTCATCATTAAGTTTGAGATTTTTGATGGTATAGGTCTGTGCAACCGCAAACGTGGTTGCTAATAATAACATGATATTACAAATGAACTTCATATCGTATTTTGTTTTCAATTAACTTTTTCTCCAAGGTTTTGTGATTTCGAAGACATGTTCCAAAATCTTTTTATCTTCTTCTGAAAAGTGGATGTTGCGACGCTTCATCACTACTTCAGCAACTTCAAACGCCTTATTGGTGTTATAAGTCTTGAATCCTGAGTGGCCTCCCCAAGAAAAACTTGGCACGAAATTTCTCGGAAAACCGCTTCCAAAGATATTGGCACTCACTCCAACAACCGTACCAGTATTAAACATGGTATTGATACCACACTTACTATGATCTCCCATCATTAAGCCGCAAAACTG
>JAAEZI010000058.1:1542-12984 GCA_018222915.1 Algicola sp. | reverse complement strand
AAAAATGGGCAATTTGAAGTGCTTAAGAAGGCCTATGAAAAGCGACTCTTCAGACATAAAAAGCCTTCGACGTTCAAGGATAACGACGGTCAATTATTCACAGGAATTATACAAGGTGTTTCAGACTCAGGACATTTGATGGTCTTGTTAGAAGATGACATCATAAAGACCTTTGATCTTAAAGAAGTGACCTTACTTTACTAGATTTGCTCAGGCATATTGGTAACCAAAGTCTCAATAAATTTACTGATAGGTCCTTTAATCATCATGCCCATCATGGCGTTAAATTCGCCCTCAAATACCAACTGAACCTCACTTTGTGTGGCTGCGATTCCAGAGATATGAGCTGTTAAGGAAAAATCTAATTTACCACCAGCAGCACCTAAGACCACTTTATTTGGCGCTTCAGCTGCTTTCTTTTCTAAGACAATTTCCGGCATCCCTTTAAGGGCAAAGAGAAATTTGTCTTCTCCTAAAACTTCGAATTTGCTGATGTTTTCAGGCATGAGCTTTTCAAAGTTTTTGACATCTGAAAGAAACGCAAAGGTGTCTTCAGCAGATTTATTTATGATGGTTTTTGGTGATTCTAATTTCATGTTTTTAATATATGGGTTTCATATTAGCTAATCAAATAGCGTTCCATTCACTCGGATTCGCATTCCAACGTGCCAAAACTTCCTGTTCCTTAGCATTGATATATTTGGTGTCTAATGCTTGCTCCAAAAGGTAGTCATAGCTACCAAGAGTGTGAAGCTCCACACCAGCCGCTTCAAAGTTCGTCTTAGAGACTTCAAACCCGTAGGTGAAAATAGCAACCATCCCTTTAACATTGACATGTGCATCTCTCAAGGCTTTGACGGCATTAAGACTGCTTTTTCCGGTACTAATTAAATCTTCAACAACGACAACATTTTGTCCAGCCTCTACAAAACCTTCAATCTGGTTTTGTCGACCGTGTGATTTAGCTTCTGGTCTTACATAAATGAAGGGAAGTCCGAGATATTCAGCAACGAGCATCCCAATACCTATGGCTCCAGTAGCAACACCAGCAATCACGTCTACCTTGCCATAATGGGATTCGATATACTTGGCCATGGTCTCTCTAATATAGTTTCTAATCTGCGGAAACGAGAGCACGATTCGGTTGTCACAATAAATAGGGGATTTCCATCCAGACGCCCATGTAAATGGGTCGTTCGGCTGAAGTTTTATGGCATTGATTTGCAGTAAAACTTCGGCTGTTTGCTTAGCGGTATCTTTATCAAAAATCATGATGCAAAACTACGGATTTTAACAAAACTAAAATTCAAAAATTTAAATAAAATTAATTTTAAAAATGTGGCATGTGTGTATAAAAATGATATTTTTACTGTTTTGAAATCCTACAAGTCTCGTACATGTACCACATATTTGTAAATGACAAACCTATTGTTTTAACTACCAAGATTGAAAAGGAAGATGGTTTTAAAAACTATCTTTTATCAACGGTCAATATAGGTAAAGTGATTCGTGAACTCAATACATCGTCTTTAGAATCCGTGCGCCTCATTGGAAAAAAGGAAGATAAGCTTCTGAAAAAGTTCTTGAAATTATTACCAAAAGTGATTGCTGGTGGTGGAAAAGTTTACAATACCGAAGGTAAAGTGCTTTTTATTTACAGGAATGACAAGTGGGACTTGCCTAAGGGGAAAACTGAAAAAAAAGAAACTATTGAAGAAACCGCTATGCGTGAAGTGGAGGAGGAGACTGGTGTTGGCGGACTTGAAATCGTGAAACCCTTAGAAACGACCTACCACATTTTTAAGCGCAATGGACGCCATAGAATTAAGGTGACCTATTGGTTTGAAATGACGACCAAATTTGATGGTGAATTATTTCCACAGGAGAAAGAAGGCATTACCAAAGTAGCTTGGTTAGACGATACTGAAAGCCAAGAAGCTCTACAAAACAGCTACGCCAATATTCGAATTTTAGTATAGTCACTCCGTTTACTGAATGCGATAAACAGGATATTGTAAATGCGCGGTTTCATAATGCACACTTTCTTTATGTAACCAGTCTAATTGCGCATACCAATTACCAGCAAAGTTGGCATCCTTCGCTTTCTTTTCTTCAAAAGCGTCTTTTAATTCAGGCTGTGCTTCTAGTAATGCTTTTGCCTTATCTTCCCATACATAGGGTGAAAAACCTTCTTTTTGCTGTAATATGGTATCGAAAAAATTCCAACTAAAAAAGGAGTCTGGTCCTTGAGGTTCCAATGTTTCCATAAGGTACCGAAAGGCCGCTTGATTAGTGTGGATAAGATAATCACCTTTAGAAAAGGATAGACGTTCTTCTGAAACATCTAAGGTGACATTATAATGTGGATAATGACCTTCAAAAGCTTGTTTTCTGGTATCGTAATTTTTAATTTTATAAGACTGTACTGTTAGGATGGTGTCGTTCTCCAAAGCCTGCATTTCTACACCATTGATGGCTAATAAATCGATGACGTTCCACCAACCTTGAGGAATGACATAAGCTCTAGGAATGTTGACTTCCAAATATGGAGTCATATAATTACTATAAGGTATGGCTTTCGTAAATGGCTGATTGCGGTCGTACTTCAATCGCTGGGCACCTGTCACGTCGCTAGGAAGCATTTGGCCTTCATAACCTTTAAATTGAAGTGTACTGGTTTGGGTCGTATCTATTTGCCATTGTAATGGATAGGTGTTTTTATTTTGAAATTCGCTCAAAGCAGCAGTTCGCAACTCTGAAATCTTAGGACCATCAGCTTCCACAATAGCAATCATACTTTTCATAAGCTCATAGGTGCCTTCAACGCGCTGTTTGTAAGGTTTTAGCATGTGTGTTTCAACCATCATTCCTAAGGTGTTCCATAAGGTGGTATAGCCTGTAGAATATCTCGGTGAATCCATGAATTGGCTAAATCCTTCTTCAGGAGTGCGATTGAATACATTCACATAAGGAGTGATATCCCAATCTTTATCGGCCAATCGTTGTTCCAATTTCGGCATCATTTCAGTATGAAGATAGTTGCCGAGGTTACCAGCTAACTTGTTGTGTTGTGTGAACAAATGGGTCAAAGTATATTGGTAGTCGGCACCATTGCTCACATGATTGTCGATAAATACATCAGGTTGTATGCGATGAAATAGCTTGGCGAAGCTTCGTGCGTTTTTAGTATCACTTTTGATGAAATCACGATTCAGATCATAGTTTCTAGCATTGCCTCGGAAGCCATAAGTTTCAGGACCATTCTGATTCGTTCGCGTAGTCGCATTTCTATTTAAGCTTCCACCAATATTATAGATGGGAATCGTCACCAGAACGGTAGATTTTGGGATGGGTATGACATCTTGTGCCATATCACGGAAAAGCATCATCGTGGCATCAATCCCATCGGATTCGCCTGGATGGATGCCATTATTGATAAGTACAATGCGTTTGTTTTTTCTGATATCAGAAAATTGAAATTCAGCGTCTGGGTTGAATGTCACTATATGGAGAGGTCTACCAGAATCCGTGCTACCAATCGAATCAATATGGACGCTAGTGTAAGTTGCTGCCAAGTCTTTATAAAAGGATATGGTCTCGTCGTATGTTGCTGTTTGACTGCCTTCAGAATTCTCAAAGGTGGTGGTGAAATCTTTGGTTTTGATAGCAGTTTCCGAAGTACAGGCGGTAAGAATTAGTAAGAGTAAAGCTATTTTTTTCATGGGTTACGACCGATTTTTAGGGTAGATTGTTAATATGTTGTTTATTTCTTTTGAGACCCTCAGTGAAAACATTTCAAAGTTAATCTAATTTTGAATATCCCTCTAAACTAATAGCTAAATGAAAGTTTTTATATTACCGTTCGGTAAAATTAAGGTCTTGGAGCCTCGAATTGCCGAACTCATCATTAATGAAGGTGTGGCAATAACACCTGAAATGGTTCAAACCTATAGAAATGTGGTGATAGCTCATACAACGACGCCATTCTCACTTCTCATCAATAAAGAACACGGTTACTCTTATACCTATGAAGCCTTAGTGGCGATGGGCCAACAAAGGGATCTGATCGATTTTAGAGCAGTCGTTATTTACAGCAAAAGCGCTGAAATGGCCACTCAAATTGTGATGGATATTAATAAAAAGAACGACTGGAAAATTAAAATGTTCAAGGATCGCAATGATGCTCTGGATTGGCTAAAAGTTGCACAAAATAATAAGAGTGCCGTCTAAGGTTTCGTCATTAAAATTATTTAATTTTACGGCAAAATTTAGTCATAATGTCACAAACCACTAACACCATTTTGATGATTCGTCCAGTTAATTTTAGGATGAATGAACAAACGGCTGTCAATAACTATTTTCAGGAAGATCTGGACCTTAAGAATGCTCAAATTAATGAAAAAGCGCAAGAAGAGTTTGATGCTTTTGTAGAAAAATTAAGAGCTGTTGGTGTGCATGTTATTGTGGTTGATGACGATAAGTCTGAAGATACTCCAGATTCTATTTTTCCTAACAACTGGGTGAGTTTTCACAAAAATGGTGATGTAGGTCTTTATCCTATGTTTGCCGAAAATCGCAGAAAGGAAAGGCGTGAGTCCGTTTTTATTCGTCTAGAGGAAGAAGGTTTTCTCATAAATAATATTGTGGATTATACGAGTGCCGAAGAAGAAGGTCTGTTTTTAGAAGGCACTGGAAGTTTACTTTTAGATCGCGTTAACGCTAAGGCTTATTGTGCGCTGTCTCCTAGAGCAGATGAAGACCTCTTTATTGAGTTTTGTGAAGATTTTGAGTATACACCTGTAGTTTTTACAGCAAATCAAACGGTTAATGGTAAGCGTTTACCCATTTATCACACCAATGTGATGATGTGTTTGGCAGAGCAGTTTGCGGTTATTTGTTTAGATACCATAGATGATAAAAAGGAGCGGAAACAGGTGGTGAAACATCTCAAGAGTGATGGCAAGACCATTATTGAAATTACGGAAAGTCAGATGCACCAGTTTGCTGGCAATATGTTGCAGGTGAAAGGTCGAAATGATCAAAGGTATTTGGTGATGAGCCAATCGGCTTATGATAGTTTATCTGAAAAGCAAATTGCCGACATAGAACGTTTTTGTCCTATTATTTCTAGTTCTTTGGAAACAGTAGAAACTTGTGGTGGTGGCAGTGCGAGGTGTATGATGGCGGAAGTGTTCCTGCCTAAAAAGTAGGAAAGACCTTTAATCGTATTTAAGCGCTTGCTGCAGGTTGCGTTTTAGGAAGCTCTACATAAAACTTAGTACCAATGTTTGGCGTGCTTTCAACCCAAATTCTACCGTGGTTGAGTTCCACGAGTTCTTTACAGATGGTTAAGCCTAAGCCTGTGCCTTTTTCGTTGTTGGTACCACGTGTGGTATACGTGCCATTTTTAAACAACTTATCTATATTCTCTTGAGAAATACCAACACCAGTATCTTCAACACAAATTAAGCATTTCCCGTTCAGGTCACTGTTAGAGACGGTGATGACATCGCCAATTCGCGTAAATTTCACAGCATTGGTAATAAGGTTTTGAATCACAATCTCTATCATACTTTTATCGGCATACACGAAATCTCGACGTGATTCATCAATGAGCACAATGCGCTTTTGTTCAACTTTTTGTTCAACCAGGTTGATTTTATTCTTAAAGATATCTTGAATATTGAATAACTCGGGTTTTGGTTCTAAATTTTGCATTTGCGATTTAGACCAATTCAAAAGGTTATAAAGTAACTGCGAGGCACTGTCGGCATTTTCACTCAACTCAGGAACAAGGTCGTAGAATTCTTCACGGGAAATCCCATCTTCCTTCAGCAAATCAATAAATCCCTTGATTGAGGAAATCGAATCTTTTAAATCGTGCGAGACAATTGAAAATAATCGGTCTTTAACACTATTGACTTCTTCTAGATGCTTGGTTTGTTTTTCAAACTCTTGGTTTTGTAAGGCAATCTGTTTGTTTTTCTCTTGCAATTCCCTGTTAAACTTTAAGGTGTTTTTACGTTTGAGGTAAATTAACAGTAAAATTGTAGACACAATCAAGAAGGCCGATCCTAACACATAGGAAATGGCTTTTAATCGCTTAAAGGTAATTTCGTTTTCTGCTTCTTTCTCATTGATCGCTATGGCGTTAAAGTCGTCACCGTTATCTAAAGGTTTTACTTCAATAGGTTGAGATATTTCAGGAATAGTGGGTTGGCTTTCCCGTTCCATTTCAATCTTTAGATCATAATATTTTCCTTGCCAAAAGAAGGCATTTTGAAACTTACCATTAATAGAGTCCAGTATTTTATGAAGTCTATAGTTTTTAAGTAATTCTGGCTTGTTATTAATTTTTGTAGCTATCGTATAAGCTTCATCAATTTGAATTTCAGCGAGTCTCAAATTGTCTTGTTGTAAGTTAAGATCTCCAACAGCATTTAAAGCTCTAAGGATCCCATCTTCATTATTGACTTTTCTGTTGAATTTTAAGCCCTCTACGAGGTATTCAGCAGCTTTATCATAATCCTTAAACATAAGGTATTCAGAACCAATTCGTGGTAAAATTTCACCTCTAAGTGTTTGGTCTGTTTTTGGATTTAACAATTTTAAAACCTTCTCGTAGTATTCTATCGCTCTTCTGTGTTCTTTTCTTTCAGAATATAGTAAAGCAATGTTTTTGGTGGAAGATTTAATCCCAGCGCTATCACCTAATTGTTCTCTTACATTCAGCGCTTTGATATTGAATTCTAGAGATTTATCAATTTGATTGGTGTTGTAATAGGCTTCAGCTAAGTTGTTATATGCGGAACTTAATTCATCTTTTAAATTTCTTGATTCAAAAGTTTGAATGGCCGATAGAGAATTTTGTAATCCAACGGCATAATTACCGCGTTTAATTTCAATAAGCCCTATACTATTATTAACCTTGGCAATGCCTAAAGTGTCTCCTAATTGTGTATAGTATCTGCGAGAACGATTGTAACTATCAACAGCATTGTAGTAGTCATCTTTCTGTGCATAAATTAAGGCTTTGTAATAATTGACATCAGCAATCCCTTTGGCGTGATTTAAAATTTTTGATAAACGTTCAGTTTGATCAATATACGTAAGTGCCTTTTTGTAACTTTTTTCTTTGTAAAGTGCTTTGACCAAATGTAATGACGTTTCAACCTTTGCAGAGTCTTGCTTTTGGAAAGCTAAGTGCAAGGTCAAGCTATCGATCTCATTTGTCTGTGAAAGACCAAAGAACGACATGCATAAAACAGCTAAGGTCATTAACTGTTTCATCGTTTAGTTAGGGTATTAATAATTGCAAAATTATTTTGACAAAAAATATCCATTAGGGTAGGATAGTTAGTGTGCTTAAATAATAATGTCAATCTCAATAAAGATTGATTATTAAGTGTCATCAACGTTTGGGACTTTGATTAATAGCAATACCAAAAATCTAGAAAAAGGATTTTAATCCCTAATTTTTAGGTTTTAATACCTATATATTAGTTAAAGTGACTATTGAAAATTTGAAAATCATCGACGAATAGATTAACGGCAAAAAACATAGAAAAACGACACGTTTATCGACGAAATGCACGTGCTTAAGCTTGTGCATGTAAGTCATTGATATACATGTATTTGTGTAAATAGGGCGCATTTATTAGAAATGGAATATTTGATCCTTAGCATCCAAAAAATTTGAAATAATAGCATTTTTGATGAAAGAATGTCACGGCTGCATTCCGATGAGTCACAGCACAGTGCGTTCAGAAAATAAGTAGCAACTATAACTGCTAAATCGTGTGACGCTAGCGCATAATATCATATAAAAGTTGGGTCTTCAAATTTATGTGGTTCCTGATATGGAATTCAATCAATTCTCTCATGGACTTTTGGAAACGTTTTTGAGCTGTAAATTCGGGATAGGTTGCATTGCTAAAATCAATAATAAAGAGAAACTCCCGTGACAATTTTTAATAAAAAACCTATCTTTGCAGACTTAAAATTATAACCAAATGAATCTTCAGGAAACATTATCAAAACAGGTCAAAGAGGCAGTAGTTGCTATTTACAATGTAGCGTTGGAATCAGTTGAGTTTCAGGCAACACGTAAAGAGTTTGCAGGTGATATCACGGTTGTTGTGTTTCCTATGCTACGGTTTGTTAAGGGTAATCCGGTTCAAATTGGAGAACAAATAGGCGAATACCTTGTAAAACATGTTGAAGAAGTAGAAGGTTTCAATGTGGTAAAAGGGTTTCTGAATATTGAAATTTATGATCAATATTATTTGAACTTATTCAAAATGATTCAGGCGAATCAAAACTATGGTTTCCGTCCTATTGATGACAACGGGAAAGCGATTATGGTGGAGTATTCATCCCCTAATACGAATAAGCCACTTCATTTAGGTCATATTAGAAATGTCATTTTAGGTTATAGTGTATCTGAAATATTAAAAGCTTCAGGTAAAAAGGTTTATAAAACACAAATAATTAATGATAGAGGTATTCATATTTGTAAAAGTATGTTGGCCTGGAAACGTTATGGCGATGGTGAAACTCCTGAATCTACAGGATTGAAAGGCGATAAATTGGTTGGAAATTATTATGTGAAATTTGATCAAGAATACAAAAAAGAAATTCAGGATTTAAAGGCTTCCGGACAATCGGAAGAAGAGGCCAAAAAGAATGCACCCATATTCTTGGAAGCTCAGGAAATGCTGAGACAATGGGAAGCGGGTGACCCTGAGGTGGTCGCTTTATGGGAAAAAATGAATGGTTGGGTCTACGACGGTTTTGATGTGACGTATAAAAATATCGGTGTCGATTTTGACACCTTATACTATGAAAGCCAAACCTATTTACTAGGCAAGGAGTTTGTCTCTGAAGGGCTGAAATCTGGCGTTTTTTTTAAGAAAGAGGATGGTTCTGTTTGGTGCGACTTAACCGATGAAGGCTTAGACGAAAAAATCGTGTTAAGAAGTGATGGCACTGCAGTTTACATGACCCAAGATATTGGTACGGCCATTCAACGTGTAAAGGATTACCCAGATGTTGGTGGTATGGTCTATACGGTTGGTAATGAACAGGAATACCATTTTCAAGTACTATTCTTGATTATTAAGAAATTAGGTTTTGACTGGGCTGAAAATTTATATCATTTAAGCTATGGTATGGTTGATTTACCATCAGGCAAAATGAAAAGTCGTGAAGGTACTGTTGTGGATGCGGATGACTTGGTCACTGAAATGGCGCAAACTGCGGAGGAAATATCCGAAGAATTAGGAAAACTTGATGGGTATTCAGAGTCTGAAAAGCAAGCCTTATATAAAACCATTGGTTTAGGTGCGTTAAAATATTTTATTCTGAAAGTTGATCCTAGAAAACGCATTTTATTTGATCCTAAAGAATCGATTGATTTTCAAGGGAACACAGGCCCATTTATTCAATATACTTACGCGAGAATTCAATCCATTTTGAGAAAAGCAGACGCTGAACTTACAAGCGTTGATCTTTCTAATTTTAAATTGCACACCAAGGAAAGGGAACTAATGAAACAGTTAGAATTATTCCCTGAAGTCATTCAGAATGCGGCAAATAATTACAGTCCTGCTCTGATTGCAAATTACACCTATGATTTGGTAAAAGAATTCAATTCCTTCTATCAAAATGTATCTATTCTTGGTGCCGAAACCTCGCAGGAAAAATACTTTAGAGTGCAATTGTCGTCTGTTGTTGCTAACGTTATTAAAAGCGCCTTTTCACTGCTAGGTATTCAAGTTCCTGAACGCATGTAATGTGCTACTTTTGGAGATTTTCGTTTGGTTGCTAAGGTCGTCATATCAATGATTTCTAAAGGTTCTATTTGTTAAATAAATGTTAAAACTAGTCAGTTTCAAAACCTGCTAGTAAAGATTTGCGTAGGTCTTGGTGTCTTATCCCCAAAGAGACGTTAAAATCAAACGTTTAATTAACACGAATCAAATGAAAAACAAAACTACTCTGGTTATTGCATTCGCGATAACTCTATTGATGTCCCTAAATTCTTTTGCACAGCTAGTCACTAGTGGTGCAGATGATGGAACAGATGGAACACTTCGAAATGAAATCGCAGATACGCCTCCTGGCGGTACAATTACTTTTACGCCAGCGGTCACAACAGTGACTTTGAATGGCGAATTACTCATTGATAAAAGTTTAACGATTGATGGAGCTGCAGCAACGGTTACCATTGATGCTAATTTTAACGGTCGCGTTTTTAATATTACTGCTGGAACCGTAGAATTGAATAATTTGACTTTAACCAATGGGGTTGCTCCTGATGGTGGTGCGATCTTAATGTCGAATGCCGTTGTTACAGTAAATGATTGTATCATTACGAATAATGTGGCAAATGCTACGGGAAATCCTGCTGGCTCAGGTGGTGGAATTTTTAATGATGTGGGTGGTATTTTGACTGTCAATGATACCGAAATTTCTTTTAACACAGCCAATAGAGCTGGAGGAGGAATTGAAGATAAAACAGGTGCCGGACTTTCAACAGTTTTAAATAACGTCAATTTTATAAGCAATAACGCTGGTGTTTCACCAGCTATAGCGGCACCAGGAAGAGGTGGTGCTTTACACGTGTCAAGTAATGGTAGCGTGATGGTGAATGGAGGATCTGCAACAGCAAATATAGCTGCTAGTGAAGGTGGTGCGCTTTGGAATGGCTTTGGAACTATGACTGTTGATGGTATGGTGATTGCAGGAAATGATGCCCAAGGCCCTGGAGGTGACGAAGGTGGTGGTGGAATTTTCAATAACGGTGGAAACCTCGTTGTCTTACCAGGAACTGTCATTACTAACAATACAGCATCTGGAGCACTTGGCTCAGGTGGTGGTATTTTTACATTAACGCCTGGTACATTGACAATAGATGGTCTGACGATAGAAAATAATACAGCCAACAGAGCTGGTGGAGGGATTGAAATTAATTCTTCAGCGGGAGAAGTATATACATTTAATAATGTTAATCTTAACGCTAATTCCGTTAATGGACCTGCACCCGGAAATGGTGGTGGACTCCACATTTCTGGAGCTGGAGATGTTGTCTATAACGGTGGATCTGTAACTAATAACACAGCCTTTGAAGGTGGTGGTTTATGGAACAGTGTAGGGGTCATGTCTGTAAATGGTACAACCATCACAGGAAACATAGCTAATGGCGATGCGACTGGTGGTGGCGGACTTTTCAATAATGGTGGAACACTGAATGTAGATGCCGCTACAACGCTTACAGGAAATACTGCGATGGCAGCGACTCCAGGTGGACGTGGCGGTGGAATTTTTAATAATACTGGTGGTAGTCTTAACTTGGCCTCTGGTTTAGTAATTTCAGGAAACTATGCGAGTAGAGCTGGTGGTGCGATTGAAGATAGCTCAGGATTAACATTAACTTTAGAT
>JAAEZI010000058.1:0-1500 GCA_018222915.1 Algicola sp. | reverse complement strand
TGGTGTAGATATCGGACTTGGGTCTATGGCAAACCCTGGTAACGGTGGAGGAATTCATTTATCAGGAACTACAAATGCGACTATTGTCAATAGTAGCATTACTTCGAATGTTGCAGCTTGGGAAGGCGGCGGACTTTGGAATAACCTCGGGACCATGGTTGTTGATAATACCCTTGTTGATAGCAATGATGCCCAAGGTACAATAACGAGCACAGGAGGTGGAGGTATCTTTAACAATGGTGGTACCTTAACTGTTCAAAATGCCACAACAGTAACGAATAATTTAGCAAATAACAATTTAGGTTCTGGAGGTGGAATTTTTAGTACTGATGGAACGGTCACGGTGAATTCTTCTTGGGTGTCCTATAATACGTCTCATCGTGCTGGTGGTGGTATCGAATTGATTGATGGAAACTTGATCATGGTAAATACCACATTAGATTTTAATACTACAACGACATCTCCAGGAAATGGCGGCGGACTTCATATTTCAGGTTCTGCAGACGCGAGTATTCTCGGTGGAACCGTAAATAACAATATTGCTGCTTCTGAAGGCGGTGGTCTGTGGAATGGTAGTGGTGCCATGACCGTAAGCGGCGTGATCATTGACGGTAACGAAGCACAAGGTAATAATGCAGACAATGGAGGTGCTGGTATTTTTAATAACGGAGGAACCTTAAACGTGCAAGCTAGTACCATAATTACTAATAATTCAGCAACAGGAACTTCTGGTTCAGGTGGTGGTATATTTTCAACTAATGGTGCTGTGACTATTGATGCCGCAGAAATTACTTTAAATACATCGAATCGTGCTGGTGGAGGAATCGAATTAATTGAAGGTGCTTTGAATATTACAAATTCAGTAGTTGATGAGAATAGCACAGGAGCTTCTCCAGGAAATGGTGGAGGTTTTCACATCACAGGTGCTGCTAATGCCACAATTACGGGTGGTACTTTCAATAACAATGTAGCATCACGAGAAGGTGGTGGTTTGTGGAATGGCTCAGGAATCATGACTGTTGACGGTACTACAATTAACGGAAATATTGCAAGTGGTGACACTGCAGATGATGGCGGAGCAGGAATTTTTAATAATGGTGGAACACTAATTGTACAAAACAATACAACAATAAGTAACAATGTTGCTGATGGAACTGCTGGTTCTGGTGGTGGTGTGTTAAGTATTGGAGGAGATATCACCTTCAATAATGTTTCAATCATTACCAATCAAGCTAATAGAGCGGGTGGTGGTATCGAATTAGCTGGAGGTACATTGACACTAGTAAATACAACTTTGGATAACAATAATGCTGGTGTTGCACCTGCTGTGGCTGCACCAGGAAGTGGAGGTGGTCTACATGTCACTGGTTCAGCATCAACAACAATCACAGGCGGAACTACTAATGGAAATATAGCCGCTAACGAAGGTGGTGGTTTATGGAATGGATCTGGAATCATGACGATTGTTGCTCATACGGTCGATGCCAACATTGTCTCTGG
>JAAEZI010000057.1:12842-13311 GCA_018222915.1 Algicola sp. | reverse complement strand
CTGCATACCAAACGTGATTAACTTTCCTATATCTTTATAAAGCAAACCCAAAGGCGTTAATAGTAAACCGATAGTAGTTCCGAAAAAAATAGCCCCAAACATCGCCAATGGAAATAATAACAGGCTTAATTTAAAACCAACACCATAAATAAAAACGAAAGCGATTAACAACAGTACTTTAATAGAACTATCGAAACATAATTTGTAAATGCCTGAAACAATTAGAGCCTCTTTGGGAAAATTAATTTTTGAAAGAATTCCCTTTGCTGCCTGTGTGCTTTGTAAAGGAGAATTTATAGATGCAACAATAATCGACCATATCAACGTACCTGTAAAGGCATAAACTGGATAAGGGACTCCAGTATCAGATAATTTCACTGTTCCGCTACTATTCAAAAATATCCAGACAGCGGCTGTGGCTAAAGGAGGTGCAAAAGCCCATAATATACCGAGATAAGATTGCCTATAT
>JAAEZI010000057.1:5520-12832 GCA_018222915.1 Algicola sp. | reverse complement strand
AAACGAGACCGAAACATATCCCTTAAGCTCTCTTTTAAGAGTGCGCCAAATTTTAAAGATCTTTCTTTTTGATAAATGCGTGTTTCCAAAGACATAAATAACATTAACCGACGTCAAACGCCGAAAGTATTTTGTTTAGGCTAATATAAGTAAATGTATAATGAAAACCATTGAATTTGCAAGCCTAATTATTTTTAATCTAAGACTTAAAACCTCCTGTTTTTAAAAAACCGACCAGAACTTTTTAATCAATTACTTCTTGTTTTTTTACCCACGACAATCGTGGACAACCCTGCAAGATTGAGTAGTACTTTATCAATGACTTTAAATATGGGCACGAAGGTATTGTAGAGCGCCATTTGTCCGCTAGGAATGGTTTCCTTTTTCAGTAAACTCCCAGTGACATACCAGCCAAAAATACCTATAAAATTGAAGTATTGTTTATGAATGATTTTAAAATGATTCTTTTGAAAGACCTCACGCAACAAGGGTATAGTGTAGCGTCTGTAATGCCCTAATTCCTTATCAAAGCCATTGTACAGTTTTTGATAGGATGGCACTAAAACAATGAGTTGTCCTCCTTGTTTTAATAACTTCTTACAGTTCGCTACGGCCAGTACATCGTCATAAATATGCTCAATCACATTAAGCGCAAATACAGTATCATATTGGCCCAAGTGTTGTGCAAACTTTTGATCAAAATTGGGATCGGTCAAATCCATGACTTCCGTTCCTAAAAAGCATGGATGCTGTTTAAAGTTGGTTTCTAAGGTCTTACAGTAGCCTTTTCGAATATCTGTTAATAGAATTTCGAATTGATCTTGCATAAAAAAGCGAGAAATATTCCCGATACCACTCCCTATTTCAAGAACCTTTCCTCGACAATACGGTTTGATGGCTTGGTACATCCATTGATTAAACTTGTCGGCCTTGGCAATCACTTCCAGTGTTGATGCACCTACCTCGTCTTGCTCTTCAAATTTTAGCGCTTCTGGCACAACCTTGTTTTCCATGTTATTTAGAAAATAGATTATACTTGAAAATACACCAAATGGCTCTTACGCCATCTTTCCAACCAATTTTTTTCCCTTCTTCGTAGGTTCTTCCGTAGTAAGAAATACCTACTTCATAAATTCTGATTTTTTTTATTCTTGAAACTTTAGCCGTGACTTCAGGTTCAAAGCCAAAGCGCTGTTCCTTCAACTGAATACTTTGAATGATATCCGTTTTGAATAGCTTATAACAGGTTTCCATATCGGTAATATTGATATTGGTGAACATATTGGAAAGCGTCGTTAAAAACTTATTACCTATGGTATGCCAAAAGAAGAGCACGCGATGTGGATTGCCACCTATAAAGCGCGATCCATAGACCACATCTGCCGCACCACTCAACATAGGTTTGAGCAGTAAATTATACTCGTTTGGATCGTATTCTAAATCGGCATCCTGAACGATTAAATAGTAACCCGTAGCCTCTTTAATTCCCGTATGTAATGCCGCACCTTTACCTTTATTTTTGTCGTGGACCAATAATTTTAAGGGGAAGCTGGGATGTGCTTCTTGGTATTTTAAAATAGCGGACTGGGTATCGTCACTGGAGCAATCGTCCACAATGAGCACTTCCTTCTCTAAATCGCCATCCAATGTTACTTTCCGAACCAAATCCAAGATAAGATGCACTGTATCTTGTTCGTTATATACAGGAATGACAATGGAAAGCGTTGTTTTCATATATTGACCATCTAGGAACTAAAAGCTTGGCTACAAATTAATCATTTATTGATTAAAATAATCCCAAGTAATTTTTAGACCTTGCTTTACGGTGTATTGTGGTGTGTAATTCAACAATTCTTCAGCTTTAGAAATATCCGCTAAAGAATCTCGAACGTCACCTTGTCGTGGCGGTCCATGTACGGCTTCCACCTCAGAATTTGCTGATTCTTTTAAAGAATTCCACAAGTAATTAATACTGATACGTTCGCCACAAGCCACATTGAACACTTCATTTTTAGCCTTTTCAGATGCGAAAAATCCGCGTACATTCGCTTGAACCGCATTATCCACAAAGGTAAAATCCCTAGTTTGCTCACCATCACCATTTATTTTTGGTGATGTTTGGTCTTTTAAGGCTTGCATAAACAATGGAATTACGGCGGCATAGGCTCCATCAGGACTTTGCTTTGGACCAAAGACATTGAAATATCTCAAGCCAATCACATCGGTATCGTATGTTTTTCCGAAGACATCGGCATACAACTCATTAACGTACTTTGTGACTGCGTATGGCGATAAAGGTTTACCTATCTGAGGCTCTACTTTTGGCAAGCTTTTACTATCGCCATAAGTTGAACTCGATGCGGCATACACCATGCGCTTCACTGAAGCCGAGTCCTTTAAGGCAATCATCATATTTAAAAACCCAGTAATGTTTACATCATTCGTGGTTGCCGGATCATTGATAGAGCGTGGCACAGAACCTAAAGCCGCCTGATGAGAGACATAGTCGATGTCTTTCATAGCATTTTTACAGGTTTGTAAGTCCCTAATATCACCTTCTAGCAATTCAAAAGCTGGGTTGTCGTGAAACTCTTCGAGATTCTTGCGATGTCCGTTCGAAAAGTTGTCCAGCACACGGACTTTTTTGGCATTATATTTCAGTAAGTATTCAACGATATTCGATCCAATAAATCCGCCACCACCTGTAATGAGAAATGACAGTTCGCTTAAATCTTGGTTGTGGTATTGTTTGTCGTACATTATAATCTAGCGTCTACAGTATGTTTTGGAAGTAAGGATTTAACGTCAAAGATCACACCGATATCCGATTTTAAACTCTGAAGATCCATTTTCAAGAATTCTTTGTGTGACACGGCTAAAACAATCGCATCATAATCATGCTTTAATTGGGATGCCTCATCAAGTAAATCAAAACCGTACTCGTGTTTCACTTCTTCCTTAGAAGCCCAAGGGTCGTACACATCGACATTCACATTATACGTTTCGAATTCCTCGATAATGTCGATAACTCTAGAGTTTCTAATATCCGGACAATTTTCTTTAAAGGTAATTCCAAGTACCAGTACATTAGAATCTTTAATTCTCGCACCTTTTTTTATCATCATTTTCACGGTCTCTTGCGCCACATAACCTCCCATACTATCGTTCATTTTTCGACCAGCTAATATGATTTCTGGGTTATAGCCAGACTCGATGGCTTTTTGTGCTAAATAATAAGGATCAACACCAATGCAGTGACCACCAACTAAGCCAGGAGAAAATTTTATAAAGTTCCATTTCGTGCCAGCAGCTTCCAAGACGGCTTTGGTATCGATGTCTAGTAATCTAAATATTTTAGACAATTCGTTCACAAAGGCAATATTGATGTCACGCTGTGAGTTCTCTATCACTTTAGCAGCTTCTGCCACTTTAATTGAAGGGGCTGAGTGTGTACCTGCCACAATAATCGACTTGTACAAATCGTCCACAACTTTGGCAATTTCAGGAGTAGAACCAGAGGTAACTTTCAAAATTTTTGTGACTGTATGTTTCTTGTCACCTGGATTGATACGTTCAGGCGAGTAACCAGCATAAAAATCTGTATTGAATGTTAAGCCAGAGTTTTTCTCCAGAATAGGCACACAAATATCTTCAGTAACGCCAGGATACACCGTAGATTCGTAAATCACGATATCATCTTTTTTAAGCACTTTAGCAACACTTTCACTCGCTTTAATCAAAGGTGTAAAAACCGGTCTTTTTAACTCATCGGTTGGTGTTGGTACGGTCACTATATACACATTAGAATTGGCGGTATCATCCGTTTGATTAGAAATAAACAAGCCTTTATCTGCATTGGGATTTGAAGTTAACACCGATTTCAAATGATCATCTTCAACTTCTAAGGTTTTATCAACCCCAGATTTCAGTTCATTTATGCGTTTTTCATTAATATCAAATCCGATGACCATATACTTCTTAGCGAACTCAACAGCTAGGGGCAATCCTACATAGCCAAGACCTAAAATGGTTATTTTTTTATCAGTATTCATTTTCAGTTAAGTATAGATTTTAAAATAAAGTTCAAATCTAAAGAAAAACTCCAATTCTGAACGTATTTTTTATTGATTTCAACCTTATCAGGCCAAATAATCGTCCTATTGTAGGTTTCAGGGTCAAGTTGCTTGGAGAGGAGCGTTTCTTCATCTTTGTATTTTAAGGTGGCAGGTCCTGTAATTCCGGGTTTCACCTTTAATATGATACGATCTTCACCTTTTAAGGTATCAGCAAATCCTGGTAAATCTGGTCTTGGACCTACAAAACTCATATCACCAATCAAGACATTCCACAATTGTGGTAGTTCATCTAGTTTTGAATTTCTAAAGAATTGCCCTAAGCGTGTCGCACTTTTATTTAAATGTCCAAGTTGGTGTTTCTCGGCTTTCAAGGTTCGAAGCTTGTAAATTCTGAAAAGGCGTCCGTGTTGGCCCACCCTTAATTGTGAAAATACGCCATACTGATGGGTATCGATGCTTGCCATCACAATCAAAATAATTATGGGAAAAACAAAGATTGGCAACAATAGTATTGCTAATGCCATATCAAAAAGGCGTTTGACCAAAAGTTCGTTTGCCGTGATCAAACTAGATCCGTTTAAAGAAACGTCCGATACGTTTAAAAATAGTATCGTTATCACGCTCATGGTAGGCATTTCCATAAACCCCATAACCGTAACCGTAGCCATAGCCATAACCGTAACCATAACCGTAATTATGATTGGTTTTATGTTTATAAAAATTGAGTACGAAACTGATATTCTTAACTTCACCCGTACGATATTTCGCATTAATCAATGCCAACATCCCTTTCTTCGTGTAATCTAAACGCACCATAAAAATGGTCGCATCCGCATATTGTGTCAATTCTAAAGCATCGGTCACTAAGCCAAGAGGTGGTGTATCCAAAACAATCATATCGTATTCTTGTCGTAGCTTCGCTATCAAGAGTTTCATTTGATCGCTCATTAATAATTCTGATGGATTAGGTGGCACAGGACCTGAAGGCACAATATCTAGGTTCTCAATATGCGATTGGTATTTAACGTCTTCAAAAGTGTTTTCACCAATTAAATAGTTGACGACACCTTTATCGTTGTCAATATTAAAATCACCAAATATTTTAGGCTTACGTAAATCCAGTCCAAGCAGAATAGTTTTCTTACCAGATAAGGCATATACGGTAGAAATGTTAATAGAGCAAAAGGTTTTACCTTCACCACTTACCGACGAAGTAATCATCAAGGTTTTACCTTCCGTCTTGCCCATTTTTTTGTAGATAAATTGTAAGCTCGATCGAATGGATCTAAAAGATTCTGCAACGGCTGATTTTGGTTTTTCAAATACAATTAAATTGTTTTTGTAATTGTATTTCCCAATCAGACCTAAGATTGGAATTTTTGATAATTGCTCTATTTCATCAGAACCATGGATGGTGTTATCTAATAAAAAGATGACAAAAATTAAGAACATCGGCACAAAAAAGCCCATCATCACAGCCATCATATAATTTAATGACTTGTTGGGACCAATGAGTCCTCCTCCAATATCCTTCGCTTCATCAATCACTGTGATATCCGATATGTTCGCGGCTTTAACAATAGCTGCTTCACTCCGCTTTTCTTGATAGACATCGTAAGCCTCTTGACTGATATCCAATTTCCTTTGAATCTTTAAAAACTCTTGTTGGTCTTCGGGCAAGTCGGTGAGCTTCGCCTCTAAATTGGCTATATTTCGATTAATCGTATTGAGCTGTATCCCAATGGTTCTCTTGGTAGCATCAATGGTTTCTAAAAGGACGTTCTTTTCAGAATCGATTTGGTTATCAATATCCTTAAACAATACCGATCCTTCTTTGGTCGTGTATTCCAGATTTTGACGTTCGGCCGCCAAAGCAATGATTTTAGAAACACTATTTAAAATATTGCCTTCCTCAATTCCCACGGATGTTGGTGCGGCAATTTTAGTATAATCGGTTTTGGTATTCAGATAGGTTTCTAGATTATTGAGGTAATTCAACTTCGCCTGTTCTTCTTCTTTCGCCAAATCGTAACCACGTAACTGACTAGAAATTTGGGCGATTTCAGCCGTCACATCAAACACCTTATTCTTTTTTCTGAATTCATTCATCTCATCGGTCACATCCTTAAGACTCAAATCCACGGCTTGTAGCGTGCTATCGATAAAGCGAATCGTATTAGTCGCGTAGAGGTTTTTTCGTTCTAATTCTGTCCGACTCAAAATGTCAGAAGTAGCATTTAGAAAGTCTACAATCTTCGCTTTATTGTTTCCTGCTAATTGCAGTCTCAATACGGAAGAGGCTTCGGAAAACGGATTGATGATAATCCTTTCTTTATAATTATTGACAACAATATCAAAATTTTTAAATTCGATAAAATACTCAGATCCTGGCTTTACCCTTAAATTCGGCTTTACATTCAAAACCCCATTGATAAAAGGTAGATTCACCTCATCGCCGTTTTTGAATTTTTTTGAATAAGGACCTGTAGGCACTTTGGCATTAGACAAGGATTTATCACTGTACTTTTGGGTTCGGACACCAGACCCTTCAAAATTGGTAAATACTTCAAATTCGTTATCGTCCAAAAACCGAATACCAATGGGTCTGTTTAAGGCTTGAAATTTTGTAAGGTCTGGACTAAACTCAAAAGGTGCACGCTTATAAATATCTACTTTTCGGTATTTGCCTTCTTGCAGATAGGACATGTAAAACTTTAATGAATCCACCACCTTTTCGTTATGACTTCGTGTTTTGATGGCTGTGATAATCTTGCCTACCTTTCCTGAGACACCTCCCCAATTAAACGAAATACTGGTATTAGCCGTAAAGAATGGATTTTGGTCATTTTCGATAGAAATCAATGAGTCCAGTTTGTAGACATTCTGTTTTCTAACATTGATGAGATAAGCAACAATTAAAGCGACGCCTATACACAATAACACAAATTTCCATAAGTTCAGCGCCTTAAAGAGAAAGCCTTTAAAATCAAAGGTAACTCTACTAGACTCCATGTTCTCTATTTCATGATCTTCAACGTAAGCCATAGGTTATCGATTTAGCAATAAAACAGTTGTCGTAATGATTCCAAGTACTGATACAAGGGTCTGTATCGTTTCTCGACCGTTGTTCCCAAAGCCCCACGTTTTTTGTTTGATGGGTTTTACGTAAATGATATCGTTAGGCTGAATGTAGTAATACGGAGAATTCAAGACCTCTCGATCGGTCAAATCTAAAG
>JAAEZI010000057.1:0-5510 GCA_018222915.1 Algicola sp. | reverse complement strand
CCTACACACAATAACACAAATTTCCATAAGTTCAGCGCCTTAAATAGATAGCCTTTAAAATCAAAGGCTACTCTACTAGACGCTATATAATCTACATCTTCATCATTTTGATACTTCATAACTTAAATTCTTGTAAAAATCAATACCGTCGTTGTTATCACAGACATTATTGTGGCAATAGTACTCAAGGTTTGAACTGCAGTGGTACCTGTACCTAAAGCCTTTTGCTTAATCGGTTTCACGTAGATAATATCATTGGGCTGAATATAGTAATATGGTGAATTCAAGACCTCTCGATCGGTCAAATCTAAAGCGTGTATTTGCTGCCCTTGTGGATACTGCCTGATTATCTGGACCTCTTTTTTATTACCAGTTTCTGGAATTTCACCTGCATTGGCAATTGCTTCAAAAATGTTGACCCGTTCTTTAAAGATTATTTGAGTACCTGGTTTACCAACTTCTCCACTAGCCGTGTAACTCAAACCTGCCAGTTTAACGGTCACAAAAATATTGGCGGTCGTTTTAAATTGCTCATCCAATAATTTGGTCTCAATCATTTTCTCTATTTCCTCCGTAGTATATCCCAAAACATTTATTTCTCCCAAGGTTGGGATTCGAATATTTCCGTGTACATCTACGGTAAACCCATCAAAATAAGCACGCTCAGCACTACTGGCATTTAAATTTTCATCACCTGCCGGATTTAATATGGATACGGTTTGTTGGTCTAAAGCCTTCACTCTTACGTTTAAAATGTCATTTATTTGAACACGATAAGGTTTTTGTTGCTCCACCATCACCTGAGTAGAATCTGTTGCTGTGTTTTTATTCTGGAGATACACAATATCTTTATGTGGGATACAGGAAGTAGATATGATACATAGCAATAATCCTGTGAGCAATACTAGTCTCTTCATTGTAACGTTGCTTGTTGCTTCACAAATATAGCTTATCACTATTAATATCAAAACTATTCATCATTTTTTTGAGCGTCTCCTAACCTTCTTTAAATTTAATATCGCTTACTTTGTAAAAAAATTGTTTTGAATTACCTCACAGTAGAGAACATATCAAAATCTTATGGCGAACTGGAGCTCTTTAGAGATCTCTCCTTTAGTATTCATAAAGATGACAAAATTGCTTTTGTAGCAAAAAATGGGAGTGGTAAAACTTCTATTCTGAATATTTTATCTGGTGATGACACACCCGATTCAGGACAAGTGATTATGCGCAACGGTTTGCGTGTGTCTTTTTTATCCCAGTCACCAAAGTTCGATCCCAATCTTACGTTAAATCAGACTATTTTTAACTCGGAATCACCGCAGTTAAAAATTATAGAAAATTATGAACGAGCCCTTCAAAATCCTGAAGATACAGAAGCCTATCAAAAGGCCTTTGAGCAAATGGACATTCATAATGCTTGGGAATTTGAATTACAATTTAAACAGATACTTTCACAATTAAAACTAGATAACCTCGAGCAGAAAATCAACACCATGTCTGGAGGGCAGCTCAAACGTCTAGCTTTAGCTGAAGCACTCATAAGCAATCCTGATTTATTAGTTCTCGATGAACCTACCAACCACTTGGACCTTGAAATGATTGAGTGGTTAGAACAGTATTTTGCCAAAGCGCAGTTAACGTTGTTCATGGTGACACACGACCGGTATTTTTTAGAGCGTGTTTGTAATGAAATCATTGAATTGGATCATGGCAAACTCTACACCTATAAAGGCAATTACTCCTATTATCTTGAAAATAAAGAAGCGCGTATTGCCCAAGACGAGGTGGAAACCAATAAGGCGAAACAGTTATTTAAGAAAGAACTAGACTGGATGCGTCGTCAACCTAAGGCGCGTACCACAAAATCCAAATCTCGAATTGACGATTTTTCAGAGATTAAAAAACGGGCACACCAGCGTCGTAAAGATCATCAAGTGCAGCTAGAAATTAATATGGAACGCTTGGGAAGTAAGATTGTAGAATTCCATAATGTGTCGAAAGCCTTCAAGGACAAGGTTATTTTAGATGGCTTTGAGTATGTCTTTAAACGTGGTGAACGTATCGGAATTATAGGAAAGAACGGCACAGGGAAAACCACCTTCCTCAATATGCTTACCCATAACTTAGAACCAGATTCAGGAAAAATTATCATTGGTGATACGGTGAAGTTTGGTTATTATACACAAGGTGGAATCTCGGTGAAGCCCGAACAAAAAGTTATTGATGTGATCAAGGCTTTCGGTGAATTTATACCCCTAACTAAAGGGCGACAAATTAGCGCGAAACAATTGCTGGAACGTTTTTTATTTGATGGTAAAAAGCAACATGATTATGTAGAAAAATTAAGTGGTGGTGAACAAAAGCGACTTTATTTATGTACGGTATTAATTCAAAACCCTAATTTTCTGATTTTAGATGAACCTACCAACGATTTGGATATTGTGACCTTGAATGTTCTCGAGGAATTCCTACTTGATTTTCCTGGCTGCTTGCTCGTTGTTTCTCACGACCGTTACTTTATGGACAAGATTGTGGATCACTTGTTTGTGTTTAAAGGCAAAGGCGAGGTACAAGATTTTCCTGGCAACTATTCCGATTATCGTGACTATGCCTCTAATTTACCTAGCGAAACAACGTCTGAAGTTCCCACCGACATTTCAGAGGAAAAAGAAGCTCAAAACAAGGCACAAAAATTATCTTATAACGAACAAAAAGAATACAAAAACCTTGAAAGTAAGATTCGCTCTTTAGAGTTGGACAAAAAAGCATTGGAGGAAAAGTTCACAGATACATCGTTAACCCAAGAGGCCATTAATGACCTCTCCGTAAAGTTGCAAAAAATTATTGATGAGATTGAAACGAAGGAACTTCGTTGGTTTGAATTATCGGAAAAATTTGAATCCTAAACATGTTTCAAATTTTAGAATACATAACATTTTTATTCAAATCTTCCAATCAACATGGTGTGCATTCACCTTTTGTCTATGACCTAGTCACTCAATGTTTCTATGACAAAACCAATTATCCTGACTATCAACAATTAAAAGCTTACCGAAGCAGCTTACTGAACAACAAACAACGCATCCATATTACTGATTTCGGTTCGGGTTCCAGAGTGTTCAAATCTAACAAAAGACAAGTTGCCCATATGGCTAAAACGTCTGGAACCACATTAAAACGCGCTCAACTTCTTTATAGACTCGTTCGTTATTTCGAATCGAATACCTCCTTAGAATTAGGCACCAACTTAGGCATTGGAACACAAGCTATGGCTTTGGGATCTCAACAGAACCAAGTGACTACTATAGAAGGTTGCCCGAACACGGCTGCCCTAGCAGAACACTATTTAAAACAATTTCAAACACCCAATGTCACCATCAACATGGGCACCTTTGAAGCCGTTCTCCAGCAACTCGACCATAGCGTTTTCGACCTGATTTTTGTGGATGGTCATCACGATAAAGAGGCGACACTTTCCTATTTTGAGCTATTGCTCAATCATGTACACAATGATTCTATAGTCATTTTCGACGATATTCATTGGTCTAAAGACATGGTATCTGCATGGGAATGCATCAAACAACACCCAAAAGTCTCAGTAACGGTAGACAGCTTTTTCTGGGGTTTTGTTTTTTTTAGAAAAGAACAGGCTAAGGAAAATTTCATTATTAGATTGTAACACCAAGCACGATTTAGCGTCATATTGTTTATATTGCATTCACATCAATTAAACCCAACGTTGTAATGAGTAACGTCATTGAAATTAGAGACATCATTCGTGATTTTCAACTCGGACAAGAGACCGTCCATGTATTAAAAGGTATTGATTTAGATATCGAAAAAGGCGATTATGTGGCCATTATGGGACCTTCAGGTTCAGGAAAATCGACGCTCATGAACCTTTTGGGTTGTTTAGACACTCCAACGGCTGGGACCTATGTACTCAACGGCCAAGATGTGAGTCAAATGAGTGATGACGAGTTGGCTGAAATTCGAAATACTGAAATTGGCTTTGTGTTTCAAACCTTTAATTTATTACCTAGAACAACCGCTTTAGATAATGTGGCACTCCCTATGGTTTACGCTGGCAAATCTAAATCTGAACGTAATGAACGTGCTGCTGAGGTACTCACCGATGTAGGATTAGCAGACCGTATGGATCACAAACCTAATCAGCTTTCAGGAGGGCAACGACAGCGTGTTGCGGTAGGTCGCGCATTGGTGAATCGACCATCCATTATTCTCGCTGATGAGCCTACAGGAAATTTGGATTCCAAAACTGGGCATGAGATTATGGCTTTATTTGATGCCATTCACAAAGCTGGAAACACGGTGATCATGGTTACCCATGAAGAAGATATTGCAGCTCATGCGAGTCGCGTCATTAGACTTCGAGATGGTATCATTGAAAGTGATACCAGAAATTAAAGAAATTATGTTACTTTACATCGTTTTTATCGTATTGATTTTGGCCTTTTTGGGTGGTGCGCTTAAATCTAAAAGATCGCATTACAAAGACCGATACGAGCGTAAAAAAATCGGCGCACACTGAATTAGCAGCTATGATTTATATCATTGGTATTTTAGCGTTTCTGTATATGCTTATTCGTCTGTTATCCAAACGGCAACAACGGCACAGACATATGAAGCGAAAACGCTCCATGTTTGACAAGAGCCGATTCGATCGGTAATTAATTTTACGATTCTTTTTCACTTTTAAATGCTAAGACGTAACTTGCGTCTATGAAGATTTACACCAAAACAGGAGATAAAGGAACCACAGCCTTATTTGGAGGCACCAGAGTTCCGAAGCACCATATCCGTATTGATAGCTACGGCACCGTAGATGAACTCAATTCCCATATCGGACTGATTAGAGACCAAGACATAAATGTCCATTACAAGGATATCCTCATCAATATTCAAGATAAATTATTCACAGTTGGTGCCATATTGGCTACCGATCCGGAGAAAGCGACGCTGAAGAATGGCAAGGAGCGACTTAATATCCCTAAAATTTCCGATGACGATATTGCCCTTTTGGAACAGGAAATGGATCGTATGAATGAGGAATTACCACCCATGACACATTTTGTGTTGCCTGGAGGCCATCAAACTGTGTCATTCTGTCACATTGCACGCTGTGTCTGCCGTAGAGCGGAACGATTGGCGAGTGCTCTCAATGATTTGGAACCCTTTCAACCCGAAAGCTTAGTCTATCTCAACCGACTTTCTGACTACCTGTTTGTATTGGCACGGAAATTGACTTATGACTTGCAAGCCGAAGAAGTAAAATGGATTCCGAAAAAAGAATCCTAAAGTACCACTTTGCGGAATAAGTTATCAGTTCTACTTGGCTTAAAATCAGTTAAAATTAAACGTTCTTTAAATTATTTTTTAATTAATTCATTTTTTTCTTGACTTTATGAACTATAATTTTATTTTTGCAAAAAAATAAACCTATAACAAATGTATTGGACATTAGAATTAGCATCCTATTTAAGTGA
>JAAEZI010000056.1 GCA_018222915.1 Algicola sp. | reverse complement strand
AAAACAGATATTTTTAAAGGACATCTCTGGTATGCTTATGAAGGTGAATGGATGAACTGGCACGTACTTACTACAGATCAGGTTAGCGAAATCATAGACAAAAACAAAGCAAAACAAAAAGTAGCAAGCCTAGAAGAATACGCTGCAGAGTTGATTCAAGATACTAAAACCGATTTTGAAAACGTTGTTGGTCAAGATAGTTTAACACGTTTCGATAGTCCAAAACGTAATAATAAACGTAGAAATAATAAAGGAAAACAAAGACGTCGTCAAAAGCCTCAGAATAATGCTAAAAAGTAAGTATTGCATTGTTTTTTTAATGACCTTAGTTGCTGTCTCATGCGATTCTAATCGTGTTTTTGACCAGTATAAGTCTATACCAAATCAATGGCACAAAGATTCTATTGTTTCATTTAAAGTTTCACCACCAGACACCATAAACAATTACAATCTATTTGTTAATTTGAGAAATACTAGCGATTATAAATTCAGTAATTTGTATCTGGTTGTAGAGCTTAATTACCCAAATGGAAAAACGTTAAAAGACACCTTAGAATATAGAATGGCTGCTCCAGATGGTACGTTTTTGGGATCAGGATTTACAGACATAAAAGAAAATAAGCTTTGGTATAAGGGATATGAGCAGCCTTTCGTTTTTAACGAATCTGGAGAGTACCAAATTAAAGTACAACATGCCATGCGAAAAAACGGAGACGTAAATGGGTTGTTACATCTTGAAGGGATTACAGATGTCGGTTTTAGAATTGAGAGTGATAATAAAAATTGATTATGGCAAAAACAACAACAAAAAAGAAATCAGCATCAGCTACAACTGATGATTTCTCTAAATACATTCGATGGTTTTGGATGACATTTGCAGGAGGTGTTTTGTTATTTATATTCACGTTTTTATTAGCATCTTGGGGATTCTTAGGCGAAATGCCAGACCATACCATTTTAGAAAATCCTAAAACCCATTTAGCGACTGAGGTTATCTCATCAGACGATAAAACCTTAGGTAAATTTTATCTTAACGATAACCGAACTCCAGTTGATTACAGTGAGTTACCAAAACATTTAGTTGATGCTCTGGTCGCTACTGAAGACATCAGGTATTACGATCATTCTGGTATTGATGCCAGAGGAACTCTAAGGGCAATTACCAAACTTGGAAGAGGAGGAGGAGCAAGTACGATATCGCAACAGTTGGCAAAACAATTATTTACCAAGCAGGTATCTTCAAATAAAATACAACGTTTATTTCAGAAAGTGAGAGAATGGATTATTGCCATTCGATTGGAACGACAATACACGAAAGAAGAAATTATTGCCATGTATTTCAATATCTATGATTTTGGAAATAATGCTGATGGTATCCGAAGTGCAGCCCGAATCTATTTTGGAAAAGAACCTAAAGAGTTAGATCTTAAAGAATCTGCAATGTTGGTTGGCATGTTTAAAAACTCATCGCTGTACAATCCAAGACCACATCGCAATCCTGAAGGCACTAAAAACCGAAGAAATGTGGTTTTTAGCCAAATGGAAAAGTATGAGTTTATCTCTGAAGCTCAAAAAGATTCACTTCAAAAAACAGAATTAGATTTAAACTATTCTCCAGAATCTCATCGTGAAGGAATAGCAACGTATTTTAGAGCCTATCTTGATGGGTTTATGAAAGATTGGATTAAAAATAATCCTAAACCAGATGGCGGAAGTTATAACTTGTATAATGACGGACTTAAAATCTACACAACCATAGATTCTAGAATGCAGCAACATGCTGAAGATGCAGTACAAAGACATATGCCTAGACTTCAGGCTGAATTTGATCATCAAAATACACCAGACAGAAATAAAACAGCACCTTTTTTAGAACTTGATGACAAAGAAATAAAATCGTTACTGAAAACATCAATGCGACGTTCTGAGCGCTGGAGAGTTCTAAAAAATCAAGGGAAAACCGAGAAAGAAATCGAAGCTTCATTTGAGAAACCAGTCCAAATGACAGTGTTTGCCTGGAAAGATGGAAATGCGTCAGAAATTGATACCATTATGAAGCCTATCGATTCTATGCGCTATTACAAATCATTTTTACAACCAGGTTTGATGTCTATGGATCCTCAAACTGGTCATGTGAAAGCTTGGGTTGGAGGAATGAATTACAGGCATTTTCAATACGATCATGTCAAGCAAGGAAAACGACAGGTTGGTTCTACATTTAAACCCTTCGTTTATGCTACAGCAATAGACCAGTTGCATTTATCGCCTTGTGACACCTTACCAAGGCAACAGATTACTATTGAGGCTGGTAAATATGGAAACCCAGATCCTTGGACAACCAAAAATTCTGATGGTCGTTATGACGGCTTTCTTACACTTAAAGATGCTTTAGCAAATTCAGTGAATACAATCACAGCAAGATTAATGGATAAAGTTGGTCCGCAACCTGTTATAGATATGGCCAGAAGTTTAGGTGTTGAATCCGATATTCCACCTGTTCCTGCCATTTCATTAGGAACTCCGGATTTAAGTGTTTATGAAATGGTTGCCGCTTATGCAACGTTTGCCAATAAAGGTGTTTATAATAAACCGGTCATGGTAACTCGTATTGAAGATAAAAACGGAACTGTATTGTATCAGTTTACACCTGAAAGTCGCGATGTTTTGAGTGACGAAGTTGCTTACACTACTGTAAACTTAATGCAAGGTGTTACTGAATCAGGCTCTGGAGCCAGGCTCAGAAGGACTTGGGGAGCAGACCAAGGCGTTTATAAGGAAATAATTACAGGTTATCCATATGGGTTTACAAATCCGATAGCAGGTAAAACAGGAACCACACAAAATCAAAGTGATGGTTGGTTTATGGGAATGGTACCAAACTTAGTAACTGGTGTCTGGGTTGGAGCAGAAGATAGAGCAGCACACTTTCAGAGCATTACTTATGGTCAGGGCGCATCTATGGCATTACCAATTTGGGCGTTGTATATGAAAGCCTGTTATGAAGACCCAGAATTAGACATATCAAAAGGTGAGTTTGAGAAACCTCAAAACCTTTCAATTGAAGTCGATTGCAGTAAATTATCAGATGATGATTTAACTGAAAAAGATCCTGCTGAGGATTTAAAAGATGTTTTAGATTTTTAGTTTTTGAAGATTCTTGTTAAGATAAAATTCGAAAGCCATTCATTTTAGAATGGCTTTTTTATTTCGTATTTTTCGGTATCAAAATTTTATACTAATGATTAATAAAAAAGTAGCTAATGTTTCCGAAGCTTTACAAGGTGTAAAGGATAATATGACCTTCATGTTTGGTGGTTTCGGACTCTCTGGAATTCCAGAAAATGCCATTGCAGAATTAGTGCGAAAAGGTGTAAAAGGGCTTAAGTGCATTTCTAATAATGCAGGAGTTGATGATTTCGGATTAGGCTTATTATTACAAGGAAAACAGATTGATAAAATGACATCGTCCTACGTAGGTGAAAATGATGAGTTTGAACGGCAAATGCTTTCAGGTGAATTAGAAGTTGAATTAATTCCACAAGGCACTTTAGCTGAACGCTGTCGGGCTGCACAAGCAGGATTTCCCGCAGTTTTTACACCTGCTGGATATGGGACAGAAGTCGCTGAAGGAAAAGAAATCCGTGAATTTGATGGTAAAATGTATGTTCTGGAACATGCATTTAAAGCCGATTTTGCATTTGTAAAAGCATGGAAAGGTGATGCAGCAGGAAATCTTATTTTTAAAGGAACAGCCCGAAATTTTAATCCGAATATGTGTGGCGCAGCTAAAATAACTGTTGCTGAGGTTGAAGAATTAGTACCTGTTGGAGAGCTAGACCCAAACCAAATTCATATACCAGGTATTTTTGTACAGCGCATCTTTAAAGGGGAACGCTATGAAAAACGAATTGAACAACGAACAGTAAGACAAAGAAATTAGTATGTTAGATAAAAACGGAATCGCAAAGCGTATAGCAAAAGAAGTTCAGGATGGCTATTATGTTAATTTAGGAATTGGCATACCAACATTGGTTGCTAATTATGTAAGAGATGATATTGAAGTTGAGTTTCAAAGTGAAAATGGTGTTTTGGGAATGGGACCATTTCCTTTTGATGGTGAAGAAGATGCAGATATCATTAATGCAGGAAAACAAACGATTACAACATTACCAGGAGCTAGTTTTTTTGATTCGGCAATGAGTTTTTCAATGATTCGTGGCCAGCATGTTGACCTTACCATCTTAGGCGCTATGGAAGTTGCAGAAAATGGAGATATTGCTAACTGGAAGATTCCAGGAAAAATGGTAAAAGGAATGGGAGGTGCAATGGATCTGGTTGCCAGTGCAGAAAATATTATTGTAGCTATGATGCATACAAATAGAGCAGGAGAATCGAAACTTCTGAAAAAATGTTCTTTACCACTTACTGGCGTTGGTTGTGTTAAAAAGGTAGTGACAAATCTTGCTGTTTTGGAAGTTACAGATGCAGGTTTCAAACTTTTAGAACGTGCACCTGGTGTTTCTGTTGAGGAAATAAAAAATGCTACTGAGGGTACTTTAATAGTTGAAGGTGATATTCCTGAAATGAAACTGTGATGCTATAAACCAAATCAATTGACTTTTAAGCCACTTTTTTTAGTGGCTTTTTTGTTTTCAATCGCCAAACCAAAACTTTAATTTTTGTAAGAAAAAGATTCAAAATAGGCTCTAAATGTTAAAATTTAATGCATTACATCGATTTATTATGTATTTTATCTGATATTTTAAAAACTTGTTACATATTAGCAAAACCAAATCGAAAGAATCTATTAACCAAATTTACCATAAACCTAATTTTGTGATTTACCCCAAATCTATCATAAACTTTAACTTATGAACCTTTTTGCCCCAAATCTACTTAAACCTACAGATTCTGAAAATAAAGTAAAACTTAATTTCAGAAGCACATTAAGATTATTTAAAAACATCTTAACCCTAACTAAAAAAATATTCATGCTATAATCCTTTTGGAATAGCATGAATAAGTTTTTTAGTGTATTCTTTTTCTGGATGTTCATAGATGATGTCAGCATCGCCTATTTCTTCAACCTTTCCTTTATTCATTACCAGCAACTGATCTGACATGTATTTCACCACAGCAAGATCATGTGATATAAATATGTAAGTAAATCCGAAATTATCTTTAAGATCATTCAGCAGATTTAATACTTGCGCCTGTACCGAAATATCCAGAGCAGAAACTGACTCGTCGCAAATGATTAACTTTGGTTCTAAAGCAATAGCTCTGGCAATTCCAATTCTTTGTCGTTGACCTCCGGAAAATTCGTGAGGATAGCGACTAAAATAACTCTCATCGAGACCTACTTTTAATAGTAAATCCAGAACCTTTTCTTTTCTGTCGGAATCAGAAGTTCCTATTCTGTGAACTTTCATAGGTTCCATAATGGCTTTACCTACAGGAATTCTTGGGTTTAATGAAGCATAAGGATCCTGAAAAATAATCTGAATATCTTTTCTTAGTTGCCGAACTTTAGACGTATTGAGTTTGGTGATATCAACACCATTATACATGATTTGTCCAGCAGTTGATTTGTCCAGTAAAAGAATAGCATTTGCTAAGGTAGATTTGCCACATCCAGATTCTCCAACTAAGCCTAAAGTTTCACCTTCATATAGCTTAAAACTAACTTGGTTTACAGCTTTAAATGTATCTTGTTTCCCGAACCAACCAGATTTAGACATATATTCTTTTTCAAGATTTACCACTTCTAATAATGGAGGTTTGCTGTACAATATTTTATGAGCAGCCTTGCGTTGTGAAGTATCAATTGTTTCTGTTAACGATTTTCCTTCCATAAAATCATTTATTGTTGGCAATCGTTTTAAACGTACATCCAATGAAGGTTTAGAACTTAGTAATGCTTTGGTATATGTATGTTGAGGGTTATGGAAAATATCAGATACGTTTCCTTGTTCAACGATAGTACCTTTATACATGACCAATATACGATCGGCAATTTCAGAAACGAGGGCTAAGTCATGAGAAATGAACATGATACTCATGTTTTCTTCTTTTTGAAGTTGTTTTAAAAGCTCAATAATATCTTTTTGAACTGTAACATCTAGTGCAGTTGTAGGTTCATCAGCAATTAAAAGTTTAGGTTTGCAGGCAATAGCCATAGCAATCATAACACGTTGTTTTTGTCCGCCAGAAATTTCATGAGGATATGCTTTATAAATACGATCAGGTGCTGGTAGTTTTACCTTTTCAAAAAGAGACAAGGTTTCAGCTTTAGCTTCAGTTTTAGATAAATTGGTATGTTGAAGTAAAATTTCAATCACCTGTTTTCCGCAGGTCATAGATGGATTTAAAGAACTCATTGGTTCCTGAAAAATCATAGCGATGTCATTTCCTCTAATGTTTTGAAATTCTTGTTGAGAACGTGACGCTAAATCTTGACCATTAAAATAAATCGTTCCCGCTGTAATTTTAGAAATTGCCTTCGGAAGTAATCCTAAAATTGCGAGAGATGAAACCGATTTCCCAGAACCAGATTCGCCTACAATACCAAGAATTTCATTGGTATTTAAGTGATAGGATATATCATGAATAATCTTTGTTTCTCTCTTTTTATTAAAAAATGAGATTGAAAGGCTATTTACGTCTAATAAGGCAGTATTTGGCATATGTAAAAATAGAAAATTTTAGAACTAGACAAGTACAAATACGAGTGATTTAATAAAACAAAACAGATAAATCAACAAAACATTAAATTGTTGTAAATCAAATTTATGTGCTTTTCTGCATTTATCAAATTATGCATTTCACCGATTTTTTTTGCATTTCATAGATAAAAATCAATTAGAAGTTATATATTAGCCAAAATATAATTCATTGAAACCCCAAATTAAATGAAAAAAATTACCTTAACCCTAGTCGCTTTATTTGTGTTTTTATGTCATGTAAATGCTCAACATTCTGAAAGCAAATCTCTGGAAAAAGAAAAAGCTGAAACGTATCTTTTAAAACAAGGAGAAATCACATTTACATTTCAAATTGAAAACGATAATGATTTAGAACGATTAACCCGAAACATGTCTCTGATTCATTACGACCCTTCTACAAAAACAGTGAAAGCTTGGGCTAATGAAGCTCAGTTTAGAAGTTTTGAAAACACGAACATTCCTTATAGTGTTCCAAAAAGTCAGAATGAAGTAAATGAAGCTGATATATATGACGTCAGACCTTTAGCCAGCAGATCTGCTGCTTCAACGCTTACGTTTCCATTAAGTTCGTATCCTACATATGCTGAATACGCTCAACAAATGCAGGATTTTGAAGATGATTATCCAGCTTTAGTTCAGAAAATCAGTATAGGAACAACAGGTCAAGGAGACAAAGAATTGCTGTTTGTGAAAATTTCAGACAATGTATCTACCGATGAAAAAGAACCTAAGCTTATGTTTACTTCTTCAATGCATGGAGATGAAATAGCAGGTTATCCTATGATGCTTACCTTAATAGATTACATATTAACGGTTTATAGCAATACTGGTCATCCAGATCATAACAGAGTTAAGAACCTAGTTGAGAATACTGAACTTTGGATTAACCCAAGTGCAAATCCAGATGGTACATACCACAATAGTGCCAATAATACGTCGGTTGTGAATGCAAGACGAGGGAATGGTAATAATGTGGATTTAAACAGAAACTATCCCGATAATGTAGCTGGACCTCATGATGATGGAAACGCATACCAAACAGAAACGATTGCTTTTATGAATTTTGCAGAGGCTCATAATTTTGTGATTTCAGCAAACTTTCATGGAGGAACAGAATTGGTAAATTATCCATTTGATAATGCTTATGTGAGTCAATATGAACATCCTGATGGTGATTGGTTTGAGCATGTTGGAGTAGAATACGCAACACATGCGCAAACAGATGCTAACTCTGGAAATTCGTCATCACCTACTTATAATAATAAGGCCTCATATATGACAGATGATGATGATAGTAATGTGTTCCCAAGCCCAGGAGTTACGCATGGTGCAGAATGGTATCGCGTCTATGGTGGACGACAAGATTATATGAATTTTTACCACCATTGCAGAGAAATAACAATAGAACTGTCAGATCAAAAGATTTTACAGGAAAGCCTTTTAGATGATTACTGGTACTACAATAGAGATGCGTTATTAGACTATTTAACCCAAGGAACTTATGGTTTTAGAGGTGATGTTTTAGATGCAAATACAAATAATCCTATAGAAGGTGTGAAAGTAACTGTTGTTGGTCATGATAATTATGGTTCTGAAGTATATACAGATACACATGGCGATTATTACAGACCAATTAAAGCAGGTACTTACAATCTGTTATTTGAAGCGCCTTGTTACCAGTCTGTAACGGTTTCAGGTCAAACAATAACTGACGGAAGTACTGTGGTTCTTTCTGATATATTGTTAACTCCTCTTACTCCTGGTGTTCCAACTGGTTTGAATGCTTCAGGAATAAGCACAAATTCTGCAACCTTAAACTGGACTGCAACAGGTTCATCCTATGATTTAAGATATAGAGAAGTTGGCAATGCGACATGGATTGATGTTTTAGATTTATCAACAAACTCTTACAATCTTACAGGTCTTAGTTTAGACACTGAATATGAATTTGAAGTTAGGTCTACCTGTGGCACTAGTTCATCAGCATATTCTTCAGCAGTAACTTTTACTACGCAATCAGTCACCTATTGTGCGGCTCAAGGAAATGATTTTTCAGATGAATTTATTTCTAGAGTTCAATTAAACTCAATCGATAATGATTCTGGAGCTCAAGGATATTCAGACTTTACAAACATATCTACTACACTTATAACTGGAGAAAGTTACACGATAACGGTTACACCAGAGTGGACAGGCTCTACATATTCAGAAGGTTATCGCGTTTGGATTGATTACAATAAAGATGGAATTTTCACCACTGCTGAGCGTATTATGAATTTAACACCATCAACAAACAATCCTGTCAGTTCAACATTTACTATTCCTTCAGGCACAGTGATGGGAAGCACCAGAATGAGAGTTGCCATGCAATATAATACACGTCCTGCTGCTTGTGGTAGTTTTAACTATGGCGAAGTAGAAGATTATACCATTAACCTATTTGATGGATTACTTTACAGCGGAAATGTATGGACGCCAAATGCTCCAACCGATTTAACAGGATCTAAAAATGTTTTGGTTGAAGATGGTACATATAATGTAAATAATTCAGATGTAAGCATGAATAATTTAACTGTTAAATCAGGCTCCATTATCAATGTAAACAAAAACTCTAATGTTCATGTTGCTGGTAATATCACGAATTACGGTGAATTAATATTAAACTCAGATTCAAATGAATTTTCAAGTTTAATAGTAGACGGTTCAGTGTCTGGAGATGTAAAATATAACCGTCACGTGACATCTAATGCTGGAGGTAACGATATTATTGCTCCACCAGTAAGTGGAGAATCGTTTACAAGTTTTATTTCTAATAACACTAATATATTATCAAATTCCGGACAAACAGTATATCTTTTCGGGCCTTTCGAAAAACCAACAAATGATTATCAATTGTATTCAAATGTGGAGTCAGCAACCCTTGACGCAGCAAAAGGATATCGAGCAGCGTCTACAGATGATGGTACGTTTACATTTTCGGGCGGAGTAACAACAGGTTCCTTAACGGTTCCTATTATAAAGACAGGTGTCGAATTTGCTAAATGGAATTTGATAGGAAACCCTTATACTTCCTATATAAAACTGGAAGATTTCTTAACTGCAAACTTGAACAATCTTGATGCTCAAAGTGTCGCTATATATGGTTATGATGCCAATGATTCAGATGGAAGTGTATGGACGATTTTAAATATGGCCTATTCAGATAATAATCCGAACACCTTAATCGCTCCAGGACAAGGCTTCTTTGTGTCTTCAAAAAATGGAGGTTCAAATGTATCCTTTACACCTTCAATGCGTACTACAGGAACATCAGATGATTTTATACAGGGAAGAAATTCAAACCTTGCTCATTTTATTCTTAGTATGACATCAACAGATAAAGTGTCTAACACTCATATTTACTTTAAAGATAATGCTACTTTAGGTTTAGATATAGGTTATGATGCAGAACTGTTTGGTGAAACACCTTCGCTTTATTCAATTTATTCTGAATTAACTGAAGCAGGTCAAGATTTAAATATGGCCATTCAGTCTATTGGATTTGATGATGTTAATGGCTCGACTTCAATTCCTATTGGAATAAATCTTTTACAAGGCAAACAAGTAAGTATAGGTCTGCAAACTACAGATCTAGTTTATAACGTGTATCTTGAAGATGTAGTAGCCAATACATCTACACTTTTAAATACGTCAAATTATAATTTAACTGCAGATACTGATGTATTAGGTACAGGTCGTTTTTATTTAAGATTTGAAAACGAAACTTTATCTGTTGCTGCATCAAATCTCGACAATATTCTAATCTATAATAATTCAGAATTGAAAGAGATTACTATAAAAGGGCAATTGACTGAGGATACAAGATTTGTGTTGTATGACATACAGGGAAGAGAAATCATAAGAAAAGATTTAGACACGCATCATATGATAAATACAATTAATGTTTCAGATTACTCAAAAGGAATTTATTTAGTGCAACTAGAGAGCAAATCACAAACAGTTAGTAAGAAGCTTATAATCAGATAAGTTCTAAATTACCTTTAAACTCTAAAGCTCAGAATTATAATCTGGGCTTTTTTTAGTAAGACGTTTAGAATCTTATTTTCAGTAAACTACTGAATATTAAGTTTTTATACGTTTTGTTTTTTTTAAAAACTACACTTCATCGATTTTTTAAGCATTTTGCAGATAAAAAATCACTTAAAAATGATATATTTACCAACATTCAACCCTATAGATTTCAAACAATGAAAGTAAAACTACTCCTACTTGTGTTTGTAATGAGCACAAGCTTTGCAATGTCACAAAGTAAATCTCTTTGGCAAAAACAAACAATAAGCAATAATTTACGAGTAAAATCAGGAAAGCAATACCTTCCAAAATCACAAGTCTTTACTTTAAATACCGAGAGCTTAAGACAAGCTTTAGAAAATTCACCACAAATTGGTAAATCTTCTAATTTGATTTTATCTTTTCCTAATGCAGAAGGTGAATTTGAGCGTTTTAGGGTTTTTGAAGCTTCAGTAATGGATTCAGAATTGGCATCAAGATACCCTGAAATTAAATCCTATGCTGGGCAAGGGATAGATGATCCTACTGCCATCATTAGGTTTAGTGTAACGCCTTTAGGCTTTCAAAGTATGAGGTTATCGGCTAATAAACCTGCTTCGTTTATAGAAGCACTAACAGATGA
The DNA here is from genome assembly GCA_018222915.1 of Algicola sp. GTDB lineage: Bacteria > Bacteroidota > Bacteroidia > Flavobacteriales > Flavobacteriaceae > Psychroserpens. The sequence goes on along the minus strand of JAAEZI010000056.1, from coordinate 1,914 downwards.
CGCTTCTATCTATTCAGTTTATACAAGAGCAAATAGAATTAATTATAATAATGAGTTTGAATGTTCTGTCACTGAAAGCATGAACAAAATGTTAAATGCTCCAGATGTTGCCTTCAGAAATGCAGATGATGGGATTTTAAGAACCTACAGACTTGCGGTTTCTGCTACTGGTGAATATACCAATTTTCATGGAGGCACAAAGGCAGATGCTTTAGCCGCCATTGTTCAAACCATGATTCGTGTCAATGGCATTTTTGAAGTTGATTTTAGTGTAAGATTACTACTTATCGGTAATACAGATGATGTCATTTATACAAATTCAGGAAGTGATCCCTATACTACTACTGGCTCTTATAGTGGTGAGTTGCAAAGTACATTAACAAGCGTCATTGGCGAAGCAAACTATGATATTGGACATTTGTTTGCCAATCTTCAAAATAATGGAAATGCAGGATGTATAGGATGTGTTTGTGTTAATGGACAAAAAGGAAGCGGGTGGACCTCTGCTACAAATCCAACAGGAGACTTTTTTGATGTAGATTACGTAGCTCATGAAATGGGTCATCAGTTTGGCGCTAACCACACATGGACTCATGGAGGTAATGAAGGTACTGGTGTGCAGGTAGAACCAGGAAGTGGAACGACCATCATGAGTTATGCAGGAATAACTGGTGCTGCTACTGACGTTGAACAAAATGTGACACCTAATTTCCATGCCTTATCCATAGAACAGGTTACTAACTATATTCAAAATCCACTTTGTGAAGGCACTATTTCCACAGGTAATGTAGCACCAGTTGTGAATGCTAGTCCAAACTATACCATTCCAAGAGGTACACCATTTATTTTGGAAGGATCAGCTACCGACGCAGATACTCCTGTAAATCAATTGACTTATGTATGGGAACAAATTGACGATAATGGTTCATCAACTTCTACTCCAAGCCCTACACAAACTACTGGACCTGCATTTAGGAATTATGAACCTGATGCAAACACAGATCGCTATTTTCCTAGACTGGAAACGATAAAAACAGGTGCAACATCATGGCAATGGGAGGCTGTGCCAAATGTAGCTCGTAGTTTGAATTTTAGATTGACAGTTCGAGATAATGAGTTAAACGGTGGAGGAAATAATAGTGATGATGTTTCTTTATCTGTAAATGGTACTGCAGGACCTTTTGTTGTGAATTCGCCTAATACCAATGTAACATGGAATGCAGGTTCTTCTCAAACAATAACTTGGGATGTCGCTGGAACCACAGGAAATGGAATAAATGCAGCCAATGTTGATATTTTCTTATCAACTGACGGAGGAGACACATACCCTGTAACAGTTGCTTTAGGTGTAACTAATGATGGTTCACACGATATTGTTGTTCCTAATAATCAAGGAAATCAAAACCGAATTATGGTTAGAGGAGCTAACCATATCTTCTTTGATATCTCAAATACAGATTTCACGATAAGCGCTCCAGCATCTTGTACAGCTAATGTTCCAATAGGTTTAGCAGCTTCTAATATTTCTTTAACATCAGCAACCCTAAGTTGGGAAGCTGTTCCTGGATCATCATATAGTTTGAGATACAGGGAGGTTGGTTCATCAACATGGATAACAGAATCAACAACAGGTATAGCCTTTAACGCTTCAGACTTGTTGCCTTTTGCTCAGTATGAAGTCCAAGTAAGAAGTGAATGTACTGGAGGAAGCAATTCTTCTTACAGTACTATAATTAACTTTACAACAGCTTTACCGCCTTGTATTGGAACTCAAATTACATCATATCCTTACCTAGAAACGTTTGATGCTGGTCTTGGAGATTGGGCTCAAGGTTCTGGAGATGACGGCGATTGGTCTCAAAATTCTGATGGAACACCTTCAGATAATACAGGTCCTTCCGATGACATTAGTAC
>JAAEZI010000055.1:13553-13968 GCA_018222915.1 Algicola sp. | reverse complement strand
GTATTGCAGATGCCAAGCGTTTCACTCAGGATTATATTGCTCCAGCTTCCGAAGGTTTAGCCTATGGCATAAACAATGGCTGGTTCAATAATGCTAAAGCACCAAAACGATTTGGTTTTGAATTATCTATTATAGGAAACGTTGGTTTTATCAAGGATGAAAAAAAATCCTTTCGAATAAACGTTTCAGACTATGAAAATATCCGGTTTGAAGATGGAAGCTCGTCTAAAGTAGTTGCAACAGCTTTAGGACATAATGATCCTCCTGTAAATGTTATTGTTACTTATGATGATCCTATTTTCGGAAGTCAGGAAACAACGCTGCAGCTTCCTACAGGAATTGGCTCTCAAAATTTTAATAGTATTCCAACAGGCTTTTTACAAGCAAGTTTTTCACCATTTAAAGGCACTCAATT
>JAAEZI010000055.1:9677-13543 GCA_018222915.1 Algicola sp. | reverse complement strand
ATTAAAAGGACGCTTTTTTCCAAAAGTTAATATTGAAGATTCTGAAGTAGGTCTCTACGGATTTGGTATTCAGCAGGAGTTTACAAGTTGGCTACCTGCAGATAAAATATTACCTGTAGCAATTTCAGGACTCATCGCTTACACGAATCTGGATGGCAGTTATGATTTTACCGATTCTGAGGTGGTAGACGGTTCAAATCAGCGTGTGGAAACTAATGTGAATACCTTATTATTTGAACTAATTGTAGGGACGAAGCTAAAAGTTATTAATTTTTATGGCGGATTAGGATATATTACTGGGACATCTGAAACAGATTTACTGGGAACTTATGTAGTTACTGACGGATTTCTGTTTTCCCAAGCTATTACAGATCCGTTTTCAGTAGAACATGATATTTCCGGAGTGAGAGGAACACTAGGCGCCAATTTAAAAGTTGGATTTTTTGGCCTGAATGCAGATTATACATTTGCAGAATTCAACAGTGCTACTCTGGGTTTAAACGTTTCTTTTTAATAGGAATAGCCTAATACATAAAATATTGCGAAAGCGTAAGATTTAATCTTACGCTTTTTTCATTAAAGTTTTAAAAATTCGTAATTTTGCAGTCTCAAACAACATCACAATTTTAAAACATAAAAACTTAATAACATGAAAGTAACAGTAGTTGGAGCAGGAGCAGTTGGAGCAAGTTGTGCGGAATACATCGCCATTAAAAACTTTGCTTCCGAAGTTGTAATTTTAGACATTAAAGAAGGCTTTGCTGAAGGTAAAGCGATGGATTTAATGCAATGTGCTTCTTTAAACGGATTTGATACAAAAATCACAGGAAGCACTAACGATTATTCAAAAACAGCAGATAGCGATATTTGTGTCATTACCTCTGGAATTCCTCGTAAACCTGGTATGACTCGTGAAGAATTAATTGGTATTAATGCAGGAATTGTAAAATCTGTGTCTTCTAGTTTAGTTGAGCACTCTCCAAATACAATTCTTATCGTGGTTAGCAATCCAATGGATACAATGACCTATTTGGTTCATAAAACTACTGATTTGCCAAAACATAAAATTATTGGAATGGGAGGCGCTTTAGATTCTGCACGTTTTAAATACAGACTTGCTGAAGCTTTAGATGCACCAATTAGTGATGTTGATGGAATGGTAATTGGAGGTCACAGCGATACAGGAATGGTGCCTCTAATTTCTCATGCTACAAGAAATAGTATCAATGTGTCTGAATTTATTTCAGAAGAGCGATTAGAGCAAGTTAAAGAAGATACGAAAGTTGGTGGAGCAACGTTAACTAAATTACTTGGAACTTCAGCATGGTATGCTCCTGGAGCTGCTGTTAGTGGATTGGTTCAGGCTATTGCTTGTGATCAAAAGAAAATGTTCCCTTGTTCGACCTTATTAGATGGAGAATATGGCTTAAGTGATTTATGTATTGGTGTTCCTGTGATTCTTGGAAGAAATGGAATTGAACGTATTGTTGACGTTCCATTAAGTGCTGCTGAAAAAACTCATATGAAAGAAAGCGCAGAAGGTGTTAAGAAAACCAACGGATTATTAGAGTTGTAATCTTTTTAAATACATTAAAATAAAGGCTGTAGAAATACAGTCTTTATTTTTTTATATATTTGGCGCATGAATAACAAATGGTACATTAGTGCTTTAGTCATCATTCTGGCTTTTTTAGGTGGCATTACTTCTCATGAGAAGAGCGTTACACCTAATCAGGAAATTGTCTTGCAGTTTTCAAGTGAAACTGTATCAAATGATGAAGCCCAAATTGCTATTACTACTGTAAAACAACAGCTAGAAACAGTTGGTGTTCATGATATTCAGGTTACAGAGTACAAAGGAGGTCAGTTAAAAATCACCTATTTTAGTACTATTGACATTGGAAGTGTCAAGAAACTGCTTTCCAAAGAAGTGTCTTTAGGAGTATCTGATGCTATAATTAATAGTAGTGATATTCCATTCGAGATTCCTTCAAAAGAAAACTCAATTGCCTATAATGTTGATGTGTATGAAATCCAGAATGGATACGATACAGCCTTTCATCTTTCAGGTAAACTCGCTTTAGAACACAAAGCAGATCATGACCGACTTTCTAATACCAATCCGTTTGCTCATGCAAAACCAGTTGATTGTAATATTGTTGAACAGCAAGTAAAAGTTGCATACAAATTCCATAAGCATTCAGGAATTGCAATTAATCATATCTCTCACAAAATTCCAGAGGTTCGGGCAGGACCTGACTCTATTGGGATTTTTCATATTAGCTAGTTGCTAATTATTTTCCCATTGAACTTCAATTACATTTTAAAGGACGATTAAAGACGAGGTCTAACAGCGTTCAAAATAACTTATATAAATACAATAAATAATTGTCAAATTAAGAGTAAAGTCTATATTTGCTCACCCAAAATTATGGGAAAACATTTGTCACAAAAAAATTAAAGTAATGCAAAACAAAGGATTAGTAAAGCTTTTTGCTCTGTTATTTGGATTGGTAAGCATCTACCAATTATCATTTACATTTAAAGCTAACCAAATTGAAAATGAGGCAAAAACCTATGCCGAAAGTAAATTCCAAGATAGTGAAGCCATCAATGAGGCTGAGGTACGCTATTTAGATTCAATTTCAAGTCAGGAAGTATTTGATTTAGGAATTGCAAACTTCACATTTAAAGAAGTTAAAGAGAAATCGATGAACTTAGGTCTTGACCTTAAAGGCGGACTTAATGTGATTTTAGAAATTTCGGTAAAAGACATCTTAAAAGGTCTTGCCAACAATAGTAAAGACCCAGCATTTAATAAAGCGTTAGCAGATGCTGAAGAACTTCAGAAAGATGCTCAGGAATCTTATCTAGAATCATTTTATCAGGCTTGGGATGCGATCAAAGGTGATCAAAAATTAGCATCTCCAGATATCTTTGCTAACAGAAGTTTAGATGATGTGATAAACATCAACATGACTGATGATGAAGTGAAGGCTGAAATTGAACAAAAAGTAGATGAGTCTATCGTTTCTGCTTTTGAAGTATTACGTAAGCGTATTGACCAGTTTGGTGTAACATCTCCAAACATTCAACGTTTAGGAAATACAGGTCGTGTATTAGTTGAACTTCCTGGAGTTAAAGATGTAAAACGTGCAACCGAGTTAATTACAACAACTGCACAGTTACAATTCTGGGATGTTGATAATGGTCAGGCTGTTGGTAATTTCTTCGTAGCTTCAAACGAAACACTTAAAAAAGTGCTGGGAGTTGAAGAAAAAGAAGAAGCAACTGAAGCTCAGGATTCAACTTCTGTAGATAGTACAATTGATGATTTATTAGGTGATACATCAACAGATTCAACAGATGTTTCTGAAGTTAATCCGTTATTCGATTTAATCGGACCTCCTCGTTCTGGCGGAATGATAGGAATTAAACTAGAGGATAAAGATAAATTTCAGTCATATCTTGATATGCCTCAGGTAAGAGCTAATCTTCCTGCAGATGCAAGAAACATCAAGTTCGCTTTTGGTTTACCAACTGTTGATCCTGAAACAGGAATTGAGTATGTAGATTTATATACGCTAAAAGGTAACAGAGAAAATGAACCAGAATTAAGTGGCGCAGTAATTACTGATGCTCGTCAATCTTACAGTGTAACAAACAAGCCATCTGTAACGATGCAAATGAATGCTAAAGGTGCTAAGAAATGGGAAGAAATTACTGGAAGAGCATTTGCAAATAAATCGCAGATTGCTATCGTTTTAGATGATATCGTTTATTCTGCACCAACAGCTTCTAATGGAGCTATTTCTGGTGGAAACACTGAAATCTCAGGTAACTTTACAGTCAATGAAGCAGTCGAT
>JAAEZI010000055.1:0-9667 GCA_018222915.1 Algicola sp. | reverse complement strand
TCGATTTAGCAAACGTTCTAAGAGCAGGTAAATTACCAGCTTCTGCAGATATTGTTCAGGCAGATCAGGTTGGTCCTTCTTTAGGACAAGAAGCCATTGAGAGTGGAACAAAATCATTTTTAATTGCATTGTCTTTAGTATTGCTATGGATGATCATGTATTATGGCAAAGCAGGTATTTTTGCAGATATCGCCTTATTGTTAAACATCTTATTAATCTTTGGTGTGCTTTCAGGATTAGGTGCTGTATTAACACTTCCTGGTTTAGCTGGTATCGTTTTAACTATTGGTATGTCTGTTGATGCGAACGTACTTATTTTTGAGCGTATTCGAGAAGAATTAGCTAAAGGTAAAGCAATGAAAGAAGCTGTAAAAGATGGTTTCGCAAATGCATTATCTTCAATTTTAGATGCAAATATTACAACAGGTTTAACAGCATTAATCTTATTTGTATTTGGTACTGGTCCAATTAAAGGTTTTGCAACAACCTTACTTATAGGTATTGTAACCTCTTTATTTACGGCAATATTCATTACACGTTTATTGGTAGACTGGTATGTAAACAGAGGAAAGAATTTAGATTTTTCTACATCAATTACGAAGAATTTATTCAAGAACATGAATATCAAATTTATTTCGAAACGTAAAGTCGCTTATGTAGTTTCTGGTATATTAATTTTAGTAAGTTTAGGATCTTTATTTACAAACAAGTTAGATCAAGGTATTGATTTTGTTGGAGGAAGAACCTATCAGGTGCGTTTTGAAAATGCTGTAAGTTCTGAAGCTGTTGCTAAAGACTTAAATGCTGTCTTCGGAAGTGCTGAGGTGAAAACGATTGGAGCAGCAAATCAGTTGAAAATCTCTACGAAATATAAAGTAAATGAAAATTCAGCTGAAGCAGATGAAGAAGTTCAAACCATGTTATTTAACGGATTGAAATCGTATTTACCAGCAGATATTACGTATACCGAATTCTCTGAAGCTACTAATGGTGTAGGTAAAGTGTTATCAAGTAAAGTAAGTCCGACCATTGCCGATGATATCAAAAAAGAATCATTCTGGGCAGTTTTAGGATCTTTAGTCGTGGTATTCCTTTATATCTTATTCCGTTTTAAAAGATGGCAATTCTCAATTGGTGCCGTTGCAGCTGTATTCCATGATGTAATCATTGTATTAGGTATCTTCTCATTACTTTACAAGTTTATGCCATTCAGTATGGAAATTGATCAGGCCTTCATTGCAGCGATTTTGACTGTAATTGGTTACTCTCTGAATGATACAGTGGTTGTATTTGACAGAATTAGAGAAGTAATTGCAGAAAGAGCAGGATTTAAAGGTGGATCAAATATTAACTCAGCGATTAACAGCACATTAAGTAGAACATTAAATACATCGTTAACGACGTTAGTAGTATTATTAGCAATGTTCATTTTTGGTGCAGAATCGCTTAGAGGTTTGTTATTTGCATTGATTGTAGGTGTTGTTGTTGGTACGTATTCATCGGTGTTTATTGCAACTCCAATTATGTATGATACCTTAAAGGATAAAGGTGAAGCTCCTAAAGTAGAGGAATAATTCACTAATAGTTATAACTAAAAAAGCCATTCAATTTGAATGGCTTTTTTTATACTGATCCTGACAGGTTGATTACAGTAGAAACCTCATTGAAAAACTGTAAGGTGCTAATAGGTATTAAATTCGATTACATCTCCTTTTTCTAGATTCCAGGTGTCACTTAATCCAGCATTAACCTCCAGCACATATTTTGCTGGTGCTTCTGAAGGTAAAGAGGTTTCATCCATAGGTTTTGCATTTTTCTGAATGCTAACAATCTCTTTGTTTTCTGAAATATAAATGATGTCTAACGGAATTTCAGTATTCTTCATGTAAAAACTTCTGTAATCCGAATCAGGAAAGATGAATAACATGCCTTGATACGCCTCCATATGTTTGCGATACATCAAACCAGTTTGAGTAGAATAGTCATCATCAGCAACTTCAATGTCAAGTTTTGTACTGATTGAATCTGAAGCAGCCTTTTTTATTTGAAGTTCGCCTTCTTTCTCAAATGAAACAGTAATCGCTTTTACCGTTTTACTTTTCGTTTCGTTCTTGCATGAGATACTCGAAAAGCATAAAACACCAGCTATAGTCATAGCAGATAATTTAAGCCAATGACGTTTCATAATTAACTCAATTTACGTTTTGGTTTGTAAATGAACATAAAATACAACCCAATTAAAATAAAAGGAATACTTAATAATTGACCAGTTTGCAGATTGAACAATGTGAAATATTCTTCACCTTGAGGTTCTTTTAAGTATTCAACAAAGAAACGTACAGTCCAGAGCAGGACTAAAAATAAACCGAATAAATAGCCTTGCTGTTCACTCTTATTTGTTTTCCAGTAAACAAACATTAATATTAAGAATACAAATACATAACTGAAGGCTTCGTATAATTGTGCAGGATGTCTAAAAGGGACTTTTTCTAAATATTCAGCATATTTAGGATCGCTTCCTAATGCAGTATAAGCCTCTTTCACATCTTTTATTCCTGTAATTTTCACAACGTCATATTTGTTGTATGTGTCTTGAATAAATTGAACTCCAAATGAAGAATCGGTTACTTTTCCTATGATTTCAGAATTGATAAAATTTCCTAAACGGACAAATACAGCACCTAAAGCAACAGGAACAACAACGCGATCAAGAATCCACAGAACCGTTTTTTTAATCACTTTTTTATTGTACAAATACATAGAAATAATCATGCCTATGGCAGCTCCATGACTTGCTAAACCTTGAAAACCTGTAAATTCTATACCTCCTTTAAACTTGAAAGGAAGGAAAATACTGAAGAAATCATCATTGATTAGTTCTGGCTGGTAAAAAATAACATGCCCAAGTCGTGCACCTAACATGATTCCTACAACAGAATAGATAAAAAGAGAATCTAATGCCTGATTGGTTTGTTTTTCATTTCTGAAAATTTGTTTGACTATCTGAAAGCCTAAGAGGAAGGCAATAATCCACATTAAGCTGTAGAAATGAAGTGTAAAAAATCCTAAATCAATTCCTTTAGAAGGGTTCCAGACGATATCTAAAGCGTACATATATTTTGTTTTGTTGGGTAAAGATACTATTTATGCTCGAATGGTCGTAAACCTTAAGATAGTTTTAATCTTCTTTTTCAGGAACAGGATCGTATCCACTTCGTCCCCAAGGATGACAACTAAAAATCCTCTTAATCGCTAATGTTCCACCTTTAAAAAACCCATGTACTTCTAAGGCTTCTTTTGCGTAATGTGAACACGTTGGCTGAAATCTGCAAGAGGCAGGTGTTAATGGTGAAATAAAAGTTTGATAGACTTTAATTAAAAACAGAAATGGATATGTCAGGAATTTTTTCAATTATTGTAAAGTTGTTTGTTGTGAAGATGTTAAGTTGTTTCAGGTTTAGTAATTCTATTTCAAATCTAAGAAATTCATTTAGCGAACAAGATTATTATTAAACGACTTTACGATGAACAAATTGACTATTATTAGATTTTTATTTTAAAAAATGGCTTCTCAAACTATTAATTTTGTTTGTTATTGATTCTATATCTTGTCTTAGTTTAAGATAATTTTCTTCAGAAATGTAATCGAGTTCTTTTGACATGATTAATTGATTTAGCAATTCGATAGCAGAACTGTAAGAGATTGTCATAAAGTGTGCTTTATCTTTTTTAGTCAATCGAGTAGTGCCTTCTTCTATATTAGAAGATATTGAAATTGAGCAACGACGCATTTGAGAAGATAATCCATACTTTTCTTCTTTAGGTAAGTTATTTGTGATTTTATAAGTTGTAATACCTAATTGAATGGATTCTTTCCAGACTTTGAGTTTCTCAAACGAATAGGTATGCATATTTAATGAATTCACAACAAATATAGAATTTTTTCTATAAAAATTAAATGTTCAATGGCATATTAACGACTCAACAGCTTCAGAACAAACAACTTTAAATCTAAAGAGAAAACGTCGTGCCATCCTTGCCATCATTCAATTGAATGCCTTTTGCTGCTAACTCATCCCGAATTTTATCAGATAAAGCAAAATCTTTATTGGCTCTGGCTTCTTGCCGTAGCTGGATCAATAGCTCTACAGCTCCTGAAAGTTTTTCAGTTCCAGCTTCAGATTGAGATGTATTTATCAATCCTAAAACATCAAATGTGAAAGCATTCATCGTTTGTTTCAAAACATCTAAGTCTTCAGATGTTAAAGATGCCTTATTGTCTTTAATTTGATTGACTACTTTTACTGCTTCAAAAAGATGCGCAATTAAAATAGGAGAGTTAAAGTCGTCATTCATAGCGTCATAACATTTCTGTTTCCATTCGCTAACATTAAATGTAGATATACTTCCAGCTTGTAAATCGTCTAAACTATGTATAGCATCCATTAATCTGTAAAAGCCTTTTTCACTTGCTAGCAAACCATCATCAGTTAAATCTAAAACACTTCTGTAAGAGGATTGCGCATTAAAAAAACGAATCACACTCGGCGAATAGGCTTTACTGAAGAATTTATTGTTTCCAGATAATAATTCATCAGGATTAACAGTGTTTCCGGTAGTTTTAGACATGCGTTGACCGTTTAGCTGAAGCATATTGGCATGCATCCAGTAATTTACTGGTGACACACCTTTGGCAGCTTCACTTTGAGCGATTTCACATTCGTGATGTGGAAATTTTAAATCCATTCCACCTCCATGAATATCAAAATTATCACCTAAGTATTTGGTGCTCATTGCTGTACACTCTAAATGCCAACCAGGAAAGCCGTCACTCCATGGTGAAGGCCAGCGCATAATGTGTTGCGGTTCGGCTTTTTTCCAAAGAGCAAAATCCTGAGGGTTTTTCTTATCACTTTGTCCTTCAAGTGCACGAGTATTGTGGATTAAATCTTCGAGTTTACGCTTGCTTAATTTACCGTATTCATTAGATTCATTAAACTTATGAACATCAAAATACACAGAACCATTGACTTCATAAGCAAACCCATTATCGATTATAGTTTTGATTAATTCTATCTGTTCTATGATATGTCCTGTTGCAGTCGGCTCAATACTTGGAGGTAAGAAGTTAAGCGTATTCAAAATATTGTGAAAATCTACAGTATAACGCTGAACAACTTCCATAGGCTCTATTTGCTCTAAACGCGCTTTTTTAGTGATTTTATCTTCACCAGCATCTGCATCATTTTCCAAATGTCCAGCATCAGTAATGTTTCTCACGTATCGGACTTTAAATCCTAAATGCTTCAGATACCTGTAAATCATATCAAAAGACATAAAGGTTCTTACGTTTCCTAAATGCACATTGCTGTAAACGGTTGGTCCGCAAACATACATCCCAACATAACCTGCTTCAATAGGTTGAAACTTTTCTTTTTTACCGCTTAACGAATTATAAATCTGAATGGTTTGATTTTGATATAGTTGCATGTTGATGGTTGAGTATTCAGAAATTAAAATTCTGTGTCTAACTTAATATAATCTAAAAATTCTCTTTTGGTTTCTTTGTCTTTGAATTTTCCGCCAAATTCTGACGTTACAGTGCTGCTGTCAATATCTCTGATTCCTCTCGAATTTACACAAAGGTGCTTTGCATCAATGACACATGCGACATCTTTAGTGTTGAGAACGCTTTGTAACTCTTTGACAATTTGAATCGTTAAACGTTCCTGAACTTGAGGTCGTTTGGCAAAGTGATCTACAATTCTATTCATTTTTGAAAGACCAACTACTGTTCCATTAGAAATATAAGCAACATGTGCTTTTCCTACAATAGGAAGTAGGTGATGTTCACAAGTTGAATATACTGTGATGTTTTTTTCAACAAGCATTTCACCATACTTGTATTTATTATCAAAAGTTGAAGCTTTAGGTTTTCTTTTAGGATCTAATCCGCCAAAAATTTCATTTACAAACATTTTTGCAACACGATTAGGTGTACCATTTAAACTATCATCTGTTAAATCAAGGCCTAAAGTTTCCATAATATGACGAACATCGTCTTTGATGATATCTATTTTTTCGTCATTAGTAAGTTTGAATGCATCATTACGTAATGGTGTTTCAGATGAAGAACCTATGTGGTCATCACCTATGGCTTCAAAATCTTCCAAGTCTTTGTGTATTTTCATAAATTCAATATTTCTGAACATTGTCAGTTCGTTTTTAATAACACTGCTTAAAATTAAAAACGTCTTAATCAACTTAAAAAGTTGCTTTAAGAGTCTGCAAAGATAAACAATTAAAAAAAGTTAATCCATAGGTAGGAGTTTTTTAATCTTAAATGTTATAGTAATGTAACAACAAGGTTAATTTTAGTCGTTAATTGTGATTCAACATTAACAGTGTTTTAATTAAAATTTTCTTAAATTTCACGTCTTTTAATCAATAAGAAAGCTATGAATTCAAAATATCTTCTGCCTTTGGCATTCATTTTTAGTATGTTAACTGTAAATGTGTCGTTTTCCCAAACTAATCAAAAGCAAAAACCATTACAACATGTTGTGTATAATGACAATGTTGATGCGCCTCTAACAGCTAAAGAATTAGCTCAAATTGTTGAAGTGTATGGTGAACATGCTGAAGAAGATATTTTAAGCAAGCCACAACGTTTAAAAGATGTTAAACATATTCTTAGAAATCGGGTAGAAATTATTGAACTGCCAGGTAAAGACTTGTCAAGTTTTATTAATTTATCTACAGTGCCTCTTTTTAATCACTACAATAAAGGGTTGAGTCGTGATGCTATGTATAATGCGAGTACATTTAATCCTTTAAAATATCAGTTTAACTTTCATTCAAGAGAAGGTTCAAAAACATATCGATTTGATAATTCACAATATTTAGTCATCATCAAATCTCAAAACCCTCAATAATCATCATATTATGAAAAAAATAACTACCCTTATATTCCTCATTTTTACAGTTTTTTCATATGGTCAGGACATTCTGATGCAAGATGGAACTTTTAATCAATGTACAGATCGATTTTTTGATTCTGGAGGTGAATTCGGACCTTATTCAAGCAACGAAAATTTCTCATTAACGATTTGCCCACCAACTGCTGGTGATGCTATTCAGTTAACTTTTACAGCGTTTAGTACACAATTAGGATTAGACGTGCTTACTATTTATGATGGACCTGATAATACATTTCCGTCATTTGGTTCGTTTTCCGGAGGAAATAATCCAGGAGTTGTAGAAGCAACAACGCCTTCAGGATGTTTAACTATTGAGTTTGTGTCTAACGGTTCAGGAACAACTACAGGTTGGGCTGCAGATATTGCTTGTTTAACACCTTGTCAAACTATTGTTGCAAATTTAGATAGTACTAGTCCAGCATTTGATGTGAATAATGTTGTTATTGCTGATGTCAATGAAGTCATTACTTTTAATGGTAGTGGTACATTTTCAATCGATGGCACAGGAGCAACGTATTTCTGGGATTTCGGTGATGGTAATACAGGAACAGGAGCCACTACAACGCATCAATATGCTACGGCTGGTTTATTTACAGTAACATTAGTGATCACTGACACCAATCCTGCTGGTTGTTCCAGTACAAATATGATTGATTTAACAGCTCAAATTGGTGCATCTGGACCAGGTAATCCTTTCGTAGAAGCTGGTGACGATATTGTTATTGATTGTGCAGATGATTGTACAGATATTACAGCTGAGTTTTTAGATATAGGTGAAACGAATACCTATACAGTAACTGCAATTCCTTTTGTGCCACCATTTGCTTTCAACGGATTGACAAATTCATTAAATCCTAATCAGGATGACCGTTGGTCTGATGTAGAAAGTTTGCCTTTTGATTTTTGTTTTTTTACAAATATTGAAACCCAGTTTCAAGTGGGTTCTAATGGTGTGATTCGTTTTGATGTTAACGCTGGTGATACCAGTAATGGTTGGGCTTTTTCCGAAAGCTTACCGAACAATTCAAATCCTACTTTAGGAGAGGCTAATGTATTAACACCAACTCATGATATAGATCCATCAGTAGGGAATGCTGAAGAAATTGCATGGGAAATTATTGGAACAGCACCTAATAGAGTGCTGGCAGTTTCCTTTTATGAAGTTCCAATGTTTTCTTGTAATAATCTTGTGGCTACTCACATGGCAGTATTCTATGAAACAACTAATGTAATTGATATTTATATTAAAGACAAGCCATTATGCTCAGGATGGAATAGTGGTAATGCTGCTGTTGGTATTCAAAATGATGCTGGTACAACTGCGTTTGTACCACCAGGAAGAAATACTGGGCAATGGACTGCTACTGATGAAGCTTGGCGTTTTACTCCAGCTGGTCCTAGTATTATTGATTTTGCTTGGCTGGATGATACAGGAGCTGTTATAGGCACAACGCCTACGTTAAATGTATGTCCAACAGGTACTACAACATATACAGCTCAAGTAACATACACCAATTGTAATAATGATGTTGTTATAGTAACCGACGATGTTACTGTTAGTAAGGATGTGCCTTTCACTGTAGATTTAGGTCCAGACCAAGAGCTTTGTGAAGGTGATGCAGATGTTGTTTTAGATGCTGATATTGGCTCAGCTACTGCAACGTATCAATGGTATTTAGAAGGGATTTTACAAACAGGAGAAACTAATCCAACACTAACAGTATCGTCTCCTAATTCAGGAACTTATTTAGTTGAGGTAACAGATCAAAGTTGTACGCTAAGTGAAGAGGTAGAAATGACGTTTTTCCCAAACCCTTTAATCAATCCGATTACAGACTATATCCTTTGTGATGATGCGGTTGTTGATGGCTTTACTGAATTTGACTTGTCAACTAAAGATGCGGAAGTTATTGGAGCTCAGGCTGATGTGGCTATCTCTTATCATGCTACACAAGCTGATGCGGATAATGATGTAAATCCTCTTCCTAATCTTTATACGAATACGGTTAATCCTCAGACTATTTTTGTCAGACTAGAAAACATTAATAATACCTCTTGCTATGTTGTTACAACATTTGACCTACTTGTATCTTCTGGAATTGTCTTAGTTCAACCTGATGATTTAGTGGTCTGTGATGATGTTTCTGGTGATGGTGTTGAACAATTTGACTTAAATTCTCAAACAGCTGCTATGCTGAATGGTCAAACAGGAATAACGGTAACATATCATTCAACTCAGGCTGATGCAGATGCTAATGTAAACCCACTTGCCAGTCCTTACACAAATACTTCAAATCCTCAAACCATATTTGTTAGAGCTGAAAATGATACCAATACTTTGTGTTTTGAAACGATTTCTTTTGATTTAATTGTAAATCCTGGACCAGCTGTTTTAGTTCCAACACCTTTATCCACTTGTGATGATGATACAGATGGTTTTGCGGTATTCACCCTGACTGATGCCAATGCAGAAGTAATAAATGGTCAAGCTAACGTTGTTGTGTCCTATTATGAAACATTAGCTGATGCTGGTACTGCTACTAATGAAATATTCTCACCTTATACTAATATTGTTCCTAACTTACAGACTGTCTTTGTGAGACTGGATGATACTGTAAACGGGTGTTTCAGTACCACGACTTTAGATTTAGAGGTTATATCAAATCCAGTAGCAAATTTTGTGACGC
>JAAEZI010000054.1:671-14221 GCA_018222915.1 Algicola sp. | reverse complement strand
CCAGTGTAGAAAGCCCAAATATCAGTTAATACAAGTACTCCATGTCCTAAACACAGTACGATAGCTCCCACTAATACGGCTTTTTTTTGACCTATAAGCTTATCAGCAATCATTCCCCCAGGAATAGACATAACATATACCAACATTGTGTACCAACCATATAGTGCCAGCGCTTCTTGATTAGTCCAACCTAATCCAGGTCCTCTATCATCACCCATAGTTTGTGTCGTCATGTATAATACTAGAAGAGCACGCATTCCATAGTATGAAAAGCGCTCCCACATTTCTGTTAGAAACAATATATAGAGTCCTATAGGTTGCCCAAATAGCTCCTTTTGATGTGGCTTAAGTGTTGCTGTTGACATACATTATTTAATTTAGTTAGTTAATTTTATCCTTTTATTTTCGTGTTTTCTGTTTTCTTAGAATCAGGAACGTTTCGGTTTTCTCCTAAATGCTCATGAATAAAATTGGTCATTTTCTTGTACAAATGTAATCGCGTATTTCCGCCGTAAATACCATGATTTTTATCTGGATATAGCATCCATTCAAATTGCTTATCCGCTTGAATTAAGGCTTCTACCATGCGCATCGTATTTTGTACATGTACATTGTCATCACCTGTCCCATGAATCAATAAAAAGTCTCCTTTCAGCTTATCTACGTGGTTGATAGGCGAATTTTCATCATATCCTGAAGGATTCTCTTGAGGTGTGGTCATATAGCGTTCAGTATAAATGGTGTCATAAAAACGCCAGCTAGTTACTGGAGCAACCGCAATAGCCATACTAAACGTATCATTGCCTTTGAATAAGGCGTTACTACTCATAAAACCACCATAGCTCCAACCCCAAATGCCTATGTTATTTTCATCTATATAGGGCAATTGTGCCAATTGTTTTGCTGCTGCAATTTGATCCTCCACTTCGTATTTACCTAATTCATTTTGTGTCACTTTTTTGAAGTCGGCACCTTTATATCCAGTTCCTCTTCCGTCAACACAAGCCACTATATAGCCTTGTTGTGCTAAATGCTGAAACCAATAATCATTGGAAGAATTCCAACTATTAGAAACTTCTTGTGATCCTGGCCCTGAATATTGGTACATAAATAAGGGATAAGTTTTAGACGCATCAAAATTAGCTGGTTTAATCATCCACATATTCAAATCATTTCCATTGACATTGATGGTGCTAAATTCTTTGGCAGACGTCTTATATTCTGCTAGCTTTTGAGAAAGCTTATCATTGTCTTTAATACTTTTAATGACATCTCCCGTTTTGGCATTGTTTAAAGTGTATTCAGGTGGATTTGTTGCACTTGAATACGTATTTATAAAGTAGGTGAAATCGGCACTAAATGCCGCATTGTTGGTACCGGTGTTTTTAGTTAAACGCTTCTTGTTCTTACCATTTAAGCCTATCGAGTAAACACTTCTGTTGATGGAGCCATCTTCAGTAGATTGATAGAAAATACGCTTCGTGTCCTCGTCGTATCCATAATAATTGGTGACTTCCCAATTACCTGAAGTGACTTGATTAATCAACTTACCAGTATCCTCATAATGATAAATATGATTCCAGCCGTCCTTTTCACTGGTCCAAATAAAACTATTGTCTTTTAAAAAGGTTAAATCAAACGTGACATCCACATACGCGTTATCCGTTTCTTCAAGTACAAGTTTACCGTCACCAGTATTGGCGTTAATTAACCATAAGTCCAATTCATTTTGATGACGATTCATATATTGAGCACTCAATATTTTGGCATCGTTGGTCCATTTAATTCTAGGAATATAAAAGTCGTTGTAAGCTTTTTTCGGTTTAAATTCTTTTGTTTTTTCTGAATTCAAATCGTACAAATGGAGAGACACTTTAGCATTGGCTTCTCCTGCTTTTGGATATTTAAAAACGTGTTGGGTTTGGTATAAATTTTTTCCATAAACATCCATTGAAAACTCTGGAACATTACTTTCATCAAAACGTATAAATGCAATGTGGTTACTCGCTGCGTTCCATTCAAAAGCACGTACGAAGCTAAACTCTTCCTCATAAACCCAATCCGTAATTCCATTGATAATCTTATTTTTTTCACCATCAAACGTGATTTGTCTGGTGGTATTTGTGCTTAAGTCTTTAATGTATAAATTGTTATTTAAACCATATGCGATTTTAGTCCCATCAGGTGAAAATGTTGGTTCTTGAATTTTTTCTTCAGACACCAAACTGGTTTTGTTGGTTTTGGTATCATATACATAATATTTCCCTAAAGTTGAGCGTCTGAATATTGGTTCCACATCTGTCGCTAGTAAGACTTTGGTTTCGTCTGCCGAAAATGTATAATCTGTAAAGTAGTCAATGTCGTCTATAGATGAAGCACTCACTAACGTCTTCACTTTTTCCAGTGTTTTATAATCAAAAATATCAATTTGAGAGGTTCTGTTTTCATAATTCAAAACAGAATATTGCTGACCGTTTTTCATGGAATGTAGGGCATCCATTCGTTCGGTTCTAAAACTTCCATCCCATATTTCCTCAAGTGTTATTTCTTTATTTTGTGCTGATGCTAAAGCGGTTACAAAAAACAGAAGAAGTGCTAAGGATTTCAATATTCTCATAAAGTTATTTTTTTGATAAAATAATGTCAAGTTTACTAAAAATAATGCAAAAAACAGTAACTAATGTGAGTTAAATACGCAATATTGTGGTAAGGCATCAATAATAATACCAAGAATACTATCTTTGTAATTCGTATTTGATGACTTCAAAATTCTAGACATTTTAAAATTTAGCTCATGACCAAACCCATTTCAGGTTTTTCCAAATTATCGAAATCAGAAAAAATCGATTGGTTAGTTACTACTTACTTTGCGCATCCTGAATCTTCGCGCGCACTCATTGAACAATACTGGAATTCTGATGAAAAGCTACAGCAGCTACACGATGAGTTTATAGAAAACACCATCACTAATTTCTATCTCCCGTTAGGTGTTGCACCAAATTTCTTAATCAATGGTAAAACTTACACCATACCAATGGCCATTGAGGAGAGTTCTGTGGTTGCTGCTGCTAGTAAGTCGGCAAAATTTTGGTATGATCGTGGTGGATTCAAAACGGAAGTTATTTCCACACAAAAAATTGGTCAAGTGCATTTTACCTCAGACGGAGATCCAGAAGATTTGGCGCTATTTATTGATTATGTGATTAAAGAAAAGCTTTATGAAGACACCAAACACATCACCAAAAATATGGAAAAGCGTGGTGGTGGTATTGTTGATATTGAATTTAGAGATAAAACAGACGTATTAGAGCACTATTACCAATTACACGTTACTTTTGAGACCTTGGATGCCATGGGTGCCAATTTTATAAATTCTTGCTTAGAGCAATTTGCTGAAACACTGAAAAGGGAAGCTCAAAAATCATTGTCGTGTCAATTAGAAATTATCATGTCCATTCTTTCTAATTATGTTCCCAATTGCATTGTAAGAGCCGAGGTGAGTTGCCCTATCAATGACCTTAATGACCATCCTGATATCGCTCCGGAAGTTTTTGCAGAGAAATTTGTCCAAGCGGTAAAAATTGCTGAAGTTGAACCTTTTAGAGCGGTGACTCATAATAAAGGTATTATGAACGGCATTGACGCTGTTGTTCTTGCTACAGGCAATGACTTTAGAGCTGTTGAAGCTGGTGTTCACGCCTATGCTGCGAAGAATGGTCAATATACAAGTTTAACACATGCTGAAATTGAAGGTGACACCTTTAAGTTTTGGATGGAAATCCCTTTGGCCCTTGGAACGGTTGGAGGCTTAACAAATTTACACCCATTGGTAAAATTAACATTGGAAATGCTCGGTAAGCCATCAGCGCAGGAGCTGATGCAAATAGTCGCTGTGGCTGGCTTAGCTCAAAATTTTGCAGCTATACGGTCTTTAACAACTACAGGAATACAGGAAGGACACATGAAAATGCATCTCATGAATATTTTGAATCAACTAGAAGCGACTTCCGACGAAAAAACAACATTAATTGAGCACTTTAAAACGCATACAGTCACTCATAGTGATGTCGTTTCTGAAATAGAAAAACTCAGACAATAAATGACCCCTTACTACAGTCATGGCAAATTACTGATCTCAGGCGAATACCTGGTACTTGATGGTGCACTCGCTTTGGCTGTTCCAACTAAATTTGGACAATCTCTGACGGTCACAAAAACTTCTGATGACAGTCATTTACTAAAATGGAGAAGCCTCGATAATCATGGCTCAGAATGGTACACCTCCACATTTGATCTCTCCGGGAATTCTATTTCTAGGACCACAAAAAAAACGGATCCAATTACAGATCGTCTCCTTCAAATTTTGAATGCTACAAAGCAACTCAATCCTGAATTTTTGGCTACTCAAGACCGTATAGAGATTACAACAACACTTGAATTCCCAAAAAATTGGGGTCTTGGAACCTCTTCCACCCTAATTAACAATATCGCCTCATGGGCTGGTGTTGACCCTTATAGATTATTAGCTTTAACTTTTGGTGGTAGTGGTTACGATATCGCTTGTGCGCAATCAGATCAATCGCTTACCTATCAATTGAACAACCGAAAACAGCCTTTGGTAAACACCGTTCATTTCAATCCGTCTTTCAAACAACAGCTGTACTTTATACATTTGAATCAGAAGCAAAACAGTAGAGATGGCATCGCTAAATATAGAACGAACAAAGGCTTGGATGAATCAGCCATTCTAAAAATTAATAGGATTACCAATCAAATGGTTCAATGCAAGTCGCTAGAGACATTTAGAACCCTCATGGAAGACCATGAATCCATCATTTCCAAAGTGATTAAAACCACTTCTGTAAAGCAGCGATTGTTCTCCGATTTTCAAGGGAGTATTAAAAGCCTTGGTGCTTGGGGTGGTGATTTTATAATGACTGCGTCAGAGCAAGATCCTACCAATTATTTCTTGAGTAAAGGTTATAAGACCATCTTATCATATTCAGAAATGATCATGGACAAATAAAAAAAAGCCTCACCATCAGGTGAAGCTTTTCAATTATATCGTTTTGCTCAGATTAATAGAATTTTGCTCTATTATCTTCAATGTCTGCCGTTTCTTTAAGCGCATTGTAAACTTTAGTTTGTGCGGCATTCGATCTAGCTGTACTCAATCGGTTTGCAATAGCTTGGTAATTGTCAAGCTTGGTAGCTTCATTCACTTTGGTAACTTCCACCATAAACACACCTCTATTACCATTAATTAAACCAGAAGTTTCTCCTTCGTTTAAGCCAAATGCGACGCCTACTACTTTAGGTTCTAGACCAGCACCAGACAAGGTTGGATTCTTCATATTAACAGAAGCTGCTGTACTAGTTGTTCTATTTTGACTTTTAGCAACCTCTTCCACTGTTGTTGCTGAGATTTTCTCACGAATCATTTGCGCTTTCTTCTCTTTTCTGATTTCACTCAAAGCTGAAGCCGAAGCATTCTCAGGATCCATTAAACCTTCCTTGTTGATTTTCGTGACTTGAACAACGGCATATCCACCACCTGGAATCGTAAATCGTTTATAATCTCCAACCTTAGTTCCTTCTTCAAAAGCCCATCTTACAATAGGTCTTTGACTTCCAATACCTGGAATGTTTTCATCTAATATCTTGATACTGTTGACTGGTTTAACTTTCAAATCACGTGCATCAGCAGCCTCTTGAAAATCTGTATCTTGGATGGCTAATTCAAATTTAGAAGCATTCGTAAATACCTCATCAATAGTTTCCTCAGAAGGCTCTATCGTTCTTGCTATGGTCGCTACTTTTACTGCTTTAGATGACCCTTTTTGATCTAAAATTTCAATGATATGGAAACCAAACTGCGTTTGTACCACATCAATATCACCAACATTATTTTGGAACTCAAAATCACTGAAAGGTTTCACCATTTGTGTACTAGGGTGAAAATCATAGACACCACCATTCTCAACACTTCCTTGATCGGATGACAAGGCTGTTACCAATTCTGGAAATTTAGATCGATCTGCTCTCACTACAGCTAACACACTATCTGCCGTTTCTTTAGCTTGTGCTTCTGTTTGAGTCACATCAGCTGCTGCTCTGGTTGCTCCAATATGAGGAATAAGGATATGTCTTACTTTCGCTGAATCAGGAATTTGAGTAGTCGCCACCATTTTGGTCAATTTCATCATTCCATTGTCCTTGTATGGCCCATAAATATCTCCAACATTCAAATTGAATAAAGTGTCTGCGACTGCATCTGATAACTGTGACTTCTTTACAAAAGTGTCTGTATAACTCACATCAGATTCTGCCGTATAATTTATATAATCGGTCATCTCATCAGCCTTCACTTGAGAGAATGCTTTGATTCTGATTGTATCATTATTGTCCTTATCATATTCTAGCTTGCCATCAATAAACTTATTGAAACTCGCTTTAAGAGCTTCCTCATCTTTCAGACTCGGTTCTTCTTTAAACTCAACAAATACAATATCACGAGAAGCTTCTACTTCAAATTTCTTTTTATTCTCGTTGATGTACGCTTTAATATCAGATTTCGTTACCTCAACCAAACTATCATTGATTGTAGTGTAAGGTATTTGAACAAACTTTAAATCACGTGTAGCACTTTCCAACATGTAATCTACTTCCGCTTCATTCAAGGTAGCATTGACTCCAGCTTTTACCATATTATAGTAGGCACGCTCCTGAGCACCAATGGCAATCGAACTCTCATTGTTCACCCAGTCATTATAATTTAATTGAAAATTCCCTAATAAGGCTCTTTCACCATTTAAAGACTTTAGGTTCGCAACGAACTCCGTTAATTTGTTTTCATCAAACAAACCAGCTTCATTTTGAAATTCTGGATAACTTGAAAAACTTTGTTCCAAAAGATCTTTCATTTGATCTTTCTCAACGGTCAAACCTAATTCTTCAAATTGTGTTTTCATTACAGCACGACGCACTTCTTGGTCGTACACTCTATCCATAACTTGAGTAGAAGTGGCATTAGGTCCCATTTGCCTTTGCATGTTTTCCACTCGATTCATAAATTCTATTCTGTTAATGTTTTGACCATTAACTGTCGCTACGACATCCTGAGCACCACCGAACAAAGCATCACTATTTTTGAATAGATCTGTAAGAACAAATGAAAATAACGCTAATGCGATGATTAAAATCAAGAACAGTGAACGTTGTCTAATTTTATTTAAAACTGCCATTATATTGTATAATTTAACGAATAATAAGTGGGCGAAAATACCATTTTCTATTAAATAATAAAAGTAGATTTCTATTTTTATTCCCGATATTTCATGGGTTTCATCGAAAGTTTCAGAAGCGCATTACACAATGGATGATAAACCGACAAAATCTCATTGAATAAATGTTGTAAAATATTAATCTTCTTCGAGAACTTGAAGCGAGACACTATCGATTTTTGTAGACGATACTTCTAAGATTTTAAATTGAAAATGACCAATAACGACCTCATCATTGACCTGAGGAATACCTTCTGTTTCATTTACTATTAATCCTCCTAACGTTTCATACGTTTCATCTTCAGGCAAATTGAGTTTATAGGCTTCATTAATATAATCTACTTCTAATCGCGCAGAAAATTTAAAGTGCGTATCATCAATTTTTTCTTCTAGCAACTCGACACTATCGTGTTCATCTTCAATCTCACCAACGAGTTCTTCTACGATATCTTCTATGGTCATAATACCAGCTGTACCACCATATTCGTCTATAACCACCGCCATACTTTTACGCTTTTTGGTCAAAATATTCAACACATCCTTGACCAACATGGTTGCAGGCACATACACTACGGGTTTTGTAACTGATTTAATCGATTTAGGCTTTTTGAATAATTCAAATGAATGCACATAACCCAATATATCGTCAATACTCTCTTTGTAAACTAAAATTTTAGACAATCCCGATTCAATAAAAAGTGTGCTGATATTCTTGATAGAGTCGTTCACTTCTACCGCTGTAATTTCTGTTCTAGGCACCATGACCTCTCTCGCCTTTACCTCTGAAAACTCAAGAGCATTCTGAAAAATTTGTATTTCACTATCAACTTCATCGTGTTCTTCAACCGATTCCATTTGCTCACTGATATAATTACCCAATTCAACCTTGGTCATTGCCAATTGCACATCATCACCTTCCGTTTTAAAAAACCGTTTTAATATTTTATCTGAAATCCAAATAATAAATGAAGAAATAAACCAGAATAAAAGGTAAAATAGGTAGGCTGGAAAGGCAAATATCTTCAAAAATGAATTCGCATAAATTTGGAAAAAGACTTTTGGTAAGAATTCTGCGGTAATCAATATGACTAAAGTCGATATGATGGTTTGAGTTAACAGGCTTAAATCATTTAATAGATAATTGACCAGTGCGTAGTCTGAAGGTAGCATAGACTGAAACCAATCTACCAAAACATCACCCATTACAAAACCATACACCACTAATGCGATATTATTTCCAATCAGCATCGTAGCAATAAACTTTGATGGCTTCTCTGTAAGCTTCGTTAAGATGTTTGCTAAGAAATCTCCCTGTTTTTTTTCAATCTCAATATGAATTTTATTGGAGGAGACATACGCTATTTCCATTCCGGAGAAAAAGGCCGAAAGCAACAGCATAAGCACAATAATCACAATGCTATAGTCCATCTGTGATTACTTATTATTATCGAATTTTTTCCTGAACTTTTTTCGGAAGAAAAACATAAATATCGACAAGCCTGCAAAAGCAAATGAAATCAAGACCCTTGAGCTATCCACACCGATATTTGAGATAGCGTCCCAAATAAAGAGTATGGCAAAGAACAGATAAACATATTGAAAAAACTTGAGTAGTTTCATTGATTGTTATAATTTATTGGATACAAAGATAAAGATGTTTTATAAAAAATCTTTAGGAAGCTTAATCTTTTAAGATAGTTTCACCACGACCTTCTAATATGGTGTAATTGTTAAACTTAGTATCGGCATCAAAAATATTTCCATGCCCACTTCGGGATGCTACAGATTTTAACTCGACGGGATGATTACTAAATAGCCATTCTTGTTTTTGATCGTAATACATTTGTTCTGCAAACAGGCTATCTTTTTGAGGCGTAATTAAAATCACATTTCCTTGAAGGTCAATGAGCTCTGTTGCGTTATAAACAATGGCATAATCTGCCAATACTATATTTTTTTGGTTGTTCTCATCATAGAGTGACAAACGCACACCATCAGGAAATTCGGAAAAGGCAAATTCTCGGTTGGAATAGTCTAGCATTTTCGGGCTTTCCAAATTTGCAATAACGCGTCCGAGAGAATCCTCTGCTTCGGTGTATTTTAAATTAATATTTTTTGCCTCACCGATAGGTTGGTTTTGCAGCACACCAATTTTCTGGACTTCCTTAAAATTATTTTTACATGAAAAAAACATAGTCACAGCAATGGCCGTGACTATGAATTTATTTGTATGTCTATTTTTAGTGATCATCTTATAGGCTTGGCACCTTCACGCTACCTCCAATCCAACATCCAATGTTGATGGTAGTTCCTTCACAACTACATGTAAATATTTCTGACTTTGTAGGAGCGTTCGCATTATAAGAGTCTGCTGCTTGTTTTGCTGCACCCTTTAAACTTGGATCTGCTTGACCTGCTTTTAAAGCCTCTTGTGCTGCATACCAGAAAACGGCTCTTTTATTAAATGCTGTATCGCCACAACTGTTAGCACTACTTGCATACATAGCTGCAATTGACAAGTGAGGTGTTCCATCTGATGGATTTAACTTGAGTGCTTCTCTATAATAGTTTCTTGCAGAACTATAACTTCCTCGCTTTTTAAACCCTGCCGCAATTCTTTTAGCCAACCTTGCTTTTTTGAATGTATCCGTTTCTAATTCATAAGCTTGCTTGATATAGCTATCGCCTTCTGAGTTTTTACCTTGCTTATATAAAATCGTAGCCACAAAGTATTTTGTGTCGGCAGATGGTGCTGTAGCATCATAAGCTTTTACTAAATCTATATATAATGGATCATCTGTACATTCTTTTGTATACATTCTGCTCACGGCTCTTTTCAACCATTCTGCATCATTTTTATACGTCGGAAAATCTTTTTTGTAAAGCGGTATTAAGTTTTCACAATTGGCCAACTGACCCAAGTAAGAATCCAAACTACCAGAAATTTTATCATTTGCCTCTAATTTGGCTTGGTAGTAAGGCTTGTATTTCTTTTCTGTTTTAGTCAAACTTTGTCCAGCCTCTTCCTTTTCAATCAACTTGTTTAAGTCGGTTGCATATTTAGCGTTTAAACTTTCAAGTTGCTCATTAACGTCATCATATTTATCAAAGACTTTCTGCAATTCAAATTTACCTGCTTTGTATAGATCCACTGTTTTCGTGAAATACACATATAGACCTTTGGTACTTGTAAAGTTTGGCAAATCTTCTTTATACGCCTTATCGAACGCCTCATAAATTTGCATATCCGAAAGACCTAATTCTTTCTGGTTATCATATTTCATGACACCAATATCTTCGAGAATTTCTCCTAATTCGTATTTACTTGGGTAGTATTCTCTAGCCTTTTCTAGAAGCACAAAGTAGTCTTCAATAAAAGCCACTTTCTCAGCGCCAGTAGCATTTTCAATTTTATGGTCTAAAATTTTAGCTCCGTATTGATAGATAGCTCTGTTGAACTTAGGACATTTGTTTCTTACTTTCATCCATGGCTCATAAGCTTCATCATATTTCTTACTCTTAACATAATCATTCATCAATGTTAAGTTAAGCATGCACTCTTCGTCTTGTTGTGCAAAACCAAAGTTGGTAGCCATTAACAAAGCTGCAATGATTAATGTGACTCTCGTTTTCATCTTCTTCTTTTTTTACGTTAGTTATATTTTAGTTTTTGGAACCATCTATCGTTTAATGACAGACTGATGTTCAAATTGAAAAAGTTTTCTTGTATCAGG
Source organism: Algicola sp. (assembly GCA_018222915.1). GTDB lineage: Bacteria > Bacteroidota > Bacteroidia > Flavobacteriales > Flavobacteriaceae > Psychroserpens. The sequence goes on along the minus strand of JAAEZI010000054.1, from coordinate 3,204 downwards.
TTTTGGTTTGTTGTTCCTCTTCTTCCGAGCTCAAGACCAATGTTAGCATTTGAGAAAACTTGTCCGATTGGTAATCCTACTCCAAAAGACATGCCAAACTCTCTTATGGCCTCATTATTAATCTCTAATCCTGTATGCTCAAAATGAAGACCAGCTCTATATGTCACTCTTTTCCAGTAACTTGAAAAAGAGATATAATCAGGAATGTAAAATCCACCAATAGCGATATTGGAAGCATTTACAAAATTAGCATTTTCTATTGAAACAATTGGGTTTGAAAATTTGCTGGTGTTTTGTGTTGTAAATTCTGCACCTAGGAACCACTTTCTAGGCTCACCAATTCCTGCACCAAATGACAACCTCGAAGGCAATGTAAGATTTGTTTCATCCAGTCCTTGAGATTTTAAATCGGCTTCAATTTCATTCAAAACAAATTCTTCCCCTGTGTTCGCACTAATCACGATAGTAGCAAAAGACCGTTCATTCAACGAGTTCAAATCACTTTTCGGTGAATAGGTAAGTCCAGCTTGAAGCTCAAGCTTTTCGTTAATCATTGATTTATAAGTCAGTCCCAAATTCACATTAAGTCCGCTTAAATCCGAACGATTACTTTCCCTTGATTGGTATTGTACAAGATTGCCGTCATCGTCATAAACGAACTTAACCACACTGTTTTGGATATTTCCGAAGTTATAATTGACATCAATTCCAGCACTTAGCTTATCAGTAATACTATAGCCAAGACCGAGAAACACACGATTAACACCACCTTCACCCTTATACCTGTTCTGAATGACGTCATCTTCTGAATCTTCTAATTTATAACCAACCGACGTGTAAGGCACTAAACCGAAACCGAGTCCAAACCTACCAACTGGAACAGACAGTGCTAGATAATCAAACGTGGTCGAATTTGCTTTAGCTTCACCCGATTCGGTTTTAAGATTTAAACTGTTATGACTTGCTCCAAAAGAAAATTTCACTGGTCGTGTTTCCTCATCCCAAATTTTAAGATTGGGTGCGACATAAGCTGCTGGATTTCGCAAGTTCACATGAATACTGTCTGTATAAACACTCAATCCTCCCATGCTCCGATTTTCAACCGTCCCTTTAAATTTAAGACTTCCTATTCCGTAAAAAGAATAAGGTGAAGCTGTACCTTCTTGTGCATACGATTGTATGGAGAAAAAAGCCACTAAAACTATAACAAGTTTTTTTATCATTATTGTGAATTATATTCTAAAATAAAGTTCAAACCTTCCAAAAGAAAATTTGAGTTGGCAAATATGCTATTTTTTAATTGGTTTGACAAGAATTTGGCATCTCCTCCTGTTAAAATAACTGTTAAATCTGAATATTTTTCGGCATATGCATTAATAATACCATCAATTTCATTCAAAACACCAAAAACCACTCCAGAGTGAATGGCATTTTGGGTAGAATCACCAATAAGGGTATCCGGTTTCCTTGTTTCAAGTAAGGGTAAATTCGCGGTTAATTGATTGAGTGCCTTATATCGCAACCGAATACCTGGCGAAATAGCACCACCTAAATAATCGTTAGATGCCGTCATAAAATCATAGGTAATACAGGTTCCAGCATCGATAATGAGAACGCTTTTATGCGGAAACTGTTGAACGGAAGCACTGACAAGTGCGATTCTATCAACACCCAAGGTTTCAGGTGTTGTATACAAATTCGTAAAGGGCAAATCTAGTTCATGTGACAGGACTAAGAGTTTTACCTTTTTCTCCAAAAACTTGATTTGAGATGTTTTCAGTTTCCCTACGGAAGATACAATAGCTCGTGTAATATTCTCATACTCTTGAAATAGACGCGCTATCATGGTTTCAAAGTTATCAAGCGTGCCTACCAACTTTTTCTTAAGTTGATTGTTATAATAAATGGCTAACTTGACTTGGGTATTCCCAACATCAACAATTAAATTCATAACTATTTTAAAGGGTTAAAACTACGAAATGAATTGCCAATTTTTGATTGTAATTAACCAAATTATAACATTATTTCGATAGAAATCAATGATTTAATTCCATCATAAGACATTATACACATTTTTTTGTCGTTTCTTTTTGCGAATAATAAAAATGGGTCTATATTTGCACTCGCATTTTTATGCAACTGGTGCCTTAGCTCAGTTGGTAGAGCAAAGGACTGAAAATCCTTGTGTCCCTGGTTCGATTCCTGGAGGCACCACTTTTAAACCCTGTAAGACGTTGTTTTACAGGGTTTTTTGGTTTTTAAGGGACAGCAATAGGGACAACGTGGTTACAAAATATGATACGCACAGACACTTTATTTTTTATCCCAACGCATCCTTTGCAATCTAACTGCATTTAAAATTGCTAATAATGCCACACCCACATCTGCAAAAACAGCTTCCCACATTGTGGCTAATCCACCTGCTCCTAAAATCAAAACAATGACTTTAACACCAAATGCTAAAATGATATTCTGCCAAACTATTTTTCGTGTAGAACGACTTATTTTAATGGCTCTAACAACTTTTGAAGGT
>JAAEZI010000054.1:0-661 GCA_018222915.1 Algicola sp. | reverse complement strand
ACCTAAACCACCCATTGCAATACCAACATTACTTGCTGCTAAAACAGGCGCATCGTTTATACCATCACCTATAAAAGCTATTTTGTTTTCAGGATTTTTCTTTAAAATTTCAACTTCGTTTAATTTATCTTCTGGTAATAAGCCACCTTTAGCATTTTCAATATTTAATTCTTTTGCAACTTGTTGGGTAATGGAATCTTTATCACCAGAAAGCATCATAATATTTTTGATACCTACTTTATGTAAATTAGTAATTGTTTCTTTTGCATCTTCCTTTAATTCATCTGCTATGACTACATAACCTGCAAATTGATTATCGATTGCAACTAAAACGATAGATTCTACAATAGATTCCGTTTCAGATGGAACATCAATATTATTAAAAGTTATTAGAGCTTTGTTACCTACTAAAACTGTTTTACCATTAACAACGCCTTTTAAACCTTTACCTGCAATTTCAGACACTTCAGTAGCTTCAAAATCTTCTCCTTCTGCTTTGTACTCTAAAATGGCTTTAGCAATTGGGTGCGTGGATTGTTCTTCCATCGCCATTAAGTATTGCATAAATTCGGTTTCATTCCAACCGATTGCTTTTACTTCTTTGATTTTAAAAACACCTTTGGTAACGGTTCCTGTTTTGTCCATTACCAAAGTATTTATC
>JAAEZI010000053.1:13541-14273 GCA_018222915.1 Algicola sp. | reverse complement strand
CTCGAGATATTGCGCCAGCGGTGAGGCACATCATCTTCGACAGGGGATTAACGGATGTTCAGATAGGCCACTATGAGCTGCTTCGCTTACACGAGGTATGGAAAGCCCGAGGTGATACGTTTGATGCGGTACTGACGGAAAGCAGCACCTTGTTTGAAGTACTCAAGAAAGTGCTCGCTATCGGCTATTCAGAGCCGACATTGAACTATGGTCAAATCGTACCTGTGCGAGATGAGCCGAGAACCACGTTTGATTTCCAGTACCAGCCAGACAACATGCTCGGTAAGGGATTGGAACGCTCAGGAAGCTTTATCCGTGAGGAAGAGCCCGACGGTGTTGAAGTGGAGTACTTCTCGACGAAAACATGGAAGCCAGAAACCTTGCTTTGTTTACTGCCAGGTGATCTTGGTCTTAAGCCAGAAAAGGTTCGTGCGCTTGGCATTACCGACCCGAAAAAAGCGTGGCAGTTTGGCATGCGGGTTCGACGTAAAAAGCGTTACCGCCGTTTTCAGTACACTTTCCGAACCGAAATGGACGCCTTCAACTCTAACTATCTCGATTATGTAGCGCTGGCCGACGATGTACCTGGCTATGCGCAAAGTGGACGGTTAGAAGGGTTTAACATCCAAAATGGCAACACTCACCTGTGGTTAGATTTACCATTGGAATGGGGAGAAGGGGTTCACCACATCGCGCTGCGAAAACCGGACGGAAGAACATCGGGACCGCACA
>JAAEZI010000053.1:278-13499 GCA_018222915.1 Algicola sp. | reverse complement strand
TGAGGTGGTCATTACCACTGGGTTAGGCTTTAAGCCGTCTTTGGATGGTGAGATGGAGCCACCGCTATGGTTATTTGGTGAAGCGGATAACTGGTGCTATCCAGCACTTATTAGCGATGTGACACCGCAAGGAATGGAGAAGTGCAGCGTTAAGGCATTTAACTATGACGTGCGAGTGTACGAAGACGATGACAACGAACCCGACGAAAACGGGTACCCGAAAGTGGCTTAGGTGAAAACCTAAGCCTTTTTTATATCTATAAAAGGAAATGATATGAAGCGAATTTGGTCGCTGTTTATGCGCGTTCTGTTGGCGCTGAACATGTTTGTGCTGCACTTGCTGACTGGTCGGCCTGATCTTACGATTAGCGGATGGAGCTACATTCGTGCGCAGCAAGGCAAGCGCTCGCCCATTAAGTTTATTGATTGGCTGTTCTTAAAGCTTAACAAGCAGGAGGACCATTGCCGAAAGGCGTTTGAATGGGAACTCAGCCAAGCGCGCAAGTTTTACCATGAGCACCGACGTTTCTTGTAGCGATTAAATTATCAAAATTTCAATTACTCCTAGAAACTTTTAACTTACTATCTTGCTTTTCACTATAAGTTAACGTCATTCGCTTAAATGTAGGCAGACACAGCACTCAGATTGGCTCTTTAACCTGATTGGTAGGAAACTCTCCAATTAATGAAAAGCTTTACATTAAAATGACCTAAATCTGACAAATTTCGATAATTTGTTGATCTTTATGTCTTTCTATCTACAATTGTCATCGTTTTAATTTCGAGTGCTAGTGATGAATTTTAGATATGACATAAATGGCTTGAGAGCTATCGCTGTTATTGCTGTTGTTATTTTCCATTTCAATCCTACATGGGTTCCAGGTGGTTTTGCAGGAGTTGATGTGTTTTTTGTTATCTCCGGTTTTTTAATGACAGGGATAATTTTTAGGGGGTTGGAGAATGAGAACTTCAATCTATTTAAGTTTTATGTAGCTCGGGCTAACCGAATTATTCCAGCTCTCGCAGTTTTATGTATTACTCTTTTGATTTTTGGATGGTTTTATCTCACTCCCATCGAGTACAAAGCTTTAGGTGGGCACATTGCGAGTAGCACGAGTTTTCTATCTAACATTCTTTATTGGAGAGAGTCTGGCTACTTTGATGCATCGTCACAAGAAAAGTGGTTGTTACATACATGGTCTCTTTCTGTCGAGTGGCAGTTTTATATAATTTACCCAGTCATGCTTGTTGTTTTAAAACGTTTTATTTCTTTAAAGAATTTAAAGCGAATGGTAGTTATAGCGACAGCTCTTGGATTTGTATTTAGCGTAGTGGCTACAATAAAATGGCCGAATGCAGCATACTACCTTCTTCCTACACGAGCGTGGGAAATGATGATGGGTGGTGTCGCTTTTCTTTTTCCTTGGCGTGTTGATGAAGCTAAAAAGAAAGTAATAGAGATTGTAGGCTTATTATTGATACTTACATCATATACTTTTGTTTCTCGCGATGTACCTTGGCCTGGCCACTTTGCTTTACTTCCGATCCTTGGGGCTTACTTGATGATTGTCGCTAACAGGCAATCTAGCGTGATTACAAATAACGTACTTTTTCAATATTTGGGTAAGTGGTCTTATTCTGTATATCTATGGCACTGGCCTATTTTTGTGTATGGATATTCGTTTGATATTGAAAACTGGTACCTATATGGGGTGCCATTATCTATTATTTTAGGATTTTTAAGCTTTAGTTATGTCGAGGGGATAAAGTTCAACTCATTCAAAAAATGGGTTGAGGTCTTTCAAGTAAAACCAATATATATGGTTTTAGTTATCGGAACAATAAGCTCTTATACTTGGCTGTCACAAGGGTTTGATAGCCGCTACCCAGAACTTAAAGACATAATGAGTAATATAGTTATGCCTAACAGGGAAAATGACAACTGTTTCTACTCATTCTCCGACGAGGATGTAAAAATAGATTTAGATGAAGCCACCAATTGCATTCTAGGTGATAAAACCAAAAATCCTAAGACACTATTATTTGGGGACTCTTATGCTGGTCATCTAGATCCATTGTTTAATCAGTTTTTTAAGATAAATAAAGCTTCGTATAAATCTGTAAGTACCAATTGGTGTTACCCAAGCTTTAAAAGTGAATTTAAAGGTTCGAAGTCTTCTCCTAGTTATCAACAATGTTTGTTGAACAGAGAGTTTTTACATAATGCGATAATTAATCGAAAGTATGAAAATATTATTCTAGCTGGTTCTTGGGATGAGTTGTTGGATGACAGTACACATTTTAATGATCTAATGGAAGTTGTAGATATTGCTGATAAGAATGGTGTTCGATTATTGGTAATGCCGAATCCCCACCGTTATAAGCATGGAGTAAATCCAATATCATATTGGGCACGTTTGGTGCTATTAAATGAGGATGAGTCAAAGGTTAGTAGCCTTTTAATTCCATCTAAAGCAAATGACATATTGGAAGGCATGTTAATAAATACCAAGGCTAAATTTTTACAGCAAAGAGATATCTACTCTCCAGATGGAATGTTCGAGTTCAACGGGATGAAAGTTCCATATACTTTAGAAGGTAATCATATATCTCTATTAGGAGCTTCAAATGCTTATAAGTATTTCTCATCTGTAAATAGTTATGGTGAGACAGTTAAATTTTTAGATCTACTATAACTATTTTCTTAAGCACTAAGTTAAGAATAAGAATATGGGATTGCTTAAGGGGTTAGTAGCCTAAATTGGGTATTTTTCCGAGTCCAAGCTATTAATGTCAAAGTTATTATCAAAATTTTATATTAAAATTTATTTTACCCAAAATTTATTGAATTTTATTGCATTATATTTAAAGTATTTTAACTATTTATGTTGGAGAAAAAATTTGAATTTTAGATATGATATACAGATACTAAGAGGAGTTTCTGTTTTATTTGTTGTTTTGTTCCACTTAGGTTTTTCTTCTTTAAAAAGTGGATTTTTAGGCGTTGATGTTTTTTTTGTCATTAGCGGATTTTTAATGGCGGTGTTATATGATCATAGAAATAAGAAAGATTTTTTCGCTCGTCGAGCTAAAAGACTGTTACCACCATACTTTTTTGTTATAATTCTTACTGTATTAGTGTCTTTTTTTGTAAATACACCAAATGAAACCAAGCAGGTGGTTGAGCAGTCTATATTTGGGGCTTTTTTTATTCCAAATGTTGGATACTGGCTTCAAAATTCATATTTTAGTAAGGCAGAGTTTAATCCTCTACTACATTTGTGGTCTCTAGGTGTTGAAATTCAGTTCTATATTTTTATTCCATTATTGTCATTGTTTTTCAGGAAATCTAGGTACTTCCTTCCCCTAATTGCGTTATTTTCATTGATACTCTGTTTTGTTGTTCTTACTATTTCACCTAAGACATCATTTTTCATGCTACCGTTTAGAGTTTGGGAGTTTCTTATAGGTTTTGGGGTCGCTAAGTTTTTTTCAAGTAATGGTAGTGTGAAATATAAAGGAAAGGAATTTATAGGACTTGCTTCTTTATTAATATTGATTCTAATACCTTTTATGTCTGTAGATGGAGAATCATTAAACGTTGTTTATGGGCATCCAGGTTTGTATGCAATTTTAGTTTGTTTAGCTACAAGTTGTGTTCTTTTGTTTGGTTTACCTTCAAGATTAGAACACTCTGCATTGGGTAATACTTTAGTTTGGTTTGGTAAATACTCTTACTCTATATACTTAGTTCATTTTCCAATAATAGTTCTTTTTTTATCAAAGCCATTTGGAGGAACTATAGTTACTACAGACTCTTTGGTTCAATTGGTAGTAATTATTTTGCTAATTGGGTTTTTTTCCTATATATCATACAACTTTGTTGAAAAAATAAGGTTTAAAAAAATACTGGTGCCAGTTTTTTTTGGCTCTTTAATATCCATTCTATTACCATTATTGCTTTCCAGTTTACAGAGTGGCATTTTGGAAGATAACGAAAAGAAAATTTTTGGGGCATTCTCAGATAGAAGTCAATATAGGTGTGGTAAAATAATAAGAATATTAAACCCTAAAGCTATTTCTTGTGACATAAATAGTATTGATAATCCAGATGCTATAATTATGCTTGTAGGTAATAGCCATTCTGATTCGATAAAAACTATTTTCTCTAATGTATCTAGTGAAAATAATGCTAGATTGATTTTTTTAGTTCCAAATAATCCGTTGATGACAGGAGGGATTTCTGTTTCTAGAGTTATCAATGAAGCTGTGTCAAAAAATGTAGATCATATTGTTATCCATTTCTCTACAATGGGTTTCCCTATAGATAATGTTTTATCCTTGTCCGATCTAGCTATAAAAAAAGGTATTAAAGTTACTATTATTGAACCTGTGCCTATCTGGAATAAACATATACCTAAATATATGTATGACTCTTTAAATGATAACGATAGTGGTCTTGTTAAGAAAAATGTGGAGTATAATTATGAAAATAGAGAAATTTTAAAAGGCTTAGACACGCTCCAGTTAAATGGAGTTGAGAGAATGTCTGTTGTTGATGTTTTTTGCAAAGATGAATGTGCATTTAGCTCTAAAGATGGTAAGCCATTTTACTTTGATTCTAACCATTTAACATTAACCGGATCTAAGGAGTTAGAAGGTAAGTTCCGAAGTATTTTTAATCAGAGTTGACTTCTTATTAATTACTTATAATAAGTGCCAGGAGTAAGGGTCTGCAATTGGCAGGCCTTCTACTTCGTTTGAACTAAAACTGATAGTAGACAATGTACTAGCAGCACTGCTCATTACTCGAGAATGAGGGTTATTTGAAAACTGATAAATCTCTTCTTATTGGGCTCTTTTAGCCACTTTCTATAAACCGTAGTATCCAGCGTAATATCTGATTGACCCATCTTCTTTGCTACGTAGCTGAAATTTACGTTAGTATTGGTGATGACACAGGTGGAGTAACAACGTCTGAGTTGACATTACTACGATTTGGGATACTAGTCTTTTTTCAAGGGTTTGCCTAAAGCCTTACTAATGCTCGTTTCATATAATGGTAGTAATTGCTTCTTTTTAGGTTTGGAAAATCGCAGCTTTTCTGCTTAGTAAGCGTTGACTAGTTGTTCGACTTCATGCTCATTCGTCGGGTATAAATAAGTTATGTGGAACTGAGTTTTTTATTCTTCCGCAGTCGGTGGTATAAAGATATTTGATCCCAAGTATAAGGTAAGTACTAGTCCCGATAAATGGGGCAAATTTGGGGCAGTAGTGGGGCAAATTAAGCATGCAATTTTGAAGATTTAGGGTTTGCTGTGATCATTCAAGAATTTAAGATGAGCAATTAGATGTGATATGAACTATTATAACGTATTGATTTTAAATTATTTATTTTAATTTCACTAATTGCGGAGCACTTTTGTGGTTGACATGATGAACTGTAGTATAGATTTGTGTGGTATATACACTCACGCTATAAGTGATTGTTTTTATTGGTCGCTATTACGCCCCGACTGAAGTGGGGCGCTGGTGGGACAATTCAGAATTATTTATGGTTATACGGATTAAAGTTCGCGTGTGAAGAATTGCTAAATTAGCATTTAACGGATTAAGTTGAACAATGGAATACTCTAATTCCCAACGCCTATTTTTTGGGAAAGTTACACTTCCGGATCATCTTCTATCGGTACACTTTTGATTTGCATATCTTGTTTATCTGCAAACTCCAAAAAGAACTCAGCCAGATTTTCCAGTAAGCGAAATCCTGTGTGAGAGCTTTCATTTTCATAGTAATACCGCCAGTAGGTGAATGGAGAGCCAATTGTTGTCAAATCATCCACAAGGTTTGACTGGTACTTTTCTTGGTATTCATTTGCTGCGCTTTCCTTTAGATATTCTTCATGTCTATTGAACATTCTTATCAATGAGTGAGTATTTCCTTTCCTCAATACAGCTTTTACTTTAGATTTTCCTACTACTCGATCAATTGCAACACCACCACCTGCGGGAATGGAGACACTCGACATTAAGTTTGCTCCTGCAGGGGCATCTAATCTTGTTTCAGTAGTTACATCCATACATTTAATATAAAGCTCAATAGCAAAACCAAGGTTAGTAAGATAAGGTAAAGTGTGATGAAGCTTATCCAATAGTTGAGCAGCACGATGGTACTGTTTAGCAGCATCATAGATGGCACGATCCAATCCAGTTTGCACAATTTTCCTAGTCATATTTGTTTTCCTTGCAGTGATTGAACACCAACTTAATAGGCACGGTGACACATTGAAGGATTAGAGAAAATAAGTCAAAGAGGGACTTGATGAACTGCTGAATGTGTCATCGCTAGCAAACATGGGGCAGGATCTATTAAGGGTTACCTGTCAGATCAGGTCTGAATTAGTACACCTTATTTATTTGAAGCCATGATCCCATTTAAATACTCGATCTGCTCGTGCGAGTGCGACTTCATGAACCTGCCGTAAACACGTTCCAACATCATCGTGCTCTTGTGACCCATCTGCTCCGCGATAAAAGATAGGTTTGCCCCTTTGGTGATCAACCAACACTCGTAGGTATGTCGAGATTGATATGAGCAGCGATGGCGAATGCCAGCTCGCTTAAGTGTGCGTGACCATAGTCGGTTGTATGTTGTCGTTTTGTAGGTCTAACTCGGTGCTTGGCCATTCCGTTTTACAATGCTCTTTGCTCTCGTTTTATTTGACTATAGTTTGACCGAGTTTAAGTTATCCGAAAGAGTCATAAGCCAGACTTTCAAAATTATGCGACATTTTACAATCCAATTTCTTTTTCCTTACGTTAAAATATTGATTAAAAATAGAAAAGCTACAAGAAGGATTGCATCATAGAGGTATTCAAAACGGCTTTTGGTCGACTAATAAACTTCAAATGAAGTGGTGGCTATGTATCTTTAATTAAAGGAACATAGTCGCTTAAGCCTTACAGCCCAAACTATAAAAACTTCTATATGTATGAATCTTGCAAAAAAGTGGCTTTACAAACCATACACACAGTGAAGAGAGAATTTATGGAGCGTCCCAAGATACCTAATAACGAAGCAGAACGCTTACATGCATTAAGAGCGCTGGAGATATTAGATACCACGCATGAAGAACGCTTTGATCGTGTTACAAGAATGGCCAAGCGTATGTTTGGTGTTCCTATTTCATTGGTTAGCCTCGTAGATAAAAATAGGCAGTGGTTTAAGTCTGCTCAAGGGTTGGATGCAACTGAAACTCCACGAGAAATTTCTTTTTGTGGGCATGCGATAAATAATGACGGACTATTTATCATTCCCAATGCCATTGACGATAAAAGGTTCTGTGACAACCCTCTGGTGACCGATGATCCTAATATTCGTTTTTACGCAGGATACCCTCTTAAACTGAGACAAGGGATAAACATTGGTACTCTATGTTTAATTGATAGTGTGCCAAGAGAGATGGACGAAGAAGATCGTTTACTTCTGCAAGATTTGGGGGCGATGATTGAGCAAGAAATAAAGTCGGTTCAAATGGCAACCTTAGATGAACTTACTATGATTTCAAACCGTCGTGGTTTTTTGTTATTGGCAGACCATACTCTAAAGGTGTGTAAGCGCAAAAAGCTAAAAAGCTCTGTCCTTGTTTTTGATTTAAACAAGTTTAAGTCGATCAATGATGCCTATGGTCATCATGAGGGCGACTACGTATTGAAAACCTTTGCTATGGCGCTTCTTGAATCGTTTAGAGAAAGTGATTTGGTGGGTCGATGGGGGGGCGATGAATTTGTGGTTTTCCTCACCGATACAAGTCCAGATAAGGTCGAACATATCCTGCCTAGGCTCAAAGATAAGATAGCTAAAGTCAATGAAGAGAACAATAAATCTTACCGTATTGAATATAGCTGTGGTGTAAGTCATTACAATTATGATAGCCCTTTATCTCTAGAAGAAAGGATAGAGGAAGCTGATAATGAAATGTATAAGGAAAAGCGTACGCGCTAATTCATCTTCATCAAGAAAGCATAGCAGCTTGATGTTGTAGATAAGAAGCGGAAAGGCGATTCGTACAAACGTACTGGCTTGGAGATGGTAGAAATCCAGCACATTGCATAAAAGATAAGAAAAATGTTCTGTAGGTTTCTAGCCTTGCGACTGTAGACCTGATAACAGAGATAATTATGTTTTACTGAATCGTCATTCTATCTTACGGTAACTGAGCACAACTGTACGCTGCCATTTATAAATCGAAAATGCCCCATTCTGTGATAGCGACGTAATTTTCAGCACGATCCTAAATGTTCTTATAGATAACTTTTGGTAATGCATAGCGTCCATTATAGTGAGGTACTGCCTGCTCTCTTAAATCCTTTATACAGGAGAATAGAACAAGTATCGGCAGATGGTGCCTATGACACTCGAGGCCGCTATGAAGTGATAGGTAAAAAGGGAGCGAAAGCGGTGACTCCTCCACGAAAGAATGCTGCTCTCTGGGACGATGGGCACCCACGAAACGACGCTGTTTTAGCCCAGCAGTCAGACCAATTAGGGCAATGGAAAACGGACAGCCATTATAACCAACGGACGTTGTCTGAGACTGCAATGTATCGTTATAAGCAACTGCTCAGTGGGAAAGTGACGTTAAGAAAATACAATGGCCAAGTAGGTGAAATCTTGGCTAACGTTAAGGCGTTGAACAAACTCACTAGCCTTGGTATGCCTGTTCTTCAGAGACTGAGCTAATAGGCAGCAGATCAGCGGGTTCAATCGCTCCCATGGCTGAATTGATCAACAACGCCCCTTAAATAGTACTGATTTAACTAATGTTTACTTTGTCATAACTTCTTATCCGACTGATCTAGCAATACAGAGCTGCTACTCAATGCATGGATGTATCAACACATTTGAACACGCTTATCACATATCTCAAAACCTGTAACTTGTAAAAAACTCTGATACCCCAGCGCAAGATTTTCTGAGCTTGATGATTTAGGCCCTTCTAATATAAAGCAATTACACCCATAAACACTGAAGTACTCAGTCAGCGCTGCCTAAAAGATTGTGTAATATTTGCCATTTAAATCCACTTATACGTGAAATGCTTAAATATACACAATATCAGCAACAAATTTACGCAAAATTACCCGAGAAAAATTGATAATAGTGAATAGCTAAACAAAAAGCTGCTTTTAGTAAAACTATAATCAGTGATGGGTAAGATTACCTTTTCCATTATAAGTTTATGATATGTATATTATTTTAATAAAAATGGCTCACGTCACTTCTTGTTTGTTTAGATTAAATAAACACTAATAGTCGCACTATACTCTAAGAGTTGAACTTTCAAGGGTTTTTGCAAAAAATTAGCAACCTTACACTTTTGATCACATATAGAACAACACATCATGCAGTTCTGTTAACAGATGTGATACTTATTAATCCCGTTGCTGTTACATTAATTAACAGCAAGTAACCAAAAAACCTACAAATACAATTACAAATACAATTACATAAGTTGATTAATAATCGACAAGGAGATTTGCCTAACATGTGGAACATTCTTAAAATCGCAAGCGCGTTTATCGGAATTATTGTCGGGGCCGGATTTGCCTCTGGACAGGAAGTATTGCAGTATTTCACAAGCTTTGGACATTGGGGCACAGCTGCCGCAGTGCTGGCAACGGCTCTATTTGCATACCTAGGTATGATGCTGACAATGCTTGGCTCTCAAACAAAGACTATGTCACACAAAAAAGTCATCTACCAAATTAGCGGCCGTTGGGTTGGCATTATCGTAGACTATGTGATTATCTTCACCTTGTTTGGTGTAGGCGTAGTAATGATTGCCGGAGCTGGTTCGCTTCTAACACAACAGTTTGACCTGCCAGGATACGCTGGAAGCGCTATTCTAACCGTCCTAATCGGCCTAACCGCAATGATGAATGTAAACCGTGTTGTTGCGGTTATTGGTAGTATCACACCATTTTTGATCGTGGCTCTGGTTGCTATTTGTGCCTACAGTATCATCACAATGGATCAATCTTTTGATACCTTAGCGCCAATTGCTGAAAGTGTTGAATCAACACTACCTAACTGGTTTATCTCAGCAATCAACTACGTATCTTTCAACCTAGCGGTGGGTGCGGCGATGGCACTGGTTATGGGCGGTGCTGAAACAAACCCTAAAGTTGCAAAACTGGGTGGTCTTCTTGGTGGTGCCGGAGTTGGCGTATTAATCGTACTTAGCCACTTAGCACTATTTTCTAAGATTGAAGTGGTCGCAGAATACCCAATGCCGCTACTAAAAATCATCGATATGATTTCACCAGCACTGTCAATCTTCATGACATTCATTTTGTTCGGTATGATTTTCAATACCGCAGTGAGCATGTTCTACGCATTTGCAGCTCGCTTTGTACCAATGAAAACGGCTAAGGCGAACAAGTTTATCTTTGCTACCTTGGTTGTTGGTTTTGTGGCTAGCTTTGCCGGTTTCACTCAGTTAGTTGCTGTATTCTACCCGCTGATCGGTTACTTAGGTCTATTCCTTGTTGGTGCACTTATCTATGCTCCAATTAAACTAAGAAAAGACGAATCACAACTTCAGCAGCCCGCTTTTGCTGCCGAATAATGTTGATTAACATTGACTAATAGTAAAAACGGCAGACCGGACCAATCGGGATGCCGTTTTTTATAAGAGTCAGTATATTGCCTATCCAAATTTAAAGTTGAAATGGTAATGCCTCCTACCACTCCCAGTAGGATTTTCTCTACTTTTTTCTTGTGTGGTAATCGATCTTTTTCCTAGCCTCTATTCACGTTATCTTTCAATAAACATCTGTGAGAACAATAAGTGTAGGCATTGATATAAGGGTGATTTTCTATCAGTCGTACGTGTATTTGATGCCCAAATGATGTCGAAATTAATGAATTCTGTTCCCGCAACCTGCATAAACTCTTTACCAAGCACCTTGCTAGGCAACACGTTTGCTACCTTTCTGCTCGTCATTATCTTTAATGCAAAAGAGGCACTGTCAATCTCATGGGCATAGTTGAGATCGATTCCATTGTTATGCAAATGTTCTATAAACTGGAATTTTTGCTCGTTCCAACCAATTGCTCTTTGTTTAATAAAAGGCCAGTACTTCACTTCATCCCAATGGTACTCACCATGTTTAGCAGCAGACGCGATGATTAATGCGTCATCGCATATATGTTGCTGGTAGACCCCTGAAGATCTTTCAGGGTGAAGAAGGTGAACACCGAAATTAATTTGTCCTGATACGATTTTATTTTCAGTCTCATCTCCCCAAGAATGAAGAGTGACAGATGTGCAAGGGAACGTTTGCAACAGTTTTTCGTACAACGTGATACCAAACCTTTCTATCACTAAATCAGGCAAGGCAATATGAATAGGATCTGAGTATGTCGATGGTTCAAAGGTGGCTGGTTCGACCGCTTCTTCTAGGTCGCCAATAGCAATTTTTACTTTCGGAATAATGGATTGAGCATAACTGGTCGGTTCAAGCTTACCAGACATTCTAATAAACAGTTCGTCATTAAGTTGCTCTCGAAGGCGGGTCAGCTGTTTACTAACCGCACTTTCTGTTAAACCTAAGGTCATCCCCGCTTTTTTCAGGTTTTGCTTTTCGGCAAGCACTAGCAGTGTTTTTAATAGATTGAAGTCGAGGTCAAAGCGCATTGATGGATCCTAATCTCAAGCTAAATTGAAAATTATTCAAGATTGAATTTTCTCACTTTCCGGAAATTCCTAATAATATAGCAACAATTAGTTCAAAGGTTCTAATTATCAACTATATTCAATCGGTTGATTAGGTAATTGTTCATATTCTCGGAGAAGAAAATGATTGGTAAAAAACCATTTGTCTCGTTGCTAGTCGCTTCAGCGATGTTAAGCCCTTTTGCTACTCAGTTCGCTTTTGCTAAGCCTATCCCCGATAAGCTAGCTCAAGACGCTTTTATTTATGCTTATTCTATCGATGAAGCTTACAAATTTTTCTACGAAACAGCTGTTGAAACGGATACACCGCTCAATCGTTTTCAGAATATTCGTCATATTGCTGACGACTCATACACTGCCCATGTAACCATAAACAATGACACATTACATTTAATGGGGTGGTTAGATGTAGCCGCAGAGCCTGTTGTGGTAAGCGTGCCTGACATGGATGAAGGTCGCTATTGGATTCTACATACTATGGACATGGGTCACTACACTACATCCATGATTGGCTCTCGTTTAAGAGGGAACAAAGGTGGCAGCTTTATGTTTGCTGCCCGTTCGTGGACGGGGGATGTTCCTGCAAGTGTCGATGAAGTTATTTATGTTGATTCCAATATCATTAAGTTAATGGGCCGAATCATGGCTGTGGGCAAAGAAGACGAAAAGGTTGCCCTAAATTTTATGGATGATTGGAATATTAGAACATTATCGGCGTATCTTGGTGTCCCGGGACCTAAAGAAAAAGTCAGAACCTATCCTAAATACGACGAATCGAACTGGTTGCAACGAGTTAATTACGTTCTATGTGATGGTGACATGGGTACCGCTGATAAGAAATGGCTCGATCAATACAAAGACATTGGTTTAGAACCTTGCAAAGAAGACTTTACCAAAGAACAACTCGCCGCCGCCAAAGTTGGTAAAGAGTTAGGGATGAAACATCTTCAAGAACTCGCTCCGCAAATGACCAATGCAGGTAAATTGCTTGGTACCAGAGAGCAGCTGGGAGATGGTGAACGCGATTTGTTTGCTGAAGGTACATACTTGGGACAGTGGGGGTTGCCGCCTGATGAATCTGTTTACCTAAAAGCAGAGACGGGAGGAGATGGTAAGAATATCAACGGCTCCAATGGCAAAAAATATGTTATGCACTTCAAAGCTCCGGATGTGAGTCAGTTCTGGTCGTTCACTGTATATGGGTCTGATAACCGTCTGATGGCTCACAACGAAATTAACCGTCACAGCCGCGGCGACCGTACTCTTAAACCCGATGCGGACGGCATGTATACGATTGAGCTAAGTTCGACTGGAAAAGAAAGTGATACCAATTGGCTGCCAATTCCGGAAAAAGATGCTTACATTATCTTGCGGATGTATGGACCGAGTAAAGAAATACAGCAGGGTGGATATGCATTTCCTACGTTAAAAGTCAGTAAGTAACTCGCAACGACTTATCGAATAAAGCGCCCAGTTTGGG
>JAAEZI010000053.1:0-265 GCA_018222915.1 Algicola sp. | reverse complement strand
TATTTCGGCCATAGGTGATTTTCAACGATTAGCCCCGAGATAGAGTTCACCACGAAGTTCATTGAAGCGAATGTCTTCAATCTCTGCAAACAGGTTATTAAGCGAATAGGTCAATTTAATCAGAATACGTTTCCCTTCGTCTGTCATGTCTAACTTACGAGTAACCCGCACAAATAATTTAAATCCCAGATCTTCTTCCAACTTTTTAATGCGCTGACTGACTTCCTCTTACGTTGAACAAAGCTCTTCAGTTGCTAGAGTAAGT
>JAAEZI010000052.1 GCA_018222915.1 Algicola sp. | reverse complement strand
CCTCTTTTTGTCTGAAACGTTTTTTAACAACAAAATTTTTAAATCCCTCTAAAATAATAGCTAAAAAAGTTTCTACCCCAAATACCAAACCTACTACAATATGGTATTTATGGCTATAAAAATAAGAGAATAGTCTATGTTACAATTGTTTTAATCAGGTAACTTATTAACAATTAACGTTTATAACTTTTTAATAATCAAATCATTGAATTTTATTTTAAGGAAAGTCGTAGCGTGTATTTTGCAGGCCATAGAAATCAATTAACTTTGAATTCTCAATACTAATTCCCGTTGATGCTATCACAATTTACCAAAGAATTTAATTATAATTTCAAGTTGGCAGCTCCTGTCATCTTGGGAATGTTGGGACACACCTTTGTGAGTTTTATCGATAATATCATGGTAGGGCAATTGGGAACAGCAGAATTAGCTGCAGTGTCCTTAGGCAATAGCTTTATGTTTATTGCCATGTCGATAGGGATTGGTTTTTCTACGGCGATAACACCATTAGTAGCAGAGGCTGATTCGGCGCATCATTTCGCTAATGGCAAGTCTTCTTTTAAACACGGGTTATTTCTTTGTACGGTATTGGGCATCCTTTTGTTCTTATCGGTATTCGTCGCGAAACCATTATTATATGTCATGAAGCAGCCAGTAGAAGTAGTGGAATTGGCATTGCCCTATTTAAACCTAGTGGCATTTTCGCTCATCCCGCTCATTGTTTTTCAGGCATTCAAACAATTTAGTGATGGTTTATCAATGACCAGATACCCAATGTATGCCACAATTTTGGCCAATATCGTTAATGTCGTTCTCAACTATATGCTGATTTTTGGAAAATTTGGATGTCCTGAATTAGGTATTGTAGGTGCTGCCTACGGAACGTTAGTTTCACGATTTGTAATGGTAGCACATCTATGGTGGTTATTGACCAAGAAAGAGAAATCCAAGGCATTTGTAACGCATATTAAATTCTTTATTCTTGATAAATTAATGCTGAAAAAGATTATCGGACTTGGAACGCCGAGTGCGATGCAAATGTTTTTTGAAGTCGCTATTTTTACAGCGGCAATTTGGTTAAGTGGTTTATTAGGTAAGAATCCTCAAGCAGCGAATCAAATCGCTTTAAACTTATCATCCATGACATTTATGGTGGCTATGGGTTTAAGTGTGGCTTCTATGATTAGGGTAGGAAATCAAAAGGGGTTACACCAATATTTTGAATTAAGACGGATCGCATTTTCTTTGTTTTTATTAGCGATTTTATTAGCCATTTGTTTTGGAGCTATATTCTTCATATTTCATAATGAGCTGCCAAAATTGTATGTCGATTTTGACGACTCCAAAAATTTAATAGACAATACCGAAGTGGTTTCCATCGCTGCCAAATTAATGATAGCTGCAGCCATTTTTCAAATAAGCGATAGTATTCAAGTGGTGGTATTAGGCGCATTAAGAGGCTTGCAAGACGTAAAAATTCCCACAATCATCACCTTTATCTCTTATTGGCTCATAGGATTTCCTGTGAGTTATTTTTTAGGAAAGTCTGATGCCTATGGTAGTTTTGGTATTTGGTTGGGTCTGTTGGCTGGCTTAACTACGGCAGCAATATTATTGTATATAAGATTTGATTATCTAACGAAAAAGTTAATTTTGTCAAACACTAAGCACTAAACAAACATGGAACTACCAAAATTTATTCTCGGCGATAACACGGATCATCCTAATGCCATCTTTGTGATTCATACAGATTTTCCTAGATTTATAATCAATTTGGAAGATGATGAGGTGGAGTGGTTTGAAGAATTTGATGAGCATGATCAAAAAGAAATTGAAAAAGAAGCCGAAAACTTAATACAGGCTGCAACCGATTTTTATGATCGGGAAGTGGCTAGATATGATGAATAATGTTAGAAGAATTAGTTAAATACGATCAAGAATTATTTTTATTTTTAAATGGCTTAGGGAATCCGAATTGGGATGGATTCTGGCTAGCATACACATACAAGTTAAATTGGATTCCATTTTACGCCGTTTTGGGATATCTCATGTATAAACGACTGAACACAAAAATGTTTGTTCTAACTTTAGTAGTGGTCGCTCTCATGATATCTTTCACAGACCAAGTGACAAATTTATTCAAATCGGGCATTGGTCGGTTTCGACCTTGTTATGAAGACGGTGTGGCAGAATATATGCGATTAGTGCGATCTCACTGTGGCGGAAGGTTTGGTTATTTTTCTGGGCATTCCAGCAATTCTATGGCATTGGCCATTTTTGTTGGATTGATGTTGAGAAGTAAATTCAAGTATCTTATTTTGCTTTTAATTGTTTGGGCTTTTGCCATGGGGTATAGTCGCATTTATGTTGGAGCGCATTATCCATTGGACGTAATAAGTGGCATGTTATTTGGCGGACTTTCAGGATTAGGATTTTATAAATTAGATAAATACCTGCAATCGCGATTTCAGTTACGTTAACTACTTATTTGCTTTTCTTCTTGATGTCGTAATGAATGCTTTTTCGTTTCATCCATGCATAGGCAAAACAATCACTTAAAGGTGATAGAAGCCGATTTCTAAAACCAAATTTAGAGTCTCCAGCAGTTCTTGGAAAATGTCGCACTGGGACTTGCTTGATGGTGCCATTTTGAAGTAAAATCATGGCAGGAAGAAAACGATGTAATCCTTTAAACATTGGAATGTTTTTAGCATAGTCAGTTTTGATGACTTTTAAAGGGCAACCGGTATCATCCATACCATCTTGAGTAAAGGATCTTCGGATGGCATTGGCAATTTTGGAAGACCAATTTTTGATAAGTCCATCATGCCTGTCAACACGTATTCCCGTCACTAAATCGTAAGTGGAAACATAGGGCAGTAACAATTCAAAATCTTCAGGTGTGGTTTGTAAATCAGCATCGATATAACCCACAAGTTCACTGCTACAATAATCAAAACCAGCTTTCAGTGCAGTACTTAAACCTTGATTGCTACTAAATTCAAGATATTCAAAATGGGCATATTCAGAACAGAGCTGTTCAATGAACTGTTGACTATGGTCTGTGGATCCGTCGTTAATTAAAACTATTTTGGTTGTTAAGCTCGCGATATTTACATACGCATTCAATGCTTTACCTAATCGAACTAAGTTGTCCTCTTCATTAAAAATCGGTACGATAATGGTAAATTGGTATGTCATGTTTTAACAATGTTAAGACAAAAATATTCTTTTATCCGCTTTTCGGTTAATGCGTTTGATTTAAAAATTGTTATTTTTGAATTCAAATTTTATCAATGAAAATACTCATTACTGGCGCTGTCGGTTTTATTGGCTCTCACACTGCTGAACGTTTGCATGGTCTGGGACATCAGGTCATCGCATTAGATAATTTTAATGACTACTACAGTTTAGCATTGAAACAGTTAAACGCTAAAGCTTTGACAGATAAGGGTATCGAGGTTTTAAATCTGGATTTACGCGATGATAGCTTTGTCGATAGCTTACCAAACGATATAGAGTACATCATTCATTTTGCGGCACAACCAGGTATTTCACAAACTTCTACTTTTGAAGATTATTTTTCAAATAACGTGATCGCAACAAAGAATTTGGTGGATTTTGCCTTGTCTTGTGGCAACTTAAAATTATTTGTTAATATTGGGACATCATCAAGTTACGGATTAGAAGCAACCTTTCCAGAAGATGTAGCTCCAAAACCAGCGTCTTATTACGGTGTGACCAAATTAGCTGCGGAACAGTTAGTACTTCAAAAGAGCAGAGAACAGCAAATGAAGGCTTGCTCATTACGACTATATTCTGTGATTGGGCCAAGAGAGCGTCCTGAGAAAATGTATACCAAGCTTATTGCCTTAGGATTGGAAGGAAAGGCGTTTCCATTGTTTGAAGGTAGTGACAAACACCTACGGAGCTTTACCTATGTTGGTGATATCGTTGATGGCATTGTGAGTGTCATTGGCAATGAAGAAAAAGTCAATGGCGAAATCATTAATTTAGGTACCGAAGTAGAACACACCACTCAAGAAGGGATCGAAGCGGTTGAAAAGGTACTAGGGAAGTCTATAGCAATTACTGTCATTCCAAAACGTCCTGGAGATCAAAATCGAACCAAAGCGAACATAGATAAGGCGAGAAAATTGCTAAATTATAATCCTCAAACCACTTTATTGGAAGCGGTAGAAAAACAGGTGGAATGGTATAAGGAAAATTTTTAATCTTTTATTTAGGGTAATTGCAACAAATAATCTGCAGCCATAAAGGGTGTTGTTTGTCCTTTTTCAATGAGAGACAATTGCTTGTTGAGTTCTGATTTAATGATGGGTTTATTGAAAAAATCTGACTTCAATCGCTCTTCGATGGTTTGAAGTAACCAAAACTTATTCTGTTCCCTACGATGGCTTTCAAAATAGTCGGTCTTTTTTGTATGTTCGATATAAGACGAAATCACTTCCCATATGTCTGAAATCCCATGTCGTTCCAAAGCGCTACAAAGCACTACTTTAGGTTGCCATTTTGAATCTTTTTCAGGATACAGATGTAACGCTCTATTAAATTCTAATTTGGCTAATTTGGCAGCTTTAAGATTGTCGCCATCTGCTTTGTTGATAGCAATGGTATCTGCCATTTCAATAATGCCACGTTTAATGCCTTGCAATTCGTCACCAGCACCTGCAATTTTAAGTAATAAAAAGAAATCTACCATACTGTGCACGGCTGTTTCA
Source organism: Algicola sp. (assembly GCA_018222915.1). Classification (GTDB taxonomy): domain Bacteria; phylum Bacteroidota; class Bacteroidia; order Flavobacteriales; family Flavobacteriaceae; genus Psychroserpens. The sequence goes on along the minus strand of JAAEZI010000052.1, from coordinate 10,110 downwards.
CTTTGACCAACACCTACAGTTTCAATAATTATGGTGTCAAATCCAGCGGCTTCGCACAAAATAATAGTCTCGCGTGTTTTTCTAGCAACACCACCTAAGGAGGTGCCGGATGGAGAAGGCCTAATAAAGGCACTATCATTTTTAACTAAATCCTCCATGCGAGTTTTGTCACCTAAAATACTGCCTTTACTTAAACTACTACTTGGATCCACAGCCAAGACAGCCACTTTTCTATCCATGTTGGTTAAATGTAAGCCCAAAGCTTCTATAAAGGTGCTTTTACCAACACCAGGAACACCCGTAATCCCAATACGCACCGATTGATTGGCATGTACTAAACACTTATTGATAATCTCGTTGGCTTTTTCTTGGTGTTTCGGATTGGCACTTTCTATAAGTGTAATCGCTCTGCTTAGCGCTGTAATATTACCTTTTAAGATGTCTGAAACTAAAGTTTTTGAATCAGGTTGAGACTTGCGTTTGTTTTTAATATTTTGAATAGAAGCCGTGTTGGTGATATCTGATGGAGAAACCCCTTCATTTTCATGTATGGCTGAAGATTTTGATCGCTTAGACAAGTGCTTCTAGTTTTTGTCTTTTACTACATTTAAAGGTACAGCAATTTTTATGTTATCCCAAGCCATGGTCAGTTTAAGATTATCTGTCGTGTTATCAAATGCTATGGTGAATTGCTCAACAACAGTATCAAGCTGTTCTACAGGAACATCAATTTCTAAGAGATCATAGTTAGGATCCCACATCGGTTGCATTTCTTCGTCAACACCCCATTTATATTGTTTGGTATTGAAAATCACATTCCACGAAGAGTCACCAGGAACCGTCCATAAGGTATATTTTCCTTTAGGAAGATAGAGTCCTTTGATTAATAAGTTTTTATTGGTTTCAAATGTTGTCGCTTCATTCGCACCTGTTCTCCAGACCTTTTCGTAAGGCACTAAAGCTCCGAAGATTTCTCGATTTTTTTTAAAGGGTCTATTGTAAAAGACTTCTAACTCCAAATCGTTGAGTTTAAACTCTACGGTATCCTTAGGACTTAATCGTTTTGAAAAAATATCTTCAACAAAATAGGAGTAAAGAAATAGGCCAACAGCAACCACGGTGAGTACAATCAGTAGGCGTTTTAAAAACGTGTTCATAGCAATAAAATTGTAACTAATTTAAATTCAAAGATAAATGAAAAGCTAAATTAATAACGGTGAGATATCAATTTTTCTTATTAATTTATGAAAATCGTTTATTTTTTGCAACACTTCCTTTTTTGTGTCGTCTTTATAATGAACACAACCAAACCAAAAGACATTTGAATACCGTTCAAATAGACATTATTGAGCAATGCAAGCAGAATGATCGAACTGCTCAGCTAAAATTATACAACCAATATTGCGATGGGATGTATACGGTAGCTATGCGTTTTGTTAAGGATTCCATGGAAGCTGAAGATATCGTACAGGAAGCCTTTATAAAAGCCTTTGCAAAACTCAATCAGTATCGCGCTGAGGTCACTTTTGGAGCTTGGTTAAAACGTATCGTTGTTAATAAAGCCATCGATTGCTTAAAGTCTAAGAAACAGCATTTGCAAGAATTAGACGAGGTGCACCTCAAAGTAGTTGATGATGACTATGACACCGAATGGTTGGTAGATGACACGATAACCGTGCACGTAGTAAAGGATGCGATTGAACGATTACCAGATAAATATCGCTATGTTGTGATGCTTTATTTGGTGGAAGGATACGATCATCAAGAAATCTCAGACATATTAAATATCACTGAGGTCGCTTCTAGGACACAGTTATCAAGAGGTAAATCGAAATTAAAAGAACTATTAATACCCATAAAAAATGGCACAAGATCTTAGAGACTTATTCAAAGAAAAAGACAAGCAATCCACATTGCGCATGACTGAAGGCCATGAAGAGCGGTTTCTTAATAAATTAGACCAAGCCCTTCCAACAGATAATCCTGTGGGATGGCGGTTCCAAATGTGGCAAATAGCGGCTAGTTTCGTATTGCTATTAGGTTTGGGATATGGGATCTATCATTTTTTTCAGAAGCCTGTTGTAGATAGCACTGAAAGCATTGCAGATACAGATAGTAATGTGAAGGAGCAACAACTCAAATCTTTGGGAGATATTTCTCCCGACTTAAAAAAGGTTGAAGATTATTATCTAGCGCATATTAATTTGGAATTGTCTAAAGTGAAATTGACACCAGATAATAAGGAGCTATTTGATGGGTATGTCATCCGATTGGGAGAATTGAATCAAGAATACAAGAAATTGTCTTTAGAGCTTACCGAAAACGGTCCAAATGAATTGACCGTAAGCGCACTGATTGATAATCTCAAACTTCGATTGAACTTGTTATATCGTCTTAAAGAACAATTACATGATTTAAACGCTTCAGAAGAAGCCAGCAAAGTATAAACAAACATGATCTGGGTTCACTATGACATCATAGCGTTATCACCAGTGATTAGAGTAAACACATTAAACCAATGAAAACAAAATTAAAATTAGTAGTAATCATGCTTTTTGGCGTCACTTTGAGTGTTGCTGCTCAGCAGAAATTAACCAAGTTGTCCAAGAGCATAGATGTGACAAAAGATGTGAACATCGATTTAAATACCAGTTTTGTGCAAATTGAAATTGACACTTGGAATAAGAAAACCTTAGAAGTTGAAGCCTATATTGAAGGTGAGAAATTGTCTCAAGAAGCACTTGAAAAGGCCTTAAAAGACTGGCGTTTAAAAGTTGAAGGCTCCGGAAGTCGGGTAAGTATTTCTTCAGAAGGCGGTTTGCATGGTTCATGGGAAGACCAATTGGGTCATATCGAATTGGATTTCGAACCCATGATGATTATTCATGATTTGGATTTAGGGGACATGCCAGAAATGCCTGAAATGCCAGAGATGCCAGAAATGCCTGAAATAGCACGTATGGAAATGCCAGAGATGCCAGAGATGCCGGAACTTCCAGAACTACCTGAAGGTGTTAATAACGTGAGCTTTGACACAGAAGCTTATAAGAAAGGCGGTGAAGCTTATTTGGAAAAATGGAGCAAGGAGTATGAGCAAAAGTATGGTGCCGAATACAAAGAGAAAATGAAAAAATGGGCACGTGAAATGGCGAAAATGGATTTTACAGCCTATGAGAGAAAAATGGAAGCTTGGGGTGAAAAATTCGGTAAGCAATTTGGCGAAGAATACAGTAAAAAAATGGAGGCTTGGGGCGATGAGTTTGCTGAAAGGTTTGATGGTGAGTGGTCCAAAAAGATGGAAGCTTGGGGTGAAAAATACGGCAAGCAAATGGAAGAACGAGCTAAGGTGATGGAGCTGCGCTTGGCAGAACGTGAAAAACATATGGCAGAACGTGAAAAGCATATGTCTAAGCGCGATAAGGAAATAGTTAAGCGCCAAGAGGAAATTGCCAAACGTATGGAAGAACGCCAAAAAGTACATGAAAAACGTCGTGAGCATAATGTCAAGCGTTTAGAACTTCGCGGAGATAAGGTGAAAAAGACAATAAAGATCAAAATGCCTAAAGGCGCTAAATTGAATTTGAATGTGAGACATGGTGAATTAAAGATGTCTTCGGTCATCAATAACCTAAAAGCCGATATATCGCATGCGACTTTAGTAGCTAATCACATTGATGGAAGTGAGACTTCCATCAATGTGTCTTATTCACCAGTGAATGTGACGTTATGGAGTGATGGTGAACTTAATTTAAAATACGTGGAAGAGGCGCATGTGACGACTGTTGAGCGTTTGAGACTCAATAGTAACTCTTCAGATATGTACATAGATAACCTGACTGATAATGCCATTATTGATGGTAGTTTTGGAGATCTATCCATTGCCAAGATTGCAGAAACGTTCACACATTTAAATATCATATTGGAAAATAGTGAAGCAGTGATAAAGTTACCAAATACCGCTTGCAGTGTGTATTTTAAAGGCAATCGCTCAAAGTTAAATAATGAATTAACGACTCAAAAAACCATCGATCACACGCCAAATAATTTAAGCTCTGGAAAAACCATTGTCTTGAATGCTAAATTTAGTGATGTGGTACTTAAGAATTAAAAGATTACATTTATGACATAGAACTACTTAAACTAAATCGTATGTCATCTTTTAAACAACTTGCAATAGTATGTCTTATTTCGGCATGCTTTTTTTCATGTAAAAGCGATACCAAAGACACTATCTCAGCAAATGAAATCACCGATACTTATGCTCATTTTATAAGTGATATGGATAGTCTAGGAATTGCGACTGGAAATATCCTAGTTTATGATCAAGGTAAGGTTGTTTTTAAAAGCTCACGAGGATTACGATCCATCAATCCTATAGATTCTTTAAGCCTAGACGATCAGTTCAGGTTAGCATCTGTCAGTAAACAGTTTACGGGAATGGCGATTATGAAGCTAAAAGAAGCCGAAAAATTGGATTACGATCAGAATGTACAAACCATTCTAACCGATTTCCCATATGATAATATCACTATTCGTCACTTATTATATCACACATCTGGTCTCACTGATTACGAGCGTTTAATTGCTGAAAATTTTGTAAAATCAGACACAACTAAAACTTATATATTAGGCAATGACGAAATTCTTAAAGAATTTTATCGGGTAGATCCACCACTTGATTTTCAACCTGGTGACAAATGGGAGTATAGCAACACAGGTTATATGGTGCTAGCATCCATCGTAGAAAAAGTATCAGGACAACATTTTAGAACATTTCTAAAGGAGCAAATTACAGAGCCTTTAGGGATGACAAATACCACACTATACAAGTATCAACAGCAAGCAGATCCAAATATGCCTAATCGCGTGTTTGGCTATAGAAAAAAATTAAATCAAGAAGATTTAGAACTAAACGATTACGATATTGTCAATGATGTGAGAGGTGATGGAGGTATTTATTCCACCCTAGACGATTTGTATAAATGGAATATGGCATTAGTGAATCACACCATTATTTCTAAAGACTATTTAGATGAAGCTTGGACACCTGGAACTTTGAATAATGGTGAAGTTACAGAATACGGTTTTGGTTGGTTTATTGAAGATGACCCCTCGAAACCGCAAACCGTTTTTCATTCTGGTGGATGGGTTGGCTTTGGAACATTCTTGTTCAATGAAGTGGAAACTAAAAGCGGTTTTATTATGTTAACAAATAACACCACTAATTATTACAGTGATATTTTGACCGGTATTGCAACCATAAGAGCAGGAGGTAACTATGAATTACCAAAGAATCGAATTCTTAACGAGATGGCGAAACTTATTTTTAAAGAAGATGTAAACAAAGCCATTTCACATTATCACCAAGTAAAAACAGACACATTACATTACGAGGATTTTGAGGATGATCTTAATCAATTCGGATATCAATTGCTTAATGAAAATCGAATCGATGATGCACTTGCCATATTTAAACTAAACACCAAAGAATTCCCAAATTCCGCTAATACTTACGATAGTTATGCCGATGCTTTAGTTAAAAATGGAGATACGTTAAACGCTTTAAAGAATTACCGAAAGTGCGTAGAAATGGATAGCACGCTGCAATATGCTAAAGACAAAGTAAAAGCCTTGGAAATTGTCTATAAATTTCAAGAGTAAATAAGATGCATAGAGAGTCACTGGAAGCTGTATTAAAATCATTACCCAAAGCTTATGTTTTGGAACCCGCTATTCCCGAATCTGAATTTGTCCCATTGGATTTGTCTCAGTCGAATTCCGAATTGGCAGCTTTGGATGTGTCTTCTTCGGAAATTTTAGAGGCTTATATCAATGACCATAAACAAAAACATCAGGCAACCGTTGCTTATGGTGGCTATCTGGAAACACGTAATATCTACCGACGTAGCCGTTATTTTAAGAACGCCAATCCGCAAACTGAGCGCAATATTCATTTGGGTCTCGATTTATGGCTAGCTGAGGAATCACCGGTTTACGCACCATTAAATGGCGAAGTTCACAGCTTTCAAAATAATACCAATTACGGTGATTATGGACCCACGATTATTTTGAAGCATAGGATTGAGAATATTGAATTTTATACCTTATATGGCCATTTGAGTTTGGCTTCTATCCAAGGTTTAAGTGTAGGACAACAATTTCAACAAGGCGCACAAATAGCGACGTTAGGTGATGCCACAGTGAATGGTGATTATGCACCACATTTGCATTTTCAAATCATAAAAGATTTACAAGGCCTTGTTGGTGATTATCCAGGTGTCTGTTCTAAAATGGATTTGGCGTTTTATAAAAGCAATTGTCCTGATCCAAACTTACTGTTGCGTCTTAAAATGTAAATGACTTCTATCAGAATTAAAACATAAAAAACCCAAGTCGTTTAACAACTTGGGTTACTTTTATATAGGTAGTAATGAATTTAGTCTTCAATCAAAACCCATTCGCCTTTCGCAATTAAGGGTTCTGCTTGTTTGTATTTAACCACTTTATTTTCACCACTCATCACATGTTTAATGGTGACACGATCATTACGTCCAATTTTTGGTTTATCACGAACAATCGTTTCCACAACCTCAGGTTGACGCTGTGTATTTTGACCTGCTGCTCGACTTTGAGCCGCACGCTCATCCATATTCGGGATTTCATCTTTTTGAGTTTGAAGCTTTTCTTGCTTTCTAGCCTTAGCTTCTCTAATCGTATCTTGTGTTTCCGTTGGTAACTCGCCCTTAAATAGGAAAGAAATCACATCTTTATTCACTTGGTCAATCATTTCTTTGAATAATTCAAAGGCCTCAAACTTATAAATCAACAAAGGATCTTTTTGTTCGTGAACGGCTAATTGCACCGACTGCTTTAATTCGTCCATTTTTCTCAAATGGGTTTTCCAAGCATCATCCACAATAGCTAAGGTGATATTTTTCTCAAAATCATTGATCAACTGTGTGCCTTTCGATTCGTAAGCCTTTTCTAAATCGGTAACAACCTGAAGACTTTTAACACCATCCGTAAATGGCACCACGATTCTTTTGTACTTATCACGTTGATTTTCATACACACTTTCAATAACCGGAAATGCCAATTCAGCATTGCGACGCATTTTTTCTTTGTAATGCTCAAATGCCGCTTTGTAAACTTTACCTGCAATGTCTTGAGTAGATAACTTATCGAATTCCGCTTCGGAAATTGGAGAACTCATAGAGAAGTAACGAATCAATTCAAATTCGAAATTCTTATAATCGCTCGCCTCTTTATTTGTCGTAGCGATACCTTCCGAAGTGTCATAAATCATGTTGGCTAAATCTACACGTAAACGCTCTCCATGTAAGGCATGACGACGACGTTTGTAAACCACTTCACGTTGCGCGTTCATCACATCATCATATTCTAATAATCGCTTACGAACACCAAACTGGTTTTCTTCTACTTTTTTCTGAGCACGCTCAATGGACTTGGAAATCATAGAATGCTGAATTACTTCACCTTCTTGAAGTCCCATTTTATCCATCATCTTAGCAATACGTTCACTACCAAAAAGACGCATCAAGTTATCTTCCAAAGACACATAAAACTGTGAACTACCTGGATCTCCTTGACGACCAGCACGACCACGTAACTGTCTGTCAACACGACGTGAATCATGACGCTCTGTACCAACGATGGCTAAACCACCAGCTTCTTTTACGGCATCCGTTAATTTAATATCTGTACCACGACCTGCCATGTTTGTGGCAATAGTTACCTGTCCTGGTTGTCCAGCTTCAGCAACAATATCAGCCTCTTTCTTATGTAATTTCGCGTTCAGTACATTATGCGGTACCTTGCGAATACTCAACATTTTTCCGAGCAATTCTGAAATTTCTACGGATGTTGTACCAATAAGAACTGGTCGGCCAGCTTGAGATAATTTGGTCACTTCGTCAATAACCGCATTGTATTTTTCACGTTTGGTCTTATACACCAAATCCTCTCTGTCATCACGTGCGATAGGTCTGTTGGTTGGAATTTCAACCACATCCAATTTGTAAATTTCCCAAAACTCACCAGCTTCTGTAACCGCTGTACCTGTCATACCCGAGAGTTTGCGATACATTCTGAAATAATTCTGAAGCGTTACTGTAGCAAAGGTTTGCGTGGCATCTTCGATTTTTACATTTTCCTTGGCTTCTATCGCTTGGTGCAGACCATCACTATAACGACGTCCATCCATAATACGACCCGTTTGCTCATCTACAATCATCACTTTATTATCCATCACGACATATTGAATGTCTTTTTCAAATAAAGCGTAAGCTTTTAATAATTGATTTAAGGTATGGATACGTTCCGATTTGATACCGAAATCTCTAAACAATTCTTCTTTGGCCTCAGCTTCTTCTTCTTTTGATAAGCCTTGTGACTCAATTTTAGCTATTTCCACGCCAATTTCTGGCATCACAAAGAAATCAGGTTGGTCTTTACCAGAAAGGTAATCGACACCTTTATCGGTGAGTTCAACTTGATTATTTTTTTCTTCAATGACATAATAAAGTTCTGCATCAATTTTTGGCATCTCTCTATTATTATCTTGCATGTAGAAGTTTTCAGTTTTCTGAAGCAATTGTTTAACGCCTTCTTCACTCAAAAATTTGATCAATGCCTTATTCTTTGGCATACCTCTATAAACACGCAACAATTGGAAACCACCTTCTTTGGTGTCGCCTTCGGTAATTAATTTTTTAGCTTCCGCTAAAACACCTGTCAAATACTTGCGTTGTACACTAACAATATCGTCAACCTTTGGTTTTAATTCAACAAATTCGTGACGATCACCTTGAGGAATAGGTCCGGAGATAATCAAAGGTGTTCGTGCATCATCTACTAAAACGGAATCGACCTCATCCACAATCGCATAGTGGTGCGGACGCTGGACTAAATCATCTGGCGAATGCGCCATATTATCCCTTAGGTAATCAAAACCAAACTCATTGTTGGTTCCGTAGGTGATATCAGCTTTATAAGCTTTACGACGTGCTTCTGAATTGGGTTGGTGATAGTCAATACAATCGACACTCATACCATGGAATTCAAAAATTGGCGCCATCCAGGCACTATCACGTTTTGCTAAGTAATCATTTACAGTGACGAGATGCACACCTTTTCCTGCCAAGGCATTTAAATAGACAGGTAATGTGGCTACTAAGGTCTTACCTTCACCAGTTTGCATTTCAGCAATTTTTCCTTGGTGCATCGCAGCACCACCAATAAGCTGAACGTCATAATGAATCATATCCCAAGTAATTGGCTTCCCAGCCGCATCCCAAGAATTTGACCAAACGGCTTTATCGTCCTGTAAGGTCACATAGTCTTTTCCTCCAGAAACCATACGGTCGAACTCATTTGCTGTTACAGCTATTTCAGTGTTGTGAACAAAACGCTTCGCCGTTTCTTTTACTATGGCAAAAGCTTCCGCCATGATATCATTAAGAACGGCTTCAGTAGCTTCGTAAACCTCATCTTCTATTTTGTCAATCTCAAGATAAATGTCCTCGCGATGGTCAATATCGTCGGTTGCTTCGGCATCTAATAGTAATTGATCTATTTTTTCTTTTAGAGGCTGCCTGGCCTCAGCGATTTTTTGTCTGAATTCGTCAGTTTTTGCTCTTAGCTCATCATGCGACAACTGCTCCAAGGCACTTTCAAAGGCCTTTACTTTTTCTACAATAGGAGATAGCGCCTTCACATCTTGTTTGGCTTTGTCTCCTACAAATACTTTTAATACTGAATTTAAAAAACTCATTGGTGTTTATTTATGTTATTTAGAACGCTGTAAAGCGTATTTTATCTTCGAAATTTGCCATATCAAAGATAAGATTTGTGTTAGTTTCTAACGAAGATTAGGCACAAAAAAAGTCTCTTGATGAGACTTTTTAACGTTTATTTTGTATTTGCTGTAATGGTATTACAGTACAATTTAATATTCATCTTCGTTCCAGAGATAATCTTCATCGGTCGGGTAATCAGACCAGATTTCTTCGATGGAATCGTAAGAATCGCCTTCGTCTTCTATCGCTTGTAGATTTTCAACAACTTCCAGAGGAGCTCCTGTTCTAATCG
>JAAEZI010000051.1 GCA_018222915.1 Algicola sp. | reverse complement strand
GTTCATCGATGTTAGCAAATACAGCTGAAAGATTAAATTTCTCTTCCATAGTAAACAGAACTGAGTATCCGGACTTCCTGGATATTCAAATAAAATCCTTCCAGGATTTTTTCCAGCTAGAGACAAAATCAGAAGAAAGAGGAAATGAAGGCTTATATAACACCTTCATGGAGAACTTTCCAATTACGGATACACGTAATCAATTCGTATTAGAATTTTTGGATTATTTTATTGATCCACCTCGATACACAATTGAAGAATGTATAGAAAGAGGGTTAACCTATAGCGTGCCATTAAAAGCACGATTGAAATTATATTGTACAGATCCAGAACACGAAGATTTTGAGACTATCGTACAAGATGTATATTTAGGGACCATCCCTTACATGACACCTAGCGGAACTTTCTGTATCAACGGAGCAGAGCGTGTGGTAGTTTCCCAACTACACAGATCTCCAGGTGTATTCTTTAGTCAGTCATTCCATGCTAATGGTACGAAATTGTACTCTGCAAGGGTTATTCCTTTTAAAGGATCTTGGATTGAATTCGCAACAGATATCAACCAAGTGATGTATGCTTACATCGACAGAAAGAAAAAATTACCGGTAACAACGTTATTTAGAGCTATCGGTTTTGAACGTGATAAAGATATTTTAGAGATTTTTGATCTTGCTGAAGAAGTTAAAGTATCAAAATCTGGACTTAAAAAAGTCATCGATCGTAAACTTGCCGCACGTGTATTAAATACATGGCATGAAGATTTCGTTGATGAAGATACAGGTGAAGTGGTATCCATCGAGCGTAATGAAATTGTATTAGATCGTGACACGGTTATCGACAAAGATAATATCGAGGAAATCCTCGAGGCTGGTGTGAAAACAATTCTTTTACACAAAGAAACGTCACAGCAAGGTGATTACGCCATCATACATAATACCTTACAAAAGGATCCAACAAACTCTGAAAAAGAAGCTGTTGAACATATTTACCGTCAATTACGTAATGCCGAGCCGCCAGATGAGGAAACCGCTCGTGGTATCATTGACAAATTATTCTTTTCTGATCAACGTTACTCTTTAGGTGAAGTAGGTCGTTATAGAATGAACAAAAAATTAGGTCTTGATATTGGAATGGATAAGCAAGTGCTTACCAAAGAGGATATCATTACCATCATAAAATACTTAATTGAGTTAATTAATTCCAAAGCGGAGATTGATGATATTGACCACTTGTCTAACCGTCGTGTTCGTACAGTTGGTGAACAATTATCTTCGCAATTTGGTGTTGGTTTAGCGCGTATGGCTCGTACGATTCGCGAACGAATGAACGTTCGTGATAACGAGGTATTTACGCCAATTGATTTGATAAACGCTAAGACGTTATCGTCGGTGATCAATTCGTTTTTTGGAACCAATCAATTATCTCAATTCATGGATCAAACCAATCCATTGGCTGAAATTACGCACAAACGTCGTTTGTCGGCATTAGGGCCTGGTGGTTTATCAAGAGAAAGAGCAGGATTTGAAGTTCGTGACGTTCACTACACACACTACGGAAGATTATGTCCTATCGAAACACCAGAAGGACCAAACATTGGTTTGATTTCTTCTCTATCTGTATACGCGAAGGTGAATGCTATGGGCTTCATCGAAACACCTTACAGAAAAGCAGAAGGTGGTGTTGTTGATATTAAAAACGCACCAACGTATTTAAGTGCCGAGGAAGAGGAAGATATGTTGATCGCTCAGGCTAATATTAGTGTGGATGATAAAGGTAAGATTCTAGAAGATAAAATTATTGCACGTCAGGAAGGTGATTTCCCTGTGATTGATCCAGCAAATGTGGATTATACAGATGTTGCTCCAAACCAGATTGCATCGATTTCAGCATCGCTTATTCCGTTCTTGGAACATGATGATGCGAACCGTGCCTTGATGGGCTCTAACATGATGCGTCAGGCCGTACCATTATTACGTCCGCAAGCACCAATTGTTGGAACAGGACTGGAACGTCAAGTAGCTTCAGATTCCAGAGTGTTGATAAATGCTGAAGGAAATGGTGTTGTTGAGTATGTAGATGCTAATGAAATTGTCATTAAGTATGAGCGTACAGAAGAGGAAGCTATGGTAAGTTTTGATAGCGATACCAAAACCTATCCTTTAGTGAAGTTTAGAAAAACGAATCAAGGGACGTCTATCAACTTGAAACCTATTGTAACAAAAGGTGACAAGGTTGTTAAAGGACAAGTACTTTGCCAAGGTTATGCTACTGAAAATGGTGAATTAGCACTAGGTCGTAATATGAAAGTGGCATTTATGCCATGGAAAGGTTACAACTTCGAGGATGCGATTGTAATTTCAGAAAAAGTAGTGCGTGACGATATATTTACGTCCATTCATATCGATGAGTATTCATTGGAAGTAAGAGATACCAAATTAGGTAATGAAGAATTGACTAATGATATTCCTAACGTTTCAGAAGAGGCTACGAAAGACCTTGATGAAAACGGGATGATTAGAATTGGTGCTGAAATCAAGCCAGGTGATATTCTTATCGGTAAGATCACACCTAAAGGAGAATCTGATCCTACGCCAGAAGAAAAATTATTACGTGCTATCTTTGGTGATAAAGCAGGTGATGTGAAAGATGCGTCATTAAAAGCGTCTCCATCATTACATGGTGTTGTAATTGAGAAGAAATTATTCTCAAGAGCAATAAAAGACAAGCGTAAAAGAGCTAAGGATAAAGAGGATATTGAAGCATTAGAAAATATCTATTACAAGAAGTTTGACGATTTACAAGCCGTTTTAGTTGAAAAATTATTTGCGCTTGTCAATGGTAAAACTGCTCAAGGTATTTATAATGATTTAGGAGAGGAAATCATTCCTAAAGGTAAGAAGTATACCTTGAAAATGTTAAATGCTGTAGATGATTATACGCATTTAACTTCAGGTACATGGACTACTGATGATCACTTGAACTCTTTGGTAGCTGATTTGATTCACAACTATAAAATTAAGGAGAACGATCTTCAAGGATCATTGAGACGTGAGAAGTTTACGATTTCTGTAGGTGATGAACTACCAGCTGGTATCATTAAACTAGCAAAGGTATACGTCGCTAAGAAACGTAAACTAAAAGTTGGTGATAAAATGGCAGGACGTCACGGTAACAAAGGTATTGTGGCTCGTATCGTTCGTCAAGAAGATATGCCATTCTTAGAAGATGGAACACCGGTTGATATCGTGTTGAACCCGTTAGGGGTACCATCCCGTATGAATATCGGACAGATTTATGAAACGGTTTTAGGTTGGGCAGGACAAAAATTAGGACGTACTTATGCAACGCCTATATTTGATGGTGCAACTTTAGATCAAATCAACGAATTTACAGATGAAGCTGGTGTACCAAGATTTGGACATACCTATCTGTATGACGGTGGTACAGGAGATCGTTTTGATCAACCTGCAACCGTTGGTGTGATTTATATGATCAAACTAGGACACATGATTGACGATAAGATGCACGCACGTTCAATTGGACCATACTCTTTGATTACGCAACAACCTCTAGGTGGTAAAGCACAGTTTGGTGGTCAGCGTTTCGGTGAGATGGAGGTTTGGGCACTTGAAGCATATGGCGCTTCTAGTACCTTACGTGAGATCTTAACAGTAAAATCTGATGATGTTATAGGTAGAGCTAAAACTTACGAAGCTATCGTTAAGGGAGAGCCAATGCCAGAACCAGGACTACCTGAATCTTTCAACGTTTTAATGCACGAATTGAAAGGCTTAGGATTAGATATTAGATTAGAAGAATAATTTGAAAAATTTTGCTAGTACGGACAGGTTTCGACCTGTCCTTACGGTAACCACATAATATTATGGCAAGAAGACAAGATAAGAATACAGTACAGAGATTTAATAAAATCTCCATTGGTTTGGCATCTCCAGAATCTGTTTTAGCAGCATCTCGTGGTGAAGTCTTAAAACCTGAAACTATTAATTATCGAACACATAAACCAGAACGTGATGGTTTATTCTGTGAGCGTATTTTTGGTCCTGTAAAGGATTTTGAATGTGCTTGTGGTAAATATAAAAGAATACGTTACAAAGGTATCGTTTGTGACCGTTGTGGTGTTGAAGTAACTGAAAAGAAAGTACGTCGTGATCGTGTCGGACACATCAACCTTGTTGTGCCAGTCGCTCATATTTGGTACTTCCGTTCATTACCTAACAAAATAGGTTATTTATTAGGCTTACCTTCTAAGCGATTGGATATGATTATCTATTATGAAAGATATGTCGTTATCCAACCAGGTGAAGCTAAGAATGCCGATGGAGAGCCATTACAAAAAATGGATTTCCTTACAGAAGAGGAGTACCTGAATATCATGGAGTCCCTTCCTCAAGAAAATAGACATTTGGATGACACAGACCCTAACAAGTTTATTGCTAAAATGGGTGCTGAGTGTTTAATCGAATTGTTATCGCGAATCGATTTAAACGAATTGTCTTTCGAATTACGTCATAAAGCAAATACTGAAACATCTAAGCAACGTAAAACGGAAGCTTTAAAGCGTTTGCAAGTAGTTGAGGCGTTTAGAGATTCTAACGCGAATAGAGAGAATAAACCAGAGTGGATGATCATGAAGGCTATTCCAATTATTCCGCCAGAATTAAGACCTCTAGTGCCATTGGATGGTGGACGATTTGCAACGTCAGATTTAAATGATTTATACCGTCGTGTTATTATCCGTAACAACCGTTTAAAGCGTTTAGTTGAAATTAAAGCACCAGAAGTAATTCTTCGTAATGAAAAACGTATGTTGCAAGAATCAGTAGATTCATTATTTGATAACACACGTAAGGCTTCTGCTGTTAAGACAGATTCTAATAGACCATTAAAATCATTATCTGATTCCTTAAAAGGTAAGCAAGGTCGTTTCCGTCAAAACTTACTCGGTAAGCGTGTCGATTATTCCGCACGTTCGGTAATTGTTGTTGGACCAGAATTGAAATTATTTGAGTGTGGATTGCCAAAGAATATGGCTGCTGAACTATACAAGCCTTTCATCATAAGAAAACTGATCGAAAGAGGGATTGTAAAAACGGTTAAATCTGCTAAGAAAATTATAGATAGAAAAGAACCTGTGGTTTGGGATATCTTGGAGAATGTCTTGAAAGGACATCCAGTACTCTTAAACCGTGCCCCTACATTACACAGATTGGGTATTCAGGCATTTCAACCGAAACTGATTGAAGGTAAAGCAATCCAATTACACCCATTAGTATGTACGGCGTTTAACGCCGATTTCGATGGTGATCAAATGGCGGTGCATTTACCATTAGGACCAGAAGCGATTTTGGAAGCGCAACTATTAATGTTGGCATCACATAACATTTTGAATCCTGCGAATGGTTCTCCAGTAACGGTACCTTCTCAAGATATGGTACTTGGTCTATATTACATGACCAAACTACGTAAAACGGATGAGACTTACACCGTAAAAGGTGAAGGGTTAACCTTCTATTCTCCTGAAGAAGTAACTATTGCTTACAACGAGAAGAAGGTAGATTTGAATGCTGGTATCAAGGTACGTACAAAAGACTTTAATGAAGAAGGCGAGTTGACTACTCAAATTATTGAAACGACTGTAGGTCGTGTGCTTTTTAACGAAAAAGTACCTGAAGCTGCAGGATATATCAATGAGGTATTAACAAAGAAATCTTTAAGAGATATCATTCATGGTATTCTTAAAGTAACAAGTGTACCTGAGACAGCGGCATTCCTTGATGAGATCAAAACTTTAGGTTATAAGTTTGCCTTCCAAGGTGGATTGTCTTTTAGTTTAGGTGATATCATTATTCCAGCTGAAAAGCAAGATATGATTGATAAGGCCAATGGATTGGTTGATAACATTATGGGTAACTATAACATGGGATTGATAACGAATAATGAGCGTTACAACCAAGTTATTGATATCTGGACATCTACCAATGCTGAATTGACGGAATTGTCAATGAAACGTATTCGAGAGGATCAACAAGGATTTAACTCCGTGTTTATGATGCTTGATTCTGGAGCTCGTGGATCTAAAGAACAGATTCGTCAGTTAACAGGTATGCGTGGATTAATGGCGAAACCTAAAAAATCGAATGCAGGTGGTGGTGAGATTATTGAAAACCCAATTCTTTCTAACTTTAAGGAAGGACTTTCAATTTTAGAGTACTTTATCTCAACGCACGGTGCGCGTAAAGGTCTTGCCGATACAGCCCTTAAAACGGCCGATGCTGGTTACTTAACACGTCGTTTGGTAGATGTATCACAAGATGTGATTATTTATACTGAAGATTGTGGAACGTTGAGAGGTATTGATGTAACGCCATTGAAGAAAAATGAAGAGATCATTGAAACCCTAGAAGCCAGAATCGTTGGTCGTACATCATTGAACGATGTTTATGATCCGTTAACTGAAGAGTTATTAGTGGAAGCTGGTGGACATATAAATGATGCGATTGCAAAACGAATTGGAGCCTCTGCTTTAGACTCTGTTGAAGTGCGATCTGCATTAACATGTGAGGCCAAAAAAGGTATTTGTTCTAAGTGTTACGGTCGAAATCTTGCCACAGGTAAGATGGTTCAAAGAGGAGAAGCTGTTGGTGTCGTAGCCGCACAATCTATTGGAGAACCAGGAACGCAGTTAACACTTCGTACATTCCACGTAGGTGGTATTGCTGGTAACATTTCAGAAGAAAATAAATTGACTGTTAAATTCGATGGAATTGCTGAGATTGAAGATCTGAAAACAGTGAAAAGTACAGATAGTGAAGGTAATAATGTAGATGTGGTTATTTCTCGAACTTCAGAATTGAAGTTGGTTGATGCCAAAACAGGTATTACTTTAAGTACTAATAATATCCCTTACGGTTCATTTATTTACGTGAAACCTGGCGATAAAGTGAAGAAAGGTGATGTGATTTGCCAATGGGATCCATACAACGGTGTGATTATTTCTGAATTCGCTGGTAAAGTGAAGTACGAAAACATCGAACAAGGGGTCACATACCAAGTAGAAATTGATGAACAAACTGGTTTCCAAGAGAAAGTTATCTCTGAATCTAGAAATAAGAAATTGATTCCTACGCTTCATATTGAAGATTCTAAAGGTGAAACTATACGTTCGTATAACTTACCAGTTGGAGCACACCTTATGATAGACGATGGTGAGAAAATTAAGGTTGGTAAAATCTTAGTTAAAATCCCAAGAAAATCGGCTAAAGCAGGTGATATCACAGGTGGTCTTCCACGTGTAACAGAATTGTTTGAAGCACGTAACCCTTCTAACCCAGCTGTGGTAAGTGAGATTGATGGTGTGGTATCTTTCGGAAAAATAAAAAGAGGTAATCGCGAGATCATCATTGAGTCGAAACTTGGTGAAGTGAAGAAATACTTAGTGAAATTATCTAATCAAATTCTAGTTCAGGAAAATGATTATGTAAAAGCGGGTATGCCATTGTCTGATGGTTCGATTACACCAAATGATATTTTGAATATCAAAGGCCCAGCAGCTGTACAACAGTACTTGGTTAATGAGGTTCAGGAAGTGTATCGATTACAAGGTGTGAAGATTAATGATAAGCACTTTGAAGTGGTCGTTAGACAAATGATGAGAAAGGTACGAATTATTGATTCTGGAGATACTATTTTCTTAGAGGATCAATTGGTACATAAATCTGATTTCATTGAAGAAAATGATAAGATTTTCGGATTGAAAGTAGTTGAAGATGCTGGAGATTCTGAAAACTTGAAAGCTGGTCAAATCTTAACTTCGAGAGAGTTAAGAGACGAGAATTCCATTTTACGTAGAGAGGATAAGGCGCTTGTGACTGCGAGAGATGCTCAACCTGCTACGGCAACACCAATCTTACAAGGAATTACAAGAGCATCATTACAGACAAAATCATTTATTTCTGCGGCTTCCTTCCAGGAAACGACTAAGGTACTAAATGAAGCAGCTGTGAATGCGAAGGTAGATGATCTTGAAGGATTGAAAGAGAATGTTATTGTCGGACATAGAATTCCTGCTGGAACAGGTGTTAGAAAGTTTGATAACATCATCGTAGGTTCTAAAGAAGAATTCAATGAAATGATGAAAGCAAAAGAAGAAATGAATTATAACTAACGGATTTTAGATGTCATAGAATCATCGAATTTTTATAATTCAAATCTATAAATACTAATAAAATCCCGTTATCAACGGGATTTTATTTTAAATACTAAGACTAAAACAAACTATTATGGCAGAAGATAATAAACCGAAAAAACCAGGAATCAATATAGAGTTGGATGAAAAAATTGCGGAAGGTACGTATTCGAATCTTGCAATTATCAATCATTCGGTATCCGAATTTGTTGTTGATTTTGTTAGCATTATGCCTGGAACGCCTAAAAGCAAAGTAAAATCCAGAATCATTCTAACACCACAACACGCCAAACGCTTATTGAAAGCATTAGGTGACAATGTGCAACGTTTCGAAAAAGCACATGGAGAGATCAAAGACTATGAACAGGCTCCAATACCGTTGAATTTTGGACCAACAGGTCAGGCATAGTATTATTAAAAAGCCCTTGGTACGTTTTAAGTATCAAGGGCTTTTTTCGAAATAGTGTAGTCAAGCATGGTTAGTTATTTCGGAATGCTTCAACCGAATAAAAGTTCTTATTAAGCTACTTTAGCGAGCTTGTCTCTTTGCATATACTTATTTCTTAGAAAGTTGTACAGCAATTTTAGGGCAATAAAAATCATTAAGCCACTTCTTTATTTGAGTGACACTGCAAGGCGCCTGATGGGCACTTCTTAACTTGCTTCATGATTTTTTTGGTGGATGCACCATCTAAATCTATCCAAGGAATGACGGATTGACGGAAAACATTTGAAAGTTCTTTAGCACAACGCTCAGCGTTTATGCACTTACACGGATTGTAGGTTACAGTAATATCGCTATTACTGAAAACATTAGGATTTGTTTCCATGAGTAGATCAATTTTGGGGTTTTAATCGTCATTAAATTTAGAGAACGAAAACGTTCTCGTTACTTAATCAACGATTAAAAGTATAAAAACATCGATAAAAAACAAATTATTTTCAAATTATTAGATGAACGGTAAGGTTATTTTAGTCAAATTCAGAGGTAAAATGAAAGGTAATACTTGGATATTTCTGTTGTGTCATTTGCAAAGAAAACGGCGAATCAGCTAAAAATACTAGTTGTCCGCGCTTATCCTTTGCTAAAAATCGTTGTTTGACTCTAAGAAAATCCTTGTACTCGTCACTTTTTTTATCCTTAGTCTCTATCCAACAGGCTTTATGCACATTTAAGTTTTCATAGGTACATTTGGCACCATACTCATGCTCTAATCGGTATTGTATCACTTCATATTGTAAAGCGCCAACAGTACCAATGACCTTTCTGCCATTGAGTTCAAGCGTAAACAGCTGTGCCACTCCTTCGTCCATGAGTTGATCAATTCCTTTATATAATTGCTTAGATTTTAAAGGATCCGCATTGTTGATATATCTAAAATGCTCTGGAGAAAAACTAGGCACACCTTTGTAATTTAATGCTTCACCTTCAGTTAAGGTATCTCCAATTTTAAAATTCCCTGTATCTTGTAAGCCTACAATGTCTCCAGGATAGGATATGTCTACAATCTCTTTCTTTTCAGCAAAAAAGGCATTCGGACTGGAGAATTTCATTTTTTTGTTGTGCCTTACATGTAGATAAGGTGTATTTCTTTTGAATTCTCCAGATACAATTTTAATAAAAGCTAAACGATTCCTGTGGTTAGGATCCATATTAGCGTGAATTTTAAATACAAATCCTGTAAACTTATCTTCTTCAGGTTTCACTAAGCGCTCTTCACTGTGCTTCGGTCTTGGCTTGGGTGCAATTTCAACAAAACAATCCAGTAATTCCCTGACACCAAAATTGTTTAAGGCAGAGCCAAAGAACACGGGTTGTAACTGACCATTTAAATAGGCGTCTTTATCAAATATTGGATAAATACCCTCAACCAATTCGATCTCATCTCTCAATGTTTGAGCAGCTTTATCTCCAACTAGCCGATCTAATTCTTCTGAATTTAAATCTGAAATTTCAATGGTCTCTTCGATGTCTTTTCTACTATCACCACTAAAGAGATTGATATTCTTTTCCCATATATTATAAATTCCCTTGAAGTCATAACCCATACCAATTGGAAAACTTAAAGGCACAACTTTCAAGCCTAATTTTTGCTCTATTTCATCTAATAAATCAAAGGCATCTTTACCTTCACGGTCCATTTTATTGATGAATACAATCATAGGAATGTTACGCATCCTACAAACTTCCACGAGTTTTTCAGTTTGTTCCTCAACACCCTTGGCAACGTCAATAACTACGATGACACTATCAACAGCAGTAAGTGTTCTAAACGTGTCTTCCGCAAAATCCTTGTGACCAGGCGTGTCTAAAATATTAATTTTAATACCATCATATTCAAAAGCCAAAACCGAGGTTGCGACAGAGATCCCACGCTGTCTTTCAATTTCCATAAAGTCACTCGTAGCACCTTTTTTAATTTTATTACTTTTTACAGCACCAGCCTCTTGAATGGCACCTCCAAATAATAATAATTTTTCAGTCAATGTGGTTTTTCCAGCATCAGGATGGGAGATAATTCCGAAGGTTCGTCGTCTGTTGATTTCTTTTGTAAAGCTCATAGATTTTGTAAGTGGGTGCAAATATAATTGATATTCACAAGACATTATAATCTAATTTCGTTTTGTTAGAAAGGCGATAAGTTATTGATTTCAAGCTGCTTTAATTGAGCATTGTTAAAGTGCAATTAATACCGATAAAGATTTTTATTAAGTATTTCATCGATTATTTTAAAACATAAACGAAAAAGAAAATACTTGTTAAATGATTCTTAATAAGAATTCCTAATATTGTGTAATGATTGCCCTTTATGGTTTTCCATAATAGAAAGATTAATAGCACTATTTTGAACCTACAAAACATAAGACAAACCTGTAGTTATATGTGTCGCATATAACAAGGTTTTTTTTGTTTTATCCATATGTGTTTGTTTAGTGTGAATTGATTCATGGTAATCAGTTAAACGATAAATAATTTACACTGAGCATATATGAAAATCTTTACTCGATTCTCGTTTTTAAAATTCATTTCATTTATTGGTGCCATACTGATGAACTCTGTCATCTTTGCCCAATCATTACCTCAAACAGGAAATACAACAGATCCAATAGGAACACAGAACTGTTTTAACTGTGCGCCTACTGGCTGGGTTGATGCTGGAGGAACTCCTGATATTTCAGATGCTGTCAACGCGTCGTCTGTCGCATCTTGGGATGCCCAACCACTTCCATTGCCACCCAACGGACACACTTCATGGTTGTCCTTGAGAGATTTAGGTCCTAGTGGCGCTGAAGAAACTGTTAGTACAAATATGACGGGTCTTCTTGTTGGAAGGCTTTATGAAGTAACGATTTACTCGGGTAGTTGGTTGTCTAGTGGCTATGCACAGTTGTATAACGATACATTTAGATACCAAGTTGGTACAAATCCAATTCAAGTGAAGGCTGGAATTAGTCAAGATAGTTGGGAAACAACGATTTTTAGATTTTATGCGTCTTCAGCCACAGAAGAACTCAGATTTAGACCAGGTTTTGATGCCCCCGGAACACCTTTTGATGCCACTGCTTGGCAGTCAACTCAAATATCGGTCACACTTGACGCTATTGAACAACCTGATAATGATGGTGATGGGGAATTTGATGACACCGATTTAGATGATGACAATGATGGTATTTTAGATACGGATGAAGCTAATGGTAATAGTCCTGATGGTGATGAAGATGGCGATAATATTCCTAATTGGTTAGATATTTTTGATGATAACTTAGGTGGTGACGGTAGTACAACAAATTATACCGACGCTAATAACGACGGCATTCCTGATGTATACGATTTCGATGGCGATGGTATTCCGAATCACTTCGATACCGATAGTGACAATGATGGTTGTCCTGATGCCATTGAAGCAGCTGGTGGATTCATTCCTTCTGATTTAACAACGAGCGATAATTTGGCAGATGACGATGAAGGACAAGTAAACGCCCAAGGTATACCAACAGATTTAGGAGGTAATTCCTATGCGCAAGCAACTTCAGCTGCTGTATTAGATGCTACAGATGATAGTGCATGTAATAGAATTATTGCCAGAGATGATGATTTTAGTGGAACACCAATTATTGGTGCTCTTGGCGGTTCGACTGCGAGTGTTTTTGCCGATAATGGTAATGGCGCTGACGATGCAGATTTTGTATCGGCTACAGACGCGAATATTTCCGATAATATCAGTATTACGAACGATGGCGGTTTAACAGGCGTTTCAATTAATACCGATGGGACCATAGATGTTCCAGCTGGAAGCACCGCAGGAACCTACACAGTCACTTATCAAATTTGTTTAGAGGTTGATCCTACAATTTGTGACACTGCGGATGTGACTATTGAAGTTGAGGCAACGGTTGTTGCCGAAGATGATGATTTTAGTGGAGCACCAATAGATGCTGTTTCAGGAGGTACCACCACAAGCGTTTTTGCTGATAATGGTAATGGTACCGATTTGGCCGATGGTGTCGCAGCTACGGATGCAAATATTTCAGATAATATCAGTATTACGAATGATGGCGGATTAACAGGCGTCACCATCAATACCGATGGAACCATAGATGTTCCAGCCGGAAGCACCGCAGGAACCTACACAGTGACTTACCAAATTTGTTTGGAAGTTGATCCTACCATTTGTGATACCGCAGATGTGACTATCGAAGTGGATCCAAGTATTTCCGCAGAGAATGATGATTTTAGTGGAGCACCAATAGATGCTGTTTCAGGAGGTACCACCACGAGTGTTTTTGCTGATAATGGTAATGGTACCGATTTGGCCAATGGTGTCGCAGCTACGGATGCGAATATTTCAGATAATATCAGTATTACGAATGATGGCGGATTAACAGGCGTAACCATCAATACCGATGGAACCATAGATGTTCCAGCCGGAAGCACCGCAGGAACTTACACAGTGACTTACCAAATTTGTTTGGAAGTGGATCCTACCATTTGTGATACAGCAGATGTGACTATCGAAGTGGATCCAAGTATTTCTGCAGAGGATGATGATTTTACGGCAACTATTTTTAATCCACAAGTAGGTGGAGCCACAACAAGCGTTTTTGCCGATAATGGTAATGGTACCGATTTGGCCAATGGTGTAGCTGCAACAGATGCAAATATTTCAAACAATATAAATATCAGTAATGATGGTGGCTTATCAGGTGTCACTATAAATACAAATGGCACCATTAATATACCAGCTAATAGTCTACCGGGAACTTATACGATTGAATATCAAATTTGCCTTGAAATTGATCCCCTAGTTTGTGATACAGCTCAAGTATCTATTGTTATTGGTGCATGTGCCGATTTCCCAACTAATGATTGTGATGGTGATGGCGTTATTAATGCTGCAGATATTTGTCCAGGTTCAGATGATAATGCTGATGCCGATGGTGATTTAGTGCCTGATGGCTGCGATGACGATGATGACAATGATGGTCTTTTAGATGCTGATGAAAGAGGAGAAACGATTAGTGCTCCACCTTTATGCGGAAGCCAAACAGTATTTGATTTCAGTGCTATCGCTACTGAAGAATCTGGTGATGGCAATGTTGCTACATTATTGGAAGGTGAAGTGTTTCGATTCGCTAATGTTACAGCTGGAACAGATGCCTTGGTAACTTTAGTTGAATTTAATAATGCAGTTGTAGATATTTTAGATGATAATTTTTCCGATCCAGAATACTTTAAACCTGGGTCAAGAATTGAATATTTAAATGCTGGAGAAGAAGGTTACGTAGAATATAATATTCAATTGGTTCAAGCAGGAACTACAATTCCTGTAAGTTTCTCGGAAGTATTCGTAGGTTATAACGATATGGATGGCGATTTGGATTTATTCGAAAGAAATAGAATGCCTTATCCTGTGAGTTATGTTCTTGATAATCCAACAACGATTACAATAGATTCAGAACCTAACTTCTTGGTGGCGACATCAGGTAATGTTAATTATCCTGGATCTTCCAATGCGAATCCATTTTTAAATATTACCGCGAGCTATAATAACTTCTCAAGTTATACTTTTAGATTAGGAGTGGTTGCTACGAATCCTATTAGCGACCTTGTTCGTTACCATAGTGTTTTATTTGATTGCGCTACAAATTTTGTAGATCCGCAAACTACAGATCCGGACACCGATGATGATGGTACGCCTGATTATTTGGATTCAGATAGTGATAATGATGGATGTCCTGATGCTCTTGAAGGAGATGGTGGCTATACGATTTCAGATTTAGATGGTGATGATAGTTTAGGTGATAATGTAGATGCTAATGGTGTTCCGCAAGATATTTCCAACAATAGCTTACAACAAAATGATGTGAGTTCAACAGATTCTACGATCAGTTTATGTTCTGAAATTAATATGACCAAGACAAGCAGCCTAGATTTAGGTGCTGATGGTGTGGTAAGTGTTGGTGATATTATTACTTATACTTATACGGTCAGTAATTTTGGTGGTGTCACGCTTTTCGATGTGACAGTCACTGAAGACTTAGCAGACTTTACCGGAACAGGAACCTTACCAACACCAGTATATGTTAGTGGCGGAGCAGACTTAGATGGTGATGCAGACCTTGAGGATTTAGCTGTAGGAGCAGGTACGATTGTTTACACAGCTACCTATGCTATTACACAGGCAGATATTGATGCAGGTGTGGTTACCAACCAAGCGACTG
>JAAEZI010000005.1:138590-139104 GCA_018222915.1 Algicola sp. | reverse complement strand
AAATCAAGAGGCGTCTATGGTAAACGTACAACGCTTTACGATAATTACGTTTTCAATCAACCTCAAAATGAAAAGTTTTACGATCAGGAGGTTTATAATTATGATGAGGATGTGTATAATCGTGATGATACCTTTTGGGAAAACAATAGAATGGAATCCCTCAATAAAGATGAGCGAGGCGTCTACAAAATGTTAGACACTTTAAAAACGGTTAAAAAGTTTAAACGTCTTTATAATATTGGAAGTATTCTAGCATCTGGTTATGTGGAGTTTCCAAGTATCAATTTTGATTACGGACCTATTTTTTCAACCTTTGGGTTTAATGAAGTGGAAGGTTTAAGGTTGCGAACTGGCGGCCGAACCTATTTCGGTCCTAATGATTTATGGCGATTAGAAGGCTTCTTGGCTTATGGTTTCCGTGATGATAAATTTAAATATGGGATTTCCGGTAAATGGCTTATTGATAAGAAGAACCGAATTATCATATCTGGTGGTAACCGTCGTGATGTTGAGC
>JAAEZI010000005.1:115845-138580 GCA_018222915.1 Algicola sp. | reverse complement strand
TAGTTTGGCGTCTTCTGCAGTGATCGGTACCAGTACAAATGATAAGCTAACCACTGTAAATTTAACCACACTAGCCTTAGAAATAGAACCAAGTAAGAACTTTGTAATTCGAACCAGTGGGACTTATAGAACACTTGAATCTGCGTCACCAACATTTAGTTTAGATTATAATGATCCTGAGTCGCCTACTGGAGTTAGTTCTGTGGTTAAACAGTTTGAGTCAGCATTGTCCTTATCCTATTTTCCACAACGAAAGATGACAGGGTTTGGTGTTGAACGACGAAATGCTAACGATGGCTATGCAAGCTTGTTTGCTCAAATAACGCGAGGAGATCGTGATTGGTTTAACAGTGATTTTGATTACACGAAGTTGCAGTTTTCCTACATTCAGCCTTGGCAAGTTGGTGGTTTTGGGCGTTTGACAACCACTGTTGAGTTGGGCAAGACTTTTGGAGAAGTACCATTAGGTTTGCTCAGTGTTGTTCCTGGTAACCAATCTTACTTTTCAATCTACAATACGTTTCCGCAATTGGATTTTTACGAGTTTGTGACAGACACCTATACATCCTTGCATTTGGAACATAATTTTAACGGTCGCATTTTCTCTCGAATACCGTTTTTGAAGAAATATAACCTGAGAGCTATAGTTGGGCTTAGAGGTGTTTGGGGTGACTTATCTAATGAAAATATCGCATTGAATACTACAGGAAATCCAGTGGAAACACCGTTAGTTGCACCCAACGAAGATATTTATTACGAATACAGTTTTGGGATAGGTAATATTTTCAAGATCTTACGTATCGACTTTAATTTTCGAGGGAATTATCTCAGTAATCCAGAAGCTCGACCATTTGGTGTGACCGGAAGTTTTGGGTTCAGTTTTTAAACCTAAGATGATTTTTTTTGAACGCATTTAACTGAAATAATTGTTAAACCAGAACATTAGATTATCTTTGCAGCCCGAAAAAAATAGTTTTTTCCATATATAGAATTAAATAGTATTAAATACCATGACAGCCACAGGAAAATTAACCTTTGATGTATTGATAGAAATCCCTAAGGGAAGCCGAAATAAATATGAATATGATTTTGAATTAAACAAAATACGCTTTGATCGTATGTTGTTTTCCTCAATGATGTATCCTGGAGATTATGGATTCATTCCTGAAACACTCGCTTTAGATGGCGATCCTTTGGATGTTTTAGTGATGGGTACAGAACCAACATTCCCCATGTGCGTTATGGAAGTGAAACCTATTGGTGTTTTCCATATGGCAGATGAAAAAGGACCAGATGAAAAATTGGTCTGTGTCCCTGTAAGTGATCCTATTTGGAATAGCTACACAGATATTCAAGATCTCAATCCACACAGAATAAAAGAGATTACCCACTTTTTTCAGGTTTATAAAGACTTGGAAAAAAAGAAGGTTGATGTTGGAGGATGGGGTAATGCTCAAGAGGCTTACGATATTCTTAACAAGTGTATCGACCGCTATGAAAATAGTGAACATAAAACAAATGGTGACTTCACAATATAGGAACATAAGCCATGTACATTTCTTAAACCCTTTGTATTAAATATGAAGGGTTTTTTAGTTTTAAGGGATTTCACTACTTTTGCCCAGCTAATTAACAAATCAAATAAACTTAAATATGGAATCAAACATGATTTTTGTGCCAATCGCATTGGCAGTACTTGGACTTCTTTTTATGTTGACCAAAATGGCTTGGGTTAAAAAACAAGCTCCTGGAAACGAAAAGATGCAAGGTATCTCTAAAGCTATTAAAGAAGGTGCTTTAGCTTTCTTGAATGCTGAATACAGATTATTAGCCATTTTTGTGGTGATTGCTTCAATAGCACTTGGTGCTATTTCTTTTGTAGTAGATACTACCCACTGGATTATCATTGTAGCGTTTATTTTGGGAGCTATTTTTTCTGCATTGGCAGGAAATATTGGTATGCGAATCGCTACTGAAGCCAATGCTAGAACTGCAGAAGCAGCAAAAACAAGCTTGCCTCAAGCACTTAAGGTGTCTTTTGGAGGTGGAACTGTGATGGGACTTGGCGTTGCAGGATTGGCAGTTTTAGGACTGAGTCTTTTGTTCTTGACGTTTGTGAAAATGTTTGTCGTAGGTGAAGCGTCTTTTTATGATGAAATGACGATTGCTCTAGAAGCATTAGCAGGATTCTCCCTTGGTGCAGAGTCTATTGCTTTGTTTGCGCGTGTTGGTGGTGGTATTTATACGAAAGCTGCAGACGTTGGAGCCGATTTAGTAGGAAAGGTAGAAGCTGGTATTCCAGAAGATGACCCTCGAAATCCAGCAACAATTGCAGATAACGTAGGTGATAATGTTGGTGATGTGGCAGGTATGGGTGCTGATTTATTCGGGTCTTATGTTGCGACGGTTTTAGCAGCTATGGTACTTGGAAATTATTTGATTAAGGACATGTCTGTAAATACGCCATTTACTGATGACTTTAATAATATGGGACCAATCTTGTTACCAATTGTGATTGCTGGTGTGGGTATTTTAGCCTCAATTATAGGTACATTTTTAGTAAAGATTTCAAGTAATGATGCTAAAGAACCACAAGTTCAAAAAGCATTAGATACTGGAAACTGGGTAGCGATTATCTTGACCTTGATAGCGAGTTTCGGTTTGATTAAATATATGTTACCTGAAACCATGAATATGAAATTCTTTGGTGAAGGTTACGTTGCGGTGTCTTCAATGAATGTCTTTTGGGCTGCTTGTATCGGTTTAGCTGTTGGCGCATTAATATCTGTAGTAACGGCCTATTATACATCTTTAGGTAAAAAGCCAGTAATGGATATCGTACAAAACAGTTCTACAGGTGCAGCTACTAATATCATCGCTGGTTTAGCGGTTGGTATGAAATCAACATTTTTGTCGGTGATCTTGTTTGCTGCTGCTATTTATGGCTCTTATGAATTGGCAGGATTTTATGGTGTGGCTTTAGCTGCTTCTGCTATGATGGCAACCACGGCAATGCAGTTGGCGATTGATGCTTTTGGTCCAATTGCAGATAACGCAGGTGGTGTCGCAGAAATGAGTGAATTAGATCCTGAAGTACGTGAGCGTACCGATATTTTAGATTCTGTAGGAAATACAACTGCTGCTGTAGGTAAAGGATTTGCCATTGCTTCAGCCGCTTTAACAGCGTTAGCTTTATTTGCTGCTTATGTGACATTTACAGGAATTGATGGTATCAATATTTTTAAAGCAGATGTGTTAGCGATGTTGTTTGTTGGAGGAATGATTCCTGTGATATTCTCAGCATTAGCTATGCAGTCAGTGGGTAAAGCAGCCATGGAAATGGTTCAAGAAGTGCGTCGCCAGTTTAAAGAAATTCCAGGTATTATGGAAGGTACTGGTACACCAGAATATGCTAAATGTGTGGATATTTCAACGAAAGCTGCTTTGAAAGAAATGATTCTTCCAGGATTAATTACGATTATCACACCAATCCTAATTGGATTACTTTTTGGAGCCGAACCTTTAGGTGGTTATATGGCTGGAGTTTGTGTTAGTGGTGTTATGTGGGCAATTTTTCAGAATAATGCTGGTGGTGCTTGGGATAACGCTAAAAAATCGTTTGAAGCTGGTGTTGAGATTGATGGAAAAATGACCTACAAAGGTTCTGATGCTCATAAAGCCGCAGTTACAGGTGATACGGTTGGAGATCCATTCAAAGATACGTCTGGACCATCTATGAATATCTTGATAAAATTAACTTGTTTGGTAGGATTGGTGATCGCACCAATTTTAGGTGGACATTCTTCTGAAACAGCTTTGGCAGATGATATGGAAGAAGTACAGGTAGAAATGACTGTAGCCTCTAAAGAATTGGCACATGCAACTATTACTTATACTACCATAGAGAACGGTGAAGAAGTAACCAAGGAAAAAGTTTTTGAAGGAACGGAAGCTGAGGTTAATGAGCAACTTGAAGCTTTTGAAAAGGCATCCGTTACTATTGAAGGTGACACTAAAAGAGTGATTAAAAAAATGGAAGTTACTAAAGAAAAGTAATATTCTATAAAACATATGTTTCATTTAAAAGCCACGTTTATCGTGGCTTTTTTTATTAAAAATGGGTATTTATACGGCTTTTTATAATTGACGAATCTTATATTTTTGTAAGATGTCTAATGCTACTAAATTAATGCTGCTACAAAAAACCTTTCAGAAATTTCAGGTAGTTAGCTGTCAATTACATCATGAAAGGGTTGCTCTAGATGCGCAAAACAAACCGCGTTTTAAACAGCTTGATCGTACGATTACTTTTGACCGAATTCCCTTATGTCCAAAGAACTTAAGAAGTCATCGTTTAGGTTGTGCACATTCTAAAGTGAATATAGATTTTGACCGCTTGTTGGAACAACTGTTAGAGGTGCTACCGAAGCAACAAAAAATGATTGAGTCTTTTAAACAAACCTTCAATCAATTAATAGCGTGTATATATGAATTGGATCATAAGAAAGGACAATTAGAACATGACTTAGCTCTTTCTGAGTTGCATTCTGATGGTAATCAAACCAACGAATTACAAAAGGATATGAATATTGTTCTTATCAAACATCAGGAATCTATGGACGCTTTAGAGTTATTGCGATCTGATATTGAGCGACTTATTGATGATCAGCTGAATATCTACTAAGACCTAAGACCTATATTTTACGATTTTAGTATCTTGGGCACTTAATACCTGCGATTAGTGTTCAAGAAAGACCCATTACAAATTATAACATTTCAAAGTTATGGCACGGATTCCCATTTTTATATGCGTGGACGAGCTCTGGAAGATGAAACCATAGATCTTGAACAAAAGGGCTTATTTGGCCTTTTTATTAACTCTTGGAAGCGCTTTGAAAGTGACGAGATTAAACATACGAAGTTAAATCTCAAATTGCCTAATGGAACTATTTTAAAGACTACAACCGATGATCATGGTTATTTTAAAATTGATGAGCAATTGGAAGGTTTAAGTGCCATGGCGAATGAGGAGGGTTGGCTTAATTTCGAGGTAGCCTATGACGATGTCAATATCAAGCGCAGCATTCAAAATGATAATAGATTTCCTGGAGAATTATTGATTCCGTCTGTCCATGCTGAATTTGGTGTGATTAGTGACATTGACGACACTATTTTGCATACAGGTGTTGTATCTACACTCAAATGGAAAGTTTTGGTGAATAGCATTTTTAAAAGTGCCGCGAGTAGAATTCCCCTAGAAGGTGCTGCTGATTTTTATCTGAAATTGCATCAAGGTGCTTCTGGTAAGAATGCCAATCCTATATTTTATGTGAGCCATAGTCCTTGGAATCTTTATCGCTATTTAGAATTTTTTCTGAAACAACATGTATTCCCAAAGGGACCTATTTTACTCCGAAGTTTTAAAACGATCTTCAAAAAAAAGTCAGGTGATCAGCCCCAAAAACAGAAAGAAATTTTGAATATCTTAAAAACCTATCCTGACCTGCCCTTTATTCTAATAGGCGATAGCGGTGAGCACGATGCCGATATTTATTTGGAAATTGCGAAGGCATTTCCTTCACAAATAGCTGCTATTTACTTGAGAAGTGTGCGTCATAGAAAGAAAATGAAACGCGTAGCTTCTTTGTTCGAAAATTTCAATGATATCCCTGTACTTTTAGTAGAAAGTAGTGAGGATGCGATCACTCATGCGCGATTACATGGATTTATTAAGGGATTGTAAATAGGAGTAAGTCGCGTATTGAGATCTCAGCCTTGTCTCGGCTGTATCTTCTACATAAGTATTTTGTTGCGCACGATCGATATACCTAGCTTTTACCGTATCATTCAACTGTAAATCGATCATCTGTCTAAGTGTTTTTTTGATATCCTCGTCTAAAATAGGAACTAATACTTCTATCCTGTGATCAAGATTTCTGGTCATCCAATCTGCCGAGCCAATATATATGATTTCTTTAGAATTGTTTCCGAAGATATAGACACGATTATGCTCCAAGAAACGATCGAGAATACTGATAATAGTGATGTTTTCACTTTGATTTTTTATGCCAGGAATGAGACAACAAATACCTCTGATAATCAACTTTATCTTGACACCAGCGTTACTTGCTTGATATAACAATTCAATCAACTCTTTGTCTTGCAGGCTATTCATTTTTAAAATGATACGCGCCTTTTTACCGGATTTTGCATGCGATATTTCGTTTTGTATCAATTTTTCTAATGTATGCCTCGTTTTAAATGGCGATACTAATAGTAATTTCGTTTTTGGTACAATCGTTATGCCCTGAAGAACCATAAATACCTTATTGATATCCTTAGTGATTTTTTTATGACTAGTCAATAAGGAAAAGTCACTGTAAACCCGAGCGGTATTTTCATTAAAATTCCCAGTGCTAATTAAGGCATAACGCTTGGTTTTATTGTCCTTCTCTCGTTCAATGTAGAGAATTTTAGAATGTACCTTAATATCGGCATAACTGTAGATAACTTCAGCACCATTGTCTTTAAATATTGTGCCCCATTTGATATTGTTCTTCTCATCAAAGCGTGCTTTGACTTCAATAAACAAGATGACTTTCTTCCCGTTTTTTGCCGCAAGCGCGATAGCTGTGTTTAATCTCGATTCTTCTGCGAGTCGATACATGGTCATTTTAATGGTCGTGACCGTAGGATCCGTAGCGGCAGTTTCCATTAATTCAATAATGGGATCAAAGGACTGGTAAGGATAGTGCAATAATTGATCTTTTTGATCAATAGTTTCAAAAATATCGATGGTTTTTGATAATTCTGGATGTGGAATTGGTGGCAATTCTTTGTAGTTCAAGTCTAAACTCGTAGGATTCGGAAACTGAAAAAAATCTTTAAAATTGTGATAAGTTCCTCCTAAAATTAAATCGGCACCAGTAACATCCAATAGTTCCTTCAAAAATTCTTGCGATGATTTCGGCATTTTCGGATCTACGAGTATACGAGTGGGTTGCCCTTTGTCTCTCTTCGGAAGCGAATTTTGAATCTTTTTCATCAAATCTCCGGAAAACTCATCATCTATATATAATTCAGCGTCCCTCGAAATTTTAATCGCATAGTAAGTTGCGTCACTATCAAACGACTTACACAGCGCGTATTTTAGGATGTCGTCGATAAAGGTTAGATAATGCTTGCCATCTTTTGAAGGGAAGCTAAAAAAACGAGGTTCTGTTTTCGGAATCTTTACCAAGTGTAACTTTTGGTCTGTAATTGCAGCCAAATAGGAACTTTCATTTTCAACAAATACAGACTTTGGTGTGGTGTGATAACCATGTTCCAAATGTAATTTTGGAATCAGTTGCTTTTCATAATAATGAAGTGCAATGTCTTTCTGTGTTTCATTGAATTGATGGTGATCAATGAGATGAATGTTGACTTTTTTTAGATCCGCTAGAATCTCGTCGTGGAATATGCTACCAAATGCTTTTTGTTGGATATCCACTTGTTTTTTTATCTCTTTTAAAACCTTATTTGGCTTGGTGATGAGCTTTTTTCTTAGTGGCTTTTTAATGGTTTTGATCTGTCGAATATCTGACACACGCACGCGGAAAAATTCATCCAAATTTGATGAGAAAATGGCTAAAAATTTTAGGCGTTCATAAAGTGGATTGATGGGATCTTTGGCTTCTTGCAAAACGCGGTGGTTAAACCGAAGCCATGATAAATCTCGATGATAATATTTAGAGTTGTACAACTTCATAGTGCACAAATAAAGAATAAATTGCGGATAAGAATGTTAGGGAAATGCTATTTTTTAAAATAATCCGTTGATTTGTGCGTCTATCTTATTAATGATGCCACCAAGATCCTCGGGATTAGCCACAAAATCCAAATTGTCGACATCAATAATTAATAAATTACCTTTGTCATAACCGTGAATCCAAGCTTCATAACGCTCATTCAATCTGCTGAGGTAATCAATACTGATTGAATTTTCATAATCACGTCCTCTCTTGTGAATTTGAGACACGAGATTTGGTATAGAACTTCGTAGATAGATCAATAAATCCGGACCTTCCACAAAACTTTCCATTAAATCAAATAGGGAGCGGTAATTTTCAAAATCACGATTAGTCATCAGTCCCATGGCATGCAAGTTGGGTGCAAATATATGCGCATCTTCATAGATGGTTCGATCTTGAATAATGTCTTTTCCACTTTCACGAATTTGGGCCACTTGTCGAAATCTACTATTGAGGAAATAAACTTGTAAATTGAAACTCCAGCGTTCCATCTGATTATAAAAATCATCGAGATACGGGTTGTCTACCACATCTTCCAATTGTGGTTCCCATCTGAAGTGTTTCGCTAGTAATTTTGTGAGTGTGGTTTTACCAGCACCAATATTTCCGGCAACGGCAACGTGCATATCTATTTGATTTTTAGTTGGTATTTATGGAGTTTTTCAAGATCGTAAATATACAAGGTTTCGTTGGTTAGTAAAAACTGATTTATTAACAATTGCGGGATTTCCAACGGAACAATAACGTCGTTGTTTTTCGATTTGTAAGAGAGGCCTTTTTTGGATTTTAGGACAATGTTCTCGTCATGAACAGCGATAGCCGTATACCCTTTATTTTCTATTTTCGATAACAAACTACCAAAGTAGGTATATTGATAAAGATATTTTTCTGTGAGCAGCCAGCAATAATTATAGTCGCTCTGAAGATCC
The DNA here is from genome assembly GCA_018222915.1 of Algicola sp. Classification (GTDB taxonomy): domain Bacteria; phylum Bacteroidota; class Bacteroidia; order Flavobacteriales; family Flavobacteriaceae; genus Psychroserpens. The sequence continues at coordinate 129,858 of JAAEZI010000005.1, read as the reverse complement.
AGTACATTGGTTTGCACAGGTACCGTTGTTGCTCTGGTCTTGTTGTTTTTATAATCAAAGAGTTCCAGTTGCTGAAGGTCTTGATTAAATAACCAAAGGGTATTGTCGTAACCCGTAGAAATATGAGAAATGTTTTTGTATGGTTGAATCGTGTTAAAGTCAATTTTGAAAATTTCTGCCAAGCGATTATCTAGAATAATGACGGTATTAAAGTCTTGGTAAAACAAATTAATCTTAAGCGGATTAAAGACATTGATGGTATTTGGTTGCCCTAACTGGACATTGCTGTAGTTAATAGATGGCTTATCCTTTGGTTTTTTATAAAAGGAGTTGTTAAACGTGTAATATAAGGTTCCGAAGTTATCTATGGCGATAATATTGTCTGCTTTAATTACAGTAGCATCTAGTGCTATAGCTTTTACTTGGGTTTGTCCAAAAGAAACTGTAGTTAAAAAGAAAAGGATAACAACGATGAATCTGCTCATGATCGGGTTCTAGCTCTGAAAATTACAAAAATTACGACAGTATTTACACGACTATTCTAAAACGTTGAATTTACAGTTCTTATTTTAGCATACCAATTTATAACCAAAACCTCTTACATTGATAATTTGAATGGCATCATCTTTTTGAAGTTTTTTTCGAAGTTTAGAAATAAAGACATCCATGCTACGCGCTGAGAAAAAATCGTCATTACCCCATAATTTTTTCAAAATTAACGAGCGGTCTAGTACCTGGTTCCTGTTTTTTATGAGATGAAACAGCAAATGCGCCTCTCTATGTGTGAGCAGTTGTGACTCGTCTTTAAAATGAAGTTGCTGCTTTGGGAAATCAAAACGATATGTACCAATTTCTAATATTTCTGAGGTTTGCTGGGTTTTCGTTCTGTGCAATAAGTTATTGATTCTCACAATCAACTCCTCCATGCTAAAAGGTTTCTTCAAATAATCATTACCACCAATGGTGAAGCCTTCAACCACATCTTGTGTTTGCGATTTAGCCGTTAAGAATATAATCGGAATGGTGTCATCAATGGCCCGAATGTCTTTAGCAACTGAAAACCCATCCTTTTTTGGCATCATCACGTCTAAAACCAACAGTTTTGGGGATTGCAAGCGATACGTTTCCATAGCCTCTTCTCCGTCTTTGCAAAGTAGTACCTCAAAATCTCTAGTTTCAAGACTTTCCTTAATGATCTGCCCTAAAGCAGGTTCGTCTTCTGCTAATAAAATAGTCGTTTTAGGCATCTGGTAAACTGATTTTGAATGTGGTTTGTTTTGGACTCAAGACTAATTCTATCCGACCGTGGTGTTTCTCTATAATTTTTTTCGTGTAATACAATCCTATCCCAAAACCTTTAATATCATGTGTGTTTCCTTTTGGAACTCTATAGAACTTTTCGAAAATTTGTTCCTTGTTGGCTTTGGTTAAACTTGTGCCATTATCAGAAATGGTGATTTCAATGGCTACGTTTTGTTTTTTCAATGTCACGTAAATTTGGTTACCGCCATATTTTACGGCATTGTCTATGACGTTATTAATGGCATTTTCAAAATGGAAGACATCTACATGCGCAAAAATGTCTTCATCTATGTCACTCTCAATAGTTTTACCTGAATCTTGAAGTTGGTGTTTTTCAACAATGCTATTAATCACTTCGGAAATAGGATAACGATCTAAATTAAGCTCTAAATTTTCACTATCAAGAGTCGCTGTTTCTAATAATTTCTCGACCATGGTGTTAAGTTTAGAAAGCTGTAAATTAGACATGTCCAAATAGGTTTTAGCCTTGGCTTTATCGTTCAAAGCATTGAAGTTTTGAATGCTCTCTAAAGCAACACCTATGGTGGCAATTGGTGTTTTAAATTCATGAGTAATATTACTGATGAGGTCGTTTTTAACTTCTGCCAATTGTTTTTGGTGCTTAATAATGTTTAAAAGATAAAACAAACAACTAATAACGGCTAATACTAATAATGTTGAAATGACAATGGACCAAATAATACGTCTGATAATATCATCAGAGACCTGATCGAACAGAAGACTTAATTGACTGTTTTTTGGCAAAAAGGTAGACTTCGAAGTCGTGGATAAAGGCCGCTCTTTTTTTAAGCCCTCCAATGATTCCAAATCTTTATTAATATGGTCATAATAATCGATGTCTTTGGATGGATCGGTATATTTTATGGTATAATCAATTTGAATGTCTTTTCTGAGTAATTCAGCTTGGAGGAGCGTGTCAATACCCATCAATGACAAGGAGTCGGTAGTCATTGAAATAATGACTTTTGAAGTTAAAAATTTTAAGTTTTTTTCTGAAATGTCTAAAGAATCCAACAATTTCGGTTGTTTTAAATACGTATCAAAATCCATTGTTTGTAACCTATGAACAGTGTCATTGTCGAATGCAAACGATTCTGTTTTGTGCATTTGTTCGATGATCGAATCGGCTTTAGGTCCTTTTACTATAGACACGCCTTCCATTAGTTTCGGATTGATAGAATCTATATTGCCAAAACCTAGAGCACTTGAAGATTCAATAGAAGTGAGAATACTGTCAAACCTTCCAGTGGATATAAAATCTTTTTGAGTCATGCCTTTAACGCTAAAACCAATGGTGCTATTTTCTGCGAGATTTGCGTAATAGTCATCAATAGCTTTATCCAAACTCACTTGAATATCATTAATCACTTGTTGTTTGCTACTCAGATAGTTTTTGTAATTCCAATAGGCTTGGAGACCTATTGTGGCAAGTATCACGACAATGATAAGGTATAAAGTGTATCTGTACTTAGAATCGTTCATAGGTCAAAAGTAGCTGTAAAATCCCTTAAAAACTAATCGGTTAACACACGTTAACACTGGTTAACTCAAATTCAAAAAACGGACACTTAGATTTGTAGAGTATTAATCATAAAAACAATTACAATGAAAAATTTAGCAGTAGTATTAGGAATTTTTTTAACAACAATTAGTTACGCACAAGAAACTTCTGTAGACAAAGAACAAGTCTTAAAAGAGGTAAAATTAAAAGATTTTGGCGTATCCATCAGTATAGATTCTGCTGAAGAATTGGAATCCACTTTTACAATAGCCGATATTAGGGAGATTTTAGGAGAATTGAATGTGAATGAAGACGTGTCATTTGAGGTCGTGTGTAATGGCGATAAAATGTCTAATGGTAAAACCACTACATTAACCTATAAGGTAAATGGTAATACAAGTGACATTGACTCATTTTTGAAATCAGTGAATAAGATTAGAAACGCAGCTATCAACTATTACAGTAATAAATAGACAGGCACATGAGAGTTTTAGTAAAAATTTTAGTGACGGTTGTTTTGGTATGTATTACCAAAGTAAATGCGCAAGAGTTTCAAGGTCAGGCAACGTATAAGTCAAAACGTAAAATTGATATTCAACTCGATAGCACCCAAATGGATACAGGAATGCATCAACAAATGGTTGAAATGTTAAAGAAGCAATTTGAAAAAACCTACCTCTTGACATTTAACAAAAATGAATCCATTTACAAAGAAGAGGAGTCCTTGGCGCCACCGCAACCACAAGGTATGGAAATGGTGATGGTGAACACTGGAGGTTCTGATGTACTTTATAAAAACACTCAAGAAAAACGCTATGTGAATCAAAATGAATCTTTCAGTAAAATCTTTTTGATTAAAGACCATTTGAAAGACATTGCTTGGAAATTAGAACCAGATACCAAAAATATAGGAGAGTACACTTGCTTTAAAGCAACGACTACCAGAGAAGTGGAAGACCTAGAAAGTGGTATTAGTATTAATGGCGATAAGGACTTGAACACAAGCGAGAACAAAGTGCCAAAAATGAAGACCATCACCATCACTGCATGGTATACACCTCAAATTCCAGTAAGCACTGGACCTGGAAATTATCAAGGATTACCTGGATTAATTTTAGAGGTTAATGATGGTAGTGAAACCGTCATATGCAGTAAAATTGTTCTCAATCCGAAAGAGGCTACTACCATTGAGGAACCCAAAAAAGGGAAAGTGGTCACCCAAGAAGCTTACGACGCTATTATGGAAAAGAAACTCAAGGAGATGGAAGAGCGCATGCGTTCTAACAGAAGAGATGATGGTGAGACTATTGAGATTAGAATAGGTGGCTAGGCCTTGAAGATTTAAGAAAAATTTAACCTTTAAAGGTTTTACAAATACTGTAAATTGGAGTCTAAGTAATTTGTAAAGTGTAACTTTACTTTTCATAATTTAAACTTCAAAAAGTATGAAATTTATAACCAAGAGAGCCTTTTTAATAGTGTTACTCTTATCAGGTGCTACAACGTTTGCACAAGAGTTTCAGGGTATGGCTATATACCAAACAAAGACGACTATTGATATGAGTAGTTGGGGCGGAAGGGAAATGACCGATCAACGTAGAAAAATGATTGAAGAGCGCATGAAGAGTATGCTTGAGAAAACCTACGTGCTCAATTTCAATCGGAGTGAGTCTACCTATAAAGAGGAGGAAAAACTCGAAGCACCTGGCTCTGGTAGAGGTATGTGGTCTGGTATGATGAGCAGTTTTACAGGAGGTCCACAATATAGAAACATGAAAGATAAAATCATTTTACAAGAACAGGAGTTTTTTGGAAAACAGTTTTTAGTAAAGGATTCGCTACCAAATTTGGAATGGAAACTAGAAAATGAAACCAAGCAAATTGGTCAATATACTTGCTTTAAAGCGACCACTACCAAAAAAGTGGACGAAATGGATTTCATGAGTATGAGAAGGAGAAATAGAGATAATGAAGAAAAGAAGGAAGGTGAAGAAAAAGCAGATTCCACGAAGAATGAGGACCCTTTTGATGAGGTTGAAGTTCCGAAATTTGTTGTAGTTACTGCTTGGTATACGCCTCAAATCCCAGTGAGTATTGGTCCAGCAGAGTATCATGGACTTCCTGGTTTGATATTAGAAGTAACTGCAGACAGAACCGTTATGCTCTGTACCAAAATAACCATGAACCCACAAGAGAAAGCGACTATTGAAAAACCAAAAAGAGGCGAAGTTGTCACACGTGATGAATATAATCAAATCATGAAAGACAAAATTGAAGAGATGCGCGAGATGTATGGTGGTCGAGGACGTGGTAGAAGAAATTAAGCAATCAAATAAATCAATCAAAAAACGTGTCTGACGACAATGAACGATTGTCAGAAACATTTAACTATTTAATTCAATGAAACATTTTTTTGTGATCCTGTTGCTATTGGCAACCACTAGCATTCTTAATGCGCAAATTTCAGTAAGAGGTGTCGTTAAAGATAGTATAGGAGAACCTTTGGAGCTGGCTAATGTCATCGCGATTAACAAAGCAACGAAAACCATGGCTTCCTATGCCATCACCAATGATAAAGGTCAGTTCAAATTAGATTTAGATAAAAACACCACTTACAGTATTCAAGTAAGTTATATAGGAATGAAAACGCTTGCCGAGGAGATGACAACCAAGGAAGCAAATATATCTAAGGATTATACGCTTCAAACAGACAATGCCTTAGCCGCAGTGGAGCTCACTTATGAAATGCCAGTTACCATCAAAGGGGATACTTTGGTTTATAATGCTGATTCCTTCAAAGACGGTACAGAACGTAAATTGGAGGACGTCTTAAAAAAATTACCTGGCGTTGAAATCAATGATGATGGCCAAATAGAAGTTGAAGGCAAAGTGGTCTCCAAAGTGATGGTGGATGGTAAGGATTTCTTTGATGGCGATTCAAAATTAGCTACCAAGAATATTCCGTCTAATGCGGTCGATAAAGTACAAGTACTGAAAAATTACTCGAATGTCGGACAATTAAGCGGTGTGACAAACAATCAAGATAATATTGCCATTAATATCAAACTCAAAGAAGGGAAAAAGAATTTTTGGTTTGGTGATATCACAGCAGGTGCAGGCGTTGCTGATAATGACGGACTTTACCTCGTGCAACCCAAACTCTTTTATTACAGTCCGAAGTACAGTATCAACCTCATTGGTGATATCAATAACACGGGAGAAGTTGCCTTTACGCGACGTGATTTCTTCAATTTTTCAGGAGGATTCAATCCGCCAAGTCAACAAAGTGGGACTAATATCAATTTAGGAAATAATAATTTAGGGTTTCTAAGTCTTCAAAATAATCAGGCTCAAAGTATCGAGACGAAGTTTGGAGCGGCTAATTTCAGTTACTCGCCAAAGAAAACCTTAGACCTTGGCGGTTTTGCGATATTCACGAGTTCTAGAGTTGGGCTTCAGGAAAACCGTTCTGTTCAATATACCGATGCCGATTTAGGAATTCCAGATGAAGATACCGAAAGTAAAACGCAGCAGAAAAGTGATTTGGCCTTATTCAAACTCAATGCAAAATACAAGCCCAATACCAATAATCAATTAGATTATGCCGTCATTGGTCGAACATCTAAAGAATCCCAAGATCAGAATTTTACATCGTCTGTCGTTGGTAGTACCTTGCAGTTTGAGGAGAACAGTCCGTATAGTATTAATCAAGAATTGAATTACTATTATACCATGGATGAGCGGAATATTTTTGCTTTGGAAGCACAGCATTTAATTCAGGATGAAGATCCATTTTATAATGCGTTGTTGGAAAATGATCCAACGAACAACGATGCCAATCCGGAGGATCGTGACCCATTTGATAATACCGCAGCAGGATTAGGCTTTGACCAGACTTTGAATAATTATGATATAGCACAAGATAAACGCATCAAGTCCAATCAATTGGATGCGAAATTAGATTATTGGAATGTCTTAAATAATAAAAGCAACATCAACTTTACCTTAGGAACCATTTTAAGCCGACAAGATTTCGATAGTAATATCTTTCAGTTTCTAGAGGATGGCAGTGTTTTTGATTCGGCTCCTAACTTCAACGGCGGTTTAGACACCAACGATATCAAGTATAATTTTAGTGATATTTATTTGGGGACGCACTACCGTTTAAAAACAGGTAAGTTTACTGTAACTCCCGGATTTTCTGCGCACATCTATGGCGCTAAAAACACCCAGTTTGGTACAGAGTATAATGACAACTTTTTTAGATTATTGCCTGATTTAAATGTGAGACTGGAATTGAAAAAGAGTGAAAATCTCGATTTTAATTACCGTATGCAAACCGAGTTTACCGATGTTACTCAATTAGCGAGAGGTTTGGTAATGAATAATTATGATTCCTATTTCTCAGGAAATCAAACCTTAAAGAATGGAACCTCACATAATGTGAGTTTACGCTATTTCAGTTTTAATATGTTCAATTACACCAATGTTTTCGGAAATTTGAGCTATAGCAAACGTATTGATCAAATTCGAAGTCTTTCCAATTTCGAAAGTATTATTCGAACAAGTTCACCGTTTAATTCGGGATTTGCCGATGAAACTTTTAACGCTTTTGGTCGCTTTCAAAGAAATTTCAGAAAGATTAGAGCCACTTTAAACGGCAGTTTCACCTATTCTAAATTCAATCAATTTATTCAAGATCGACGTTCGGTCAACGAGAGCTATAATCAAAACTATCGCGCGCAGTTACGCACCAATTTTAAGTCTGCTCCCAATGTTGAGGTGAGTTACCGTTATGGCATCAATAATAACAAGCAAGGTGGCAACAACACCACGTTTTACACGCATGCACCAACCGTCGAATTTGACGCGTATATCTGGAAATCAGTGACCTTTAAAACGGATTTCACCTATAACGAAACTCGTGATAAAACCAGAACGCTTAATAGTAATGAGCTGTGGAATGCCTCGCTAGCGTACCGAAAGGATAAGGATGCCAAACTAGAGTATGAGCTTCGTGCCACGAATTTATTGAATACCCAATCCCGATTCAACAACAGTCAGAGTAACTTTTCGGTGAGTACTACAGAGTATTTTATCCAACCGCGATTTGTAACGCTTAGGGTGATTTATTCCTTATAAGAGTTGGGCGTTACCAACCCATATTTGGGTTGGTCAGGCTCTCGGCAGTCGCTCTCTTTGGAGGAGCTCCACAAAGCCTCCATCCTTAACGCAAAAAAAAGCCTTTAAACAGCTAAGTTTAAAGGCTTTTTGAATAATTTGATACTATTACATAATATCAAAAGCTTTTTGAATTTTAGCTACATAATCCAATTTTTCCCAAGTAAATAATTCCACATCAAGGGTGATTGGATCACCATTAGGCTGCTCAAATGTTTTGGTAACGGTTTCAGACTGTCGACCCATATGTCCGTATGCTGCCGTTTCACTATACATTGGTTGACGTAATTTTAAACGCTCTTCAATAGCGGCAGGTCGCATGTCAAAAATCGATTTGATTTTTTCAGCAATCTCTCCGTCCGTTAAATTGAATGGACAGGTTCCATACGTATCTACGAAAATGGAAGTAGGTTCAACCACGCCAATGGCATAGCTTACTTGTACCAAGATTTCATCACATACACCAGCAGCTACCATGTTTTTTGCAATATGTCGTGTAGCATAAGCGGCACTTCTATCAACTTTACTTGGGTCTTTTCCAGAGAAAGCACCACCACCATGTGCCCCTTTTCCACCGTAAGTATCCACAATAATTTTACGTCCAGTTAAACCTGTATCACCATGCGGTCCACCAATGACAAATTTTCCAGTCGGGTTGATATGGTAAGTAATGTTATCGTTAAAAAGTACTTGGATGTGTTCAGGAAGCTTAGCAACCACACGCGGAATCAAGATATCAATGATGTCTTTTCTAATTTTGGATAACATCGCATCGTCACTTCCAAAATCGTCGTGCTGCGTAGACACCACTATGGCATCAATGCGCTGCGGCACATTATCATCGCTGTATTCTATAGTGACCTGACTTTTAGAATCAGGGCGTAAATAGGTAATCTCTTTGTTCTCCCTTCTAAGGTCTGCTAATTCTTTGAGGATTCGATGTGATAAATCTAAGGCTAATGGCATGAAATTATCTGTTTCACGCGTGGCATAGCCAAACATCATACCTTGGTCTCCAGCACCTTGTTCTTCTTTGCTAGCTCTATCAACACCACGATTGATGTCTTCCGATTGTTCATGAATAGCCGAAAAGACACCACATGAATTACCGTCGAACATATAGGCGCTTTTCGTATAACCAATCTTATTGATCGTATCTCGAGCGATTTTTTGAACGTCTAAGTACGTATTAGATTTCACTTCACCTGCTAGGACCACTTGACCCGTCGTTACTAAAGTTTCACAAGCAACTTTTGATTCCTTATCAAAAGCTAAAAAGTTATCTATTAAAGCATCACTAATTTGATCTGCTACTTTGTCTGGATGTCCTTCAGAGACACTTTCCGAAGTAAATAAATATCCCATATAATCGTATTATTTTAGAATTCTGAAAAAATAAATTGCGATTGCTGAGTTGCTAGAGAAGTTTTGGAATAACTGCTTTAGCATTTTTTTATGAGGTTGCAATCAGAACAAATTTTTCCTCTCTTTTTTAAGTTGTCGACAAAAGTACATATAATATTGAAACTAGAAAAAGATACAGTCAAAAGAAAAGCCCCTAATAAAATTACTAAGGGCAAGTCTCACTAATAAAACTAATCAATCACACGTTAATGCTCATTTAATCTAAAATTAGGATAGGCATTCATGCCATGCTCATGAACATCTAATCCTTCAAATTCTTCTTTTTCTGAAACTCTTATTCCAACGGTTTTCTTTAGGGCAAATATGATGATAAAGGAGGTCAGGATACAGAACAAGGCATAGGATCCAACACCAACTATCTGACTTATAAATTGATCGATACTCGCTAAATTTCCGAAGATACCAACGGCCAAAGTCCCCCAGATCCCGCAAAATAAATGGACCGCTATCGCACCCACAGGATCATCCAATTTGATTTTGTCAATCATGGAAACTGCAAAAACGATGATGGCACCTCCTATGGCACCTACTATGATGGCATCTGTAGGAGACATTTGATCTGCGCCAGCTGTTATGGCAACCAATCCGCCAAGGATACCATTCAGAAACATGGTTAAATCCATGTTTTTATATAGTAATGTAGAAATGAGGGCACATATCACGCCTCCTGAAGCAGCTGCTAAGGAAGTGGTTACTAACACCAATGAGGTGCTGCCTGGGTCAGCAGAGAGTACAGAGCCACCATTAAACCCAAACCAACCAAGCCATAAGATTAAAACACCGGCTGTGGCCAAAGGAATGTTGTGTCCTGGAATTGCCTGTGGTTGACCATCCTTGAATTTGCCAATTCTTGAGCCAAGTAAAAAAACGGCTACCAATGCTGCCCAACCACCCACTGAATGAACAAGTGTAGAACCTGCAAAATCATGAAAAGGCGTATCTCGCATATCTAAAAACCCTTCTCCCCATTTCCATGAGCCAGCAATAGGATATACCAAACCAACATACAGTATGGTGAAAATCATAAAAGGTCCAATTTTCATGCGTTCTGCCACAGCTCCAGATACAATTGTTGCGGCCGTTGCGGCAAACATGCCTTGAAATAAAAAGTCCGTCCAATAGGTATAGCCTTCATTGTAGCTCAAGTCTAAAGTGCCTTCAGCGGTAAGTGGTGAATCCAGTCCAAATCCTGCAAAACCAAAAAATCCAGAAGCGCCATCTTCAAAACCTGGATACATTAAATTGAAACCTACAAGGCAGTATAACAGTAGACCTACCGTAATTATAAAAATATTTTTGAATAAAATGTTTAAGGTATTTTTTTGGCGCGTAAGACCAATCTCTAAAAGTGCAAACCCAAGATGCATAAAAAACACTAGAGCTGTACAAATCATCATCCACACATTATTTGTTGTAAGTATTTCCATGAATCCAATATTATTTTAGAGTATTAGCACCTTTTTCTCCTGTTCGTATTCTGTAAACCTCATCAATATGGGATACAAATATTTTACCGTCACCCACATCTCCTGTAGCGCCTGCTTCAATAATGGCTTTTATAGTGATTGCTTCAAAATCATCATTAACTACAATGGATAGGTAGCGACGTTGAATGTCACTCGTGCTGTAAGATACGCCTCGGTAGACATGGCCTTCTTTTTCATTGCCTAGTCCTGTGACATCCCAATAAGAGAAGAAATTAACACCAACGTCATGAAGTGCTTTTTTGACCGAAGAAAATTTTGATTTCCGAATGATCGCCTCTATTTTTTTCATCTATTCTAATAATTAAATTGATATCGTTTCTAATAGCTTGATTAATGATTTCGAAACCTTTTGAAAATTGACCATATTGAATGGTTTTTAAAATGTAAATTTTAACTGTTACGTTATTTGATAGATGACGTCTCAAATCTATAAAAAAATAATATGACCCCTAAAAAAATAGGGGTGATTACCTAATTTTTATTAATTATTTAATTTTAACCCTATTTTTATTAGGGTAATTTTAAATGAGATTAATAATATTGAATATTTGATAATGTTAAATTGATAAAAAGTAAGGTTTTGATTTATATTTTTAAATAATCTTCAAATTATTGGCGATAACGAAAACGTTTTTGCAATAAAACGCTTTTAATTGCGAATAAAATGCATTGTTTGATTCTGAAATTATCAGCTTTAAAAATGTGAATTTTTTAAAATAAAGTCTTTTAATTATCATTTTCGAAAAAGTGTTTCAGGCATTTTATTTATTGACGATGGACTAATATCTTACATATTCGAATCGGTTGTAAAAGACCAATAAAATGAAGAATATGTTGAAGAAGCAAGGGCTCTATTTGCCAGAATTTGAACACGATAATTGTGGTGCCGGATTTATATGTAGTTTAAAAGGAAATAAATCCAATAAAATCATTCATAAAGCACTTGAAATTCTTGAGAAATTAGAGCATCGTGGCGCTGTAAGTTCCGATGGTAAAACGGGTGATGGTGCCGGGATTTTAATCGATATACCTCATGAGTTTTTTGTAGAACACTGCGACTTTCAATTACCCAAATTTGGGGATTACGCTGTAAGTAATGTGTTTTTTCCAAAAAGAGCTAATCAACGTGATTACTGCGTTCATAAGTTTGAACACTACATCAAGGCCCATGATCTTAAGTTATTAGGTTGGAGAGATGTTCCTGTAGACACCTCTAATATAGGAGAAATAGCAGCAGAAACAGAACCTTTTGTGAAACAAGTATTTATTGGAAAGTCAAATACGAAGCAAACCGATTTCGAATTTAATTTAAAACTTTTTACGGCCAGAAAGCAATTGGAGCATCATATTAATGACTCTAAACTTTCAGAGAGAGCCCGTTTTTATGTGCCGAGTTTATCAACAAAAACAATCATCTTTAAAGGCTTACTTATTCCTGAGGACATTAAATTGTATTATACCGATTTGCAGGATCCTACCTTGGTGACGCGCTTGGCACTCGTGCATCAACGATTTTCGACCAATACATTTCCAACTTGGGATCTTGCACAGCCTTTCCGTTACATGTGTCATAATGGAGAAATTAATACATTAAGAGGTAATGTATCTCGTATTTTATCACGTCAAGAACTCATGGAGTGCGATTGGTTTGGGGAGGATATTAAAAGCATTTTTCCGATTATAATGCCTGGTAAATCAGATTCGGCACAAATGGATATGGTGGTTGAATTATTATTGATGACAGGTCGCTCATTACCTGAAGTTATGATGATGTTGGTCCCAGAGGCTTGGGAAAAGAACCCAGATATGTCTGAAGCAAAACGGGCATTTTATGAGTATAATTCCTGTGTGATGGAGCCTTGGGACGGGCCAGCTTCTATTCCATTTACTGATGGGAATTATATCGGTGCTGTTTTAGATAGAAATGGCTTACGACCATCACGCTATTCGGTAACTAAAGATGGTTTTGTAATCATGTCTTCAGAAACAGGCGTCATAGAGATTGATCCTAAAAATATTGAAAAACATGGCCGCTTAGAACCGGGTAAAATGTTTTTGGTTGATATGAATCAAGGTCGGATTATTAATGATGAAGAAATCAAAGAGGCTATTGTTTCAAAGCATCCATATAAAAAATGGTTGGACAAAAACTTCGTGCATTTGGCTGATATTCCAGCAAAAAAAGGCCCAATTAAACACAAAGAGGATACACTCGCAAAACGACAAGTAGTGTTTGGTTACACCGAAGAAGACTTGAACACCATTATTAAACCAATGGCTCAGAACGGTAAAGAACCTATTGGCTCCATGGGTAATGATACACCCATTGCAGTGCTTTCTGAAAGACCACAACTCATTTACAACTATTTCAAACAGCTGTTTGCTCAAGTGACCAATCCTCCGTTAGATGGTATTCGTGAAAAATTGATAACTGATATTAGTCTTACATTGGGTAGTGATACCAATATTTTTGAAATTAATGAGGATCAATGTCGGAAGTTAAAAATTCAAAATCCGGTGATATCTAAGCACGATTTAGATAAAATAAAGAACTATCAAAATAATCCTGATTTTGTAGTGACGACTATTTCAATATTATACGAAGTTGATAAAGGTCTCAACGAGTTAGAACGTGCTCTTGAGAATTTAGTCCATCAGGCTTCAAACGCCATTGATCAAGGCGGTAATATTATTATCCTATCAGATAGAGGTGTCAATAAAAAATGGGCGCCTATACCAGCATTGATAGCTTGTTCATATGTGAATCATGAGCTTTATAAAATTGGAAAGCGAGCGAAAGTGAGTCTAATTATTGAGTCAGCAGAACCACGAGAGGTACACCATTTTGCTTTGCTATTTGGATTTGGTGCGAGTGCCATCAATCCATATATCGTGAATGAGATTGTATTCGATCAAGTTAGAGACAAAGAAATTGAAGGGTTGGAGTATTTAACAGCGATAAAAAATTACAATAAGGCCATTGGAATGGGTATCTTGAAAGTAATGAATAAAATAGGAATCTCTACACTCAATTCTTATCGTGGTTCCCAGCTATTTGAATGTGTTGGTCTCAATACGACCGTAGTCAACAATTAT
>JAAEZI010000005.1:25130-115835 GCA_018222915.1 Algicola sp. | reverse complement strand
CCAAATACCGTAACAAGATTACAAGGAATTGGCTTGCGTGAAATTGAAAAAGAAATTAGTAAGAGACATAAAAAAGCTTATAAAACAGCTGTCGTAGATGCGGATTTGCAATTAGATTTTGGAGGACAATACAAATGGCGACGACATGGTGAGAAGCATACCTTCAATCCAATAACCGTCGCTAAATTACAAGAGGCTGTTAGAGGAAATAAACACAAAACCTATAAAGATTATTCAGAATTAATTAATGAACAGACCAAGCAATTAATGACCATTAGAGGCTTGTTTGAATTCACGAATTACGATCCCATTCCAATGGAAGAAGTGGAACCATGGACGGAAATTGTGAAACGCTTTAAAACTGGAGCTATGTCGTATGGTTCTATTAGTAAGGAGGCGCATGAAAATTTGGCCATTGCGATGAATCGAATTGGCGGCAAAAGTAACTCTGGAGAAGGTGGTGAGGATGAAGTACGCTTCTACAAAGACGCTAATGGTGATTGGAAAAATTCTGCTATTAAACAGGTAGCTTCTGGACGCTTTGGAGTGACTTCAAATTATCTAACCAATGCTTCGGAAATACAAATAAAAATGGCGCAAGGAGCGAAACCTGGTGAAGGTGGTCAATTGCCGGGTTCAAAAGTGAATCCAGAAATTGCGAAGACCAGAAACTCTACACCCTATGTAGGGTTGATTTCTCCACCTCCTCACCACGATATCTATTCTATTGAGGATTTGTCTCAACTTATTTACGATCTAAAATCGGCAAATAGAACGGCTCGAATTAATGTAAAGCTTGTGTCTGAAGTTGGTATCGGTACGGTTGCAGCTGGTGTTGCAAAAGCTAAAGGTGATGTGATATTAATTTCTGGTCATGACGGTGGAACTGGTGCGTCGCCTCTAACATCACTCAAACATGCCGGACTTCCGTGGGAACTTGGATTGGCAGAAGCCCAACAGACATTAGTGATGAATAACCTACGAAATCGCGTGGTTTTGGAATGCGACGGACAATTGAAAACAGGTCGTGATGTAGCCATAGCTTGTTTATTAGGCGCAGAAGAGTTTGGGTTCGCCACAGCGCCTTTGGTAGCTTCTGGCTGTGTGATGATGCGTGTATGTCATTTAAATACTTGTCCTGTAGGCATCGCTACACAAAACCCAGAACTTCGTAAAAAATTTAAAGGAAAGCCTGAGCATGTCGTTAATTTTATGTACTTCGTAGCACAAGAGTTACGTGAAATTATGGCGCAGTTAGGTTTTAGAACTGTGGATGAAATGGTTGGTCAAGTTCAGAAACTAAATCGTAATAAAACCATAGCACACTACAAAGCGTTGGGCTTAGATTTAACACCTATTCTTCATAAAGTGAAGGTCCCTGAAGAAACAAAATTATATAACACTGAAAGCCAAGATCACGGTTTGGAAAAGGCCTTGGACTTCAAGGTTATAAGTCGAGCCCATCCTGCTTTATTCCGTAAAGAAAAGACAGTTTTAGAATTTAAAATTACGAATAGAGATCGTGCTTTTGGCGCCATTTTAAGTAATGAAATTTCTAAGATTTATGGCGCTCAAGGATTACCAGAAAATACATTGAAGATTAATTTTACAGGTTCCGCAGGCCAAAGTTTTGGAGCCTTTGCAACGAAAGGCTTGTCTTTGATTATTAATGGTAACTCCAACGATTATCTCGGTAAAGGTCTGTCTGGTGCTAAATTAGTTGTGAAAGTGCCAGATGAAGCCACCATTGTACCAGAAGATAATATTATCATAGGAAATGTGGCGCTCTATGGAGCCACCTCTGGTGAAGCCTATGTCAATGGAAAAGCTGGAGAACGCTTCTGTGTGAGAAATTCTGGAGCCTTAGCAGTGGTAGAAGGTATTGGTGATCATGGATGTGAATATATGACCGGTGGACGTGTCGTAGTATTAGGTGAAGTAGGTAGAAATTTTGGAGCAGGTATGAGTGGCGGCATCGCTTATGTTTATGACCCAAAAGGAACTTTTGATAAGCTCTGTAATAAAGAGGGCTTAAATTTAGAAACAGTCTGTGAGACTGATGATGTGACAGAACTAAGAGGACTTGTCGAAAATCATTACAATGCGACATTAAGTCCACTAGCTCAGCGTCTTTTGGAGAATTGGCAAAAAGAGCTTCCAAAATTCATTAAAGTTTTACCAGAAGAATATCGTCAGGCACTCATTAGATTGGAAGCAGAAAATACATTAATAGCTTAAGAACATGGGAAAGATAACAGGGTTTTTAGAATACAAAAGGGCAGATGAACCATATAAAAAGGTAGCAAATCGTCTAAAAAATTATAAGGAGTTTACAATCCCTTTAAATGAGGAAAAACTGAAAGATCAGGGAGCAAGATGTATGGATTGTGGTATTCCATTTTGCCATAGTGGCTGTCCTCTAGGGAATTTAATCCCAGACTTTAATGATAAAGTTTATAAAGGTCGTTGGAAAGAGGCAGCTCAAATTTTGCATGCGACTAATAACTTCCCAGAATTTACCGGACGTTTATGTCCAGCTCCTTGTGAAGAAGCATGCGTTTTAGGCATTAACGAAGATCCTGTGGCCATTGAAACCATTGAAAAGAATATCGTTGAAACTGCCTTTAGAGAAGGTTGGATTAAAGCGCAGCCTCCTAAAATTAGAACAGATAAGCAGGTAGCAGTTATTGGCTCTGGTCCAGCCGGATTAGCGGCTGCTCAACAACTTAATCGTGCCGGACATCATGTGACTGTTTTTGAACGTGATGCAAAAATTGGAGGATTACTGCGATATGGGATTCCAGATTTCAAAATGGAGAAATCAATTATTGATAGAAGACTTGAAATACTAGAAAAAGAAGGAATCAATTTTAAAACCAATGCTGAGGTTGGAAACACTATTAACGTAGAAACCATCAAAGCAGAATTTGATGCCGTATTACTATGTGGCGGTGCCTCGGTAAGACGATCCATTCCTATCAAGGGTAGTCACTTGAAAGGCGTTCATCAAGCTATGGATTTTTTAAAACAAAATAACCAATATGTGGATGGTGTAGTGCCTTTTGAAGCTATTATTTCGGCTAAAAATAAAAATGTCATTGTTATTGGAGGTGGCGATACAGGTTCTGACTGTATAGGAACCTCTAATCGTCATGGAGCGAAATCTGTCACAAATTTTGAGATTTTAAGCAAACCGCCTAAAGGGCGTCCAGCACATCAGCCATGGCCTTATTGGCCAATGAAACTAAAGAAGACATCGTCGCATGAGGAAGGTGTTGAACGTTTTTTTAGCATTTCAACGAAAGAATTTTTGGGCGATAAGAATGGTAACCTTACGGGTTTAGTAACAGTTGAAGTTGAATGGGTCTTTAAAAAAGATGAACGACCAATTTTGAAGGAGCTACCAAATACTGAAAAAAAATGGGATTGTGATTTGGTTTTACTAGCCTTAGGTTTTACAGGTCCTGAAAAAACATTAGCCGATCAATTTGGTCTTGAAACAGACTTCAGAACGAATATAAAAGCAACGACAAAAGATTATGCTACCAATGTAAAAGGTATTTTTACAGCTGGTGATATGAGACGCGGTCAATCCCTTATTGTTTGGGCCATTTCGGAAGGTCGTGAAGCAGCGCACTATGTGGATGCTTACTTAATGGGACATTCAAATTTACCTCTAAAAGAAGCAGGAGATTTGCCTCGTGTTTAGCTCATGGCACTAGAACCTAAATCTCTTGATTTTTTTAAATACAGGGCCTTCTCCACTGAGAAGGCTTTTTTATTAAGAAAATTGCCCCTTTTGAACATCATACTTAAAAACACTTAACTTACTGTTATTCAGTTTTTTGAGTGTCTATTTTGTGTGTTGGGTTTAGCGCGAATCACCTAAAACTATCCATGAAGGAATGTGAAACCGGTATTTTAGACACGGCCATTTGAATTTGCAAAAATTATCATATGAGTGAACTGAATAAATACAGTAAAACTGTAACACAAGATCCAACACAACCTGCGGCACAGGCAATGTTACATGCTATCGGATTAACTAAGGAAGATTTTTACAAACCTATCATCGGTATTGCCAGTACTGGTTATGAAGGCAATCCATGTAATATGCATTTAAATGACTTAGCACAGCTGGTCAAGGAAGGGACTAAAAGTGAAGATGTGGTAGGATTGATTTTTAATACTATTGGTGTAAGTGATGGTATTTCTATGGGAACGCCTGGAATGCGTTATTCATTACCTTCTCGTGATATCATCGCTGATTCCATGGAAACAGTTGTTCAGGCGATGAGCTATGATGGTTTAGTTACGGTTGTAGGTTGCGATAAAAATATGCCTGGCGCATTGATGGCAATGATACGTTTAAATCGTCCAAGTATTCTCGTTTATGGTGGGACGATTGATTCAGGATGTCATAATGGAAAAAAACTAGACGTTGTCTCCGCATTTGAAGCTTGGGGTAGTAAGGTGGCTGGGACCATGACAGAAAATGAATATCAAAATATCGTTGAAAAAGCCTGTCCAGGAGCAGGTGCTTGTGGTGGGATGTATACGGCCAATACAATGGCTTCAGCAATTGAAGCATTAGGAATGTCATTGCCCTTCAATTCTTCCAATCCTGCTTTGAGTGATGCAAAAAAGAAAGAGTCGATTCTGGCAGGAGAAGCGATGCGCACACTTTTAGAAAAAGATATTAAACCTTCCGATATTATCACTAGAAAATCATTAGAAAATGCTGTACGTCTTGTGACCATTTTAGGAGGTTCTACCAATGCGGTACTTCACTTTCTGGCAATCGCTAGAGCTGCGCAAATAGATTTCACACTTAAGGATTTTCAAGACATCAGTGATCAAACACCATTTTTGGCTGATTTGAAGCCTAGTGGTCAATATCTTATGGAAGATGTGCATGCTGTAGGAGGCATTCCTGCAGTGCTAAAATACCTCTTGAAGAAGGGACTAATTCATGGAGATTGTCTAACTGTTACTGGTAAAACTATCGCTGAAAACTTATTGGATGTTAATGATCTTGAAGAAGGCCAGCAAGTCATTAAACCTATTGAAAAGCCGATTAAAATTTCAGGACATCTCAGGATGTTGTACGGCAATTTGGCTGAAGAGGGTAGCGTCGCAAAAATAACCGGCAAAGAAGGTCTCCGATTTACAGGGAAAGCCAAGGTGTTTGAGGGTGAATATGAAGCAAATGATGGTATCAGGAATGGCCTTGTAAAGAAAGGTGATGTCGTCGTTATTCGATATGAAGGACCCAAAGGTGGACCAGGAATGCCAGAAATGCTAAAACCCACAGCAGCTATTATGGGAGCCGGATTAGGAAATGATGTGGCACTCATAACAGATGGTCGCTTTTCTGGAGGCACCCACGGCTTTGTGGTTGGACATATTACGCCAGAGGCACAGGAAGGTGGTACCATAGCTTTGGTGAAAGACGGTGATACTATCACGATTGATGCCGAGACGAATACAATTTCAGTTGAGGTTTCCGATGAGGTATTACAAGAAAGAAAACAACAATGGAAGGCACCAGACTTAAAATTTGATCGAGGTGTTCTCTATAAATATGCAAAAACTGTGTCATCAGCATCTAAAGGTTGTGTGACCGATGAATTTTAAACTATACGTATGAAAGATCCACAAACCACGCATCATCCATCAAGCACTGTCCCATCCACTGAACATATTTCAGGAAGTGAGGCAATCATAAAATGTTTGTTAGCTGAGGGTGTTGACACATTATACGGTTATCCTGGAGGTGCCATCATGCCAGTTTATGATGAACTTTACAAGTATCAAGATAAGATACATCATGTCCTAACACGTCATGAACAAGGAGCGACACACTCAGCTCAGGGGTATGCTAGAATTTCTGGAAAGGTTG
The DNA here is from genome assembly GCA_018222915.1 of Algicola sp. Lineage (GTDB taxonomy): Bacteria > Bacteroidota > Bacteroidia > Flavobacteriales > Flavobacteriaceae > Psychroserpens. The sequence goes on along the minus strand of JAAEZI010000005.1, from coordinate 109,933 downwards.
GTGTCGCCATTGCAACGTCTGGACCTGGAGCTACGAATTTGATCACTGGAATCGCAGACGCACAAATTGATTCTACACCCATGGTGTGCATTACGGGTCAAGTGGGTTCTCACTTGTTGGGTAGTGACGCCTTTCAAGAAACGGATATCGTCGGTATTTCAACACCTGTGACCAAATGGAATCATCAAATAACCAAAGCCTCTGAAATACCAGAAGTGCTTGCCAAGGCTTTTTATATTGCTAGAAGCGGAAGACCTGGTCCTGTCTTGATAGATATTACAAAAGATGCGCAATTCGAAACATTCGATTTTGCATATAAGAAATGTGCCGGAATAAGAAGTTATAAACCTGTTCCTACAGCCAATCCAGACGATTTGAAAGCTGCTGCAGACTTGATAAATAAGGCTAAAAAACCATTAGTGGTTTGGGGACAAGGCGTCATTTTGGGTGAAGCAGAAAACGTATTTAAATCGGTTATTGAAAAAGCAGGTCTTCCTGCGGCTTGGACGATACTTGGAGCTTCCGCTATTCCAACTTCACATCCGTTAAATGTAGGTATGGTTGGAATGCATGGCAATTATGCACCCAATGTTTTGACCAATGAATGTGATGTCTTAATAGCCATTGGGATGCGATTTGACGATCGTGTAACTGGCAACCTTGATTACTATGCAAAACAAGCTAAAATCATACATTTCGAAATTGATCCTGCAGAAGTAGATAAGAATGTGAAAACAGATGTCGCTGTTCTTGGAGATGCCAAAACTAGCTTAGAGGCACTCTTGCCACTATTGACATCGAATTCGCATGAAGCATGGCACCAAAAATTCAAAGACCTTTATCAGATTGAATATGAAAAAGTGATAAAGGCGGATCTTTATCCAACTAAGGAAGGCCTAACAATGGGTGAAGTTTTAAAGGAAATCAACAAACAAACCAAAGGAGAGGCAGCCATAGTCACGGATGTAGGACAGCATCAAATGATTGCTTGTCGTTATGCCGAATTCAATACGACTAAGAGTAATATTACTTCAGGAGGTTTAGGAACTATGGGCTTCGGCTTACCAGCAGCTATTGGAGCAAAAATGGCAGCGCCAGATCGTGAAGTGATTTCAATATCTGGTGATGGTGGTTATCAAATGACCATTCAAGAGCTTGGCACCATATTTCAGCAAAAAACTGCTGTGAAAGTAGTGGTTTTAAACAACGACTTTTTAGGGATGGTAAGACAGTGGCAACAATTATTTTTTGATAAACGCTATGCGTCTACCGAAATGACCAATCCCGATTTTGTCGCCATTGCTAAAGGTTATTATTTAAATGCAAAACGAGTGACAAAACGTGAAGAATTAGCCGCAGCTGTTGAGGAAATGATTGCAAGTAAAGAAGCCTATTTTTTAGAGGTTTGTGTAGAAAAGGAAGATAATGTATTTCCTATGGTGCCATCCGGAGCATCCGTATCAGATATAAGATTAGAATAATTATGGAAGAGCAAATCAATCAATTTACCGTTTCGGTATACACAGAAAATAACATTGGTCTGTTAAACAGGATTTCAGCCATTTTTCAACGACGTCATATTAATATTGAGAGTATTAATTCATCCGTATCAGAAATTGAAGGCGTCTCAAGATTTACCATTGTGGTGAATATGACTGAAACTCAAATGAAAAAAATCATCGGTCAAATAGATAAACAAGTTGAGGTTATCAAAGCGTTTTATCACAGAGAAGATGAAACCATTTATCAAGAATCTTGTTTGTTTAAAATAAAATCGGATTTGTTGTTTGAGGAACGTCAAATTCAGAATATTATTAAAGAGAGCAATGCTAGAATTGTGACGGTTAATAAGGAGTTTTTCGTTTTGGAAAAATCAGGACGTAAGCAGGAAATAGAATTGTTATATAGAGAATTAAGTGTTTTTGGAATCATGCAATTTACCCGATCTGGGAGGATAGCTGTCACCAAAGATGAAATGAAGATATCAAAAATGCTCGAAGCATTTCAACATTAAAAACTACTAAAATGTCAAATTACTTTAACACATTATCATTAAGACAACAATTAGATCAATTAGGAAAATGCCGCTTTATGAAAGCCTCAGAGTTTGAAGACGGTGTGAATGCCTTAAAAGGAAAGAAGATTGTTATTATAGGTTGTGGCGCTCAAGGTCTGAACCAAGGGTTGAATATGAGAGATTCGGGATTGGATATTGCTTATGCTTTGAGACAGCAAGCTATCGATGAAAAAAGAGCATCTTTTAAAAATGCCACTGAAAACGACTTTCATGTAGGGACTTATGAAGAACTCATTCCTAATGCCGATTTAGTCTTGAATTTGACACCAGATAAGCAACATAATAATGTGGTAAAAGCAGTGATGCCACTGATGAAAAAAGGTGCCACCCTCAGTTATTCTCATGGTTTTAACATCGTGGAGGAAGGAATGAAAATTCGTGAAGATATCACGGTGATAATGGTAGCACCTAAGTGTCCAGGTACCGAAGTTCGTGAAGAATATAAACGTGGTTTTGGTGTGCCAACATTAATTGCTGTACATCCCGAAAATGATCCAGAAAACAAAGGTTGGGCGCAAGCAAAAGCGTATGCTGTGGCTACTGGTGGTGATAGAGCAGGTGTGCTTGAATCGTCTTTTGTGGCAGAAGTAAAATCTGATTTAATGGGAGAGCAAACTATTTTGTGTGGTTTGTTACAAACAGGTGCTATTCTATCTTTTGATAAAATGGTTGAAGAAGGAATCGATGCTGGTTATGCGGCTAAACTGATTCAATTTGGATGGGAAACCATAACAGAAGCCTTAAAGCATGGAGGGATTACCAATATGATGGATCGCTTATCTAATCCGGCCAAAATCAAAGCCTTCGAATTGGCAGAAACATTGAAAGGGATTATGCGACCATTATTTGAAAAGCACATGGATGATATTATCTCAGGACATTTTTCAAAAACCATGATGGAAGATTGGGCAAATGATGATCAAAACTTATTAAAATGGCGCGCAGAAACAGGTGAAACTGCTTTTGAGAAAACAGCGTTAACCACCAGTCATATCAGTGAGCAAGCCTATTTTGATCATGGCCTTCTTTTAGTAGCATTTGTGAAATCGGGTGTAGAATTGGCTTTTGAAACGATGGTGAGCGCAGGGATCATTGAAGATTCCGCTTACTACGAATCATTACACGAACTACCTCTGATAGCTAATACCATCGCTCGAAAAAAACTGTTTGAAATGAATCGTGTTATTTCTGATACCGCAGAATATGGTTGCTATTTATTTGATCATGCTTGCAAGCCATTACTAAAGGAATTTATGACGTCAGTTGATACCTCTTTAATTGGAAGCACCTATGCACAATCAAATGCCGTAGACAATGTAGAACTCATTCGTGTGAATGAGGCTATTAGAAATCATCCAATAGAGGCGGTAGGTAAAAGATTGCGAGCATCTATGAGTGCGATGAAAGTCATCAAAACAGAAGACGTTAAAACGCCGCAATCGGTGTTAGCTTAATGGAGACTCAAACAACATACAAACCCACTTTAGACGCTGTTGAAGCTGCTGCAGAAAAATTAAAAGGCATTGCATCTGTGACGCCATTAATTAAGAATGCGCGCTATTCTAAGCAATTTAATGCTAATATTTACTTTAAGCGGGAAGATCTTCAAGAGGTACGATCTTATAAAATTAGAGGTGCCGACAACAAAATTTCATCATTAGATGCGAGACAGATAGAAAATGAAATTGTCTGTGCGAGTGCAGGTAACCACGCACAAGGCGTCGCACTTTCTTGTAAACTGTTGAAAATAAAAGGGACTATTTTTATGCCTGCACCAACACCAAATCAAAAGATAGAACAGGTAAAAATGTTTGGTGAGGCTTATGTAGATGTCGTATTGGTAGGCGACACTTTTGATGACGCGTACCATTCGGCTATGGAAGTCTGTGAACGCTTAAACAAAACATTTATTCACCCTTTTAATGATGAGAAAGTTATTGAAGGTCAGGCGACTGTTGGTTTAGAAATTATAGATCAAGCCAAGGCACATCCAATTCATTATGTATTTATACCTGTTGGAGGTGGTGGGCTTTCGGCAGGTTTGTCAACGGTATTTAAAGCCTTGTCACCTCAAACTAAAATTATAGGAGTGGAACCAAAAGGGGCACCGTCCATGTTGACCTCTATAAAGAACAATCGAAACACGACATTAAATCATATTGAAAACTTTGTAGATGGTGCTGCGGTCAAACGTGTAGGCGATTTGAATTTCGCTATTTGTAAGGATACATTGCATGATGTTAAAGTCGTGGATGAAGGTAAAATTTGTCAAACCATTTTAGATTTATATAATAAGGATGCCATCGTAGTGGAGCCTGCAGGTGCATTGAGCATTGCTGTTCTTGATCAGTATGGAGACGATTTGCGTGGGAAAAACGTGGTATGTGTGGTTAGTGGGAGTAACAATGATATTACAAGAACTGCCGAAATCAAGGAACGTGCTTTGTTATATGCTAATCTGAAGCATTACTTTATTATAAAATTTCCACAGCGAGCAGGTGCCTTGCGAGAATTTGTTGCTGAAATTTTAGGTCCGAATGATGACATTACCCATTTTGAATATACCAAAAAAACCAATCGCGAAAATGGCGCAGCCGTTGTAGGTTTGGAATTACAGTCTGCCGAGGATTTACAGCCATTAATTACTAAAATGAAACTGCATAACTTTTATGGTGATTACCTCAATGACAAACCGGATTTATTTCAGTTTCTCGTTTAAAGACCAAGAAAGTCATGATAACAAAAAGCACCTGTTTCCAGATGCTTTTCTATTCAATGCCACTATGATTAATAGACTTACCCTTAAAGTTAAATAATAGTAGATTGACCTAAATGTATGTTTGCGAAATTCATATTGGTATCTTTGGGATTATTGATACAATCTTCCAAAAAATCGCCCACTTTCGTCGTTGTGATATGGTTGTATTTGGTATTTAAATCAGGTGTGGTAATATTCAATTTCAACGAGCGATCAACACCTTCCCTAATAAGATCAGCTTCCTCGAAGAGTTCAAAATGTTCCAAAAGCATGGCTGCTGATAATATGGAAGCTATGGGATTGGCAATTCCTAAGTTCTTCGCTTGCGGATAGGACCCGTGAATGGGTTCAAACATGGCATGCTTGTCGCCCACAGATGCCGATGCTAAAAGACCTATTGACCCTCCAATCACACTAGCCTCATCACTAATGATATCACCAAACATGTTTTCGGTTAAGATCACATCAAATTGTTTCGGATTTAAAATCATTTGCATGGCTGCATTATCAACAAAGAGGAAATCCAAGGTAACATCCTGATAATTTCGAGCGACTTCTTTGACGACTTTTCGCCATAAACGCGAACTCTCTAATACATTGGCTTTATCCACTAAAGTTACTTTTCGTTTACGCGTTTGTGCCGCTTTAAATGCCAAATGGGTGATGCGCTCAATTTCAAAACGTGAATACTCACATAGATCAGAAGCCGTATCACCATCATCGCTCAATTGCTTTTCTCCAAAGTAAATTCCACCAGTTAATTCTCGGTAGATACTTATGTCAGTGCCCTTAATAATATCACGTTTCAAAGGTGATTTACTCAGCAAGGTATCGTATGCTTTTACAGGTCGTATATTAGCATATAGCTCTAAGGCTTTACGCAATTTTAACAATCCCTGTTCAGGACGTACTTTTGCAGAAGGGTTATTGTCATATTTAGGATCACCAATAGCACCAAAAAGTATGGCATCCGTATGTTTACAGAGCTCTAAAGTGTCGTCTGGTAGTGGTGTACCAGTTTGATCGATAGCAATAGCGCCAACGGGTGCTTCCTTGAATAAAAACGTGTGGTCAAACTCGTGTGCAATGGCTTTCAAAACCTTTACAGATTGTTTGGTCACTTCTGGTCCAATACCATCACCTGGTAAAACAGCAATTTGTAATTTCATTAATTAGTATGTTGGTTATCCTTAATTTAAGGATTCATTTTATTATTAATTTGGGCGTTCCCAAGGTCGGGCTTTCGGTAGTCGCTCTTTTCAAGGAGCTCCAACAAAGCCTCAATCCCTAACGCGACTCATTTCTTGTTCATAGGCCACAATACGATCGGTTTTACTGAGTAAATAATCAATATCGTCGTAGCCATTCATCATACAAGTTTTCTTGTAAGGGTCTATGTCAAAATTTTCAACATGAGCGTTACCCTCAATTCCTATGGTTTGTGCTTCGAGATTTACAGTTATTTTGGTGTCAGGTTGCTCCGTGATGGTCTGCATCATTTCAGCCAAATAAGATTCAGAAACTTGAACAGGTAACAAGCCATTGTTTAAGGCGTTCCCTTTAAAAATATCTGCAAAAAAACTCGATACTATAACTTTAAATCCATAATCGGTTAGAGCCCATGCTGCATGCTCACGACTCGAGCCACACCCGAAATTATCACCAGCGACTAGAATTTGTCCTTGGTAAGAGGCATCATTCAACACAAAGTCAGAATTCAAACGGCCATCTTTGTCATATCGCCAATCCCTAAAGGCATTGTCGCCAAAGCCTTTTCGGTCTGTAGCTTTTAAAAAACGTGCAGGTATGATTTGATCGGTATCGACATTTTCAATAGCTAATGGAATAGCTTGCGATGTTAAGGTTGTAAACTTTTCCATATTAATTCAATTGTTTTGTAATATCCACTATTCTACCTTCAACGGCTGTAGCTGCTGCCATTAATGGGCTTGCCAAAATAGTTCTCGAACCTTGACCTTGTCGTCCTTCAAAGTTGCGATTACTCGTCGAAACACAATATTCTCCCTGCGGAATTTTATCATCATTCATTGCCAAACAAGCACTACAACCAGGTTGACGAAGCTCAAAACCAGCATCGTCAAAAATAGTTTTTAAGCCTTCTTTGATAATTTGGGCTTCCACTTGTTTACTACCTGGAACTAGCCAAGCAGTGACATGATCTGCTTTTTGTTTCCCTTTGATGTAATCTGCTGCCACTCTAAAATCTTCAATTCTTGAGTTGGTGCAACTGCCAATAAACACAAAATTGATAGGTTTCCCAATGAGTGATTCTCCTTTTTCAAAATTCATGTATTTCAATGATTTCTCAAAGGAAGCATCGCTCGTCTCAGGAATATAATCGGAAATTTTAATTCCCATTCCAGGATTTGTGCCGTAGGTCACCATAGGTTCGATGTCTTCTGCGTCAAAATAATACTCCTTGTCAAATTGCGCATCTGTATCTGTGGCTAATGTTTTCCAATAAGCCACTTTCTGGTCAAAATCAGCACCTTTTGGCGCAAACGCTCTTCCTTCAACATAGTCGAAAGTCGTTTGGTCGGGAGCAATCATGCCGCCTCGCGCACCCATTTCGATACTCATATTACAAACCGTCATACGACCTTCCATAGACATGTTTTTAAAAACATCACCAGCATATTCGCAGAAATAACCCGTACCAGCATTGGTGCCAAGTTTAGAAATGATATAAAGAATGACGTCCTTAGGCAAAACACCATGCTTTAATTTGCCATTCACCGTCACTCGTAAACTTTTTGGTTTTGTCAACAATAAGCATTGGCTTGCAAATACTTGAGCCACTTGAGAGGTCCCAATACCAAAGGCAATAGATCCAAAAGCTCCATGGGTAGATGTGTGACTGTCGCCACAAACGATGGTCATGCCTGGTTGCGTAATTCCCAGTTCAGGAGCCATGACATGGACAATACCATTGTATTTATGACCTAATTCATAAAGTGTGATATTATTTTTTTTACAGTTTGAGGAGAGTTGCTCTAATTGTTTTCGAGACAAAGCATCCTTAACTGGTAAATGTTGGTTCGTGGTTGGTGTATTGTGATCTGCCGTTGCCACAATTTGATCTGGTCGGAAAATAGGAATGTGTCTGTCTTCCAATTCTTTAAATGCTTGCGGACTTGTAACTTCATGTATTAGATGTTTATCAATATACAATATTTGTGGTCCGTTCTGAATAGAATCTACCACATGTGCATCCCAAACTTTGTCGAATAATGTCTGTCCCATTTATGCGCTAATTATTTCTCTATATACTTGACTCGTTTCAATGATTTGATGAATATCATTATCATTGATTTCCTTTTTTCGGTCGGCAAACGTCAAAAAGTTAGCGTAAACATCATCTAACTGTAATTTCGTTAATTCATAGCCAACATTTTTGGCTCTATAAGCTAACGCTGCACGTCCACTTCTTGCGGTTAATACGATAGCGCTTTCAGTAACACCAACGTCTTTAGGGTCGATAATTTCATAAGTTTCACGATGCTTAATAACACCGTCTTGGTGAATCCCAGAACTATGCGCAAACGCATTAGCACCAACAATAGCCTTATTGGGTTGCGTGTAAATACCCATACTGTCACTTACTAATTGACTAATGCCATATAGATGTTGCGTATTGATACTGGTATCTAACTTGAGATAAGGATGTTGTTTTAAAATCATCACAACTTCCTCTAAAGCTGTGTTGCCAGCACGTTCTCCAATACCGTTGATAGTACATTCAATCTGACGTGCACCATTAATGACACCTTCTATGGAATTCGCTGTGGCCAGACCAAGGTCGTTGTGGCAATGACAAGATAAGATGACTTTGTCAATACCTCTAACGTGTTCCATGAGATATTTCATTTTTTCACCGTACTCACTAGGCAGACAATAGCCTGTAGTGTCAGGGATGTTTAGCACTGTGGCACCTGCTTGGATAGCTGCTTCGCAGATGCGAGCTAAAAATTCATTATCGGTTCGTCCTGCATCTTCCGCATAAAACTCCACATCTTCAACAAAAGACTTAGCATAAGCAACAGCGTCGTATGCTCGTTTTAAAATAGTGTCCTGATCTGAATTAAATTTGAATTTGATGTGTGATTCAGAAGTGCCAATGCCTGTATGTATTCTTGGTTTTTTTGCAAATTTAAGGGCTTCAGCCGCCACTTTGATATCGTTTTCTACAGCACGTGTCAATCCACATACGGTGGCATTTTTTATGAGTTTGGATATTTCTTCTACCGATTTAAAATCACCTGGGCTTGAAACTGGAAATCCAGCTTCAATGACATTAACGCCTAAAGCATCCAGCCGCTCTGCAATGATTAATTTCTGATTGGTATTTAATTTACAGCCTGGGACTTGCTCGCCATCTCGGAGCGTTGTGTCAAAAATTTGTACGTTGTTATCAGACATTTATTGAACATTTATTTTTCAGTTGTCTTACGAATTTATACTTTGGTTATACATTAACGTTTCTGTTTAAACTAACTTTACGATGTTCAACGAATTAAATAAGATTTAAATAACTGAAAATCAATAATATAAATCGTATTCTATTAGATGACTAAGGATCAAAAAGATAACTTATTTCTATTGGTAAAATCGCTTACCAAATCAGAAAAGCGACAATTCAAATTGTATGTTGGACGATTGGAGGTTAATCAGGATTCAAAATTTTTGAATTTATTCAATATTTTGGACAAAGCCTCCTCATATGATGAGTCGGCAATTCTAAAAACTGGAACGGTTAAGAAACAGCAGTTAGCAAATGTTAAAGCCCATCTGTATAAGCAGATTTTAATTAGTTTGAAGCTCAATCCTTCGCATCAAAATATCAGGTCTCAAATTAGAGAACAATTAGATTTTGCCTCCATTTTATATCATAAAGGCTTGTATAAGCAGAGTCTTAAAATTTTGGATAAATCCAAGGAGGTGGCGATTCAGAATGAGGAGAAAAATTTGGCCTACGAAATTGTGGAACTTGAAAAAATTATTGAGTCACAATACATTACAAGAAGTATCAGTACACGTGCTGATGAATTGACCATACAAGCGAAAGAACTCAGCTTTCAGAATGTGATAGCGAGTAAACTGTCTAATTTATCTTTGCAACTTTATAGCATTATTTTAAAGACAGGTTATGTTAAAAATGAAGCTGAAAGTCAAGAGGTAACGCAATATTTTGAAAATAGGTTGCCAAAATTTCATATTAAGGATCTCGGCTTCAGAGAAAAATTATGGTTATACAACGCCTATTTATGGTATAGCTTTTTAATGCAGGATTTCAAAAATTGTTATAAATATGCTTTGAAATGGGTTGATTTGTTCTATGAACATCCAGAAATGATTCAGCTTAATCCTGTGTTTTTCCTCAAGGGGAATAACTACCTGCTTGAGGCGCTATTTTTTATAGGCAATAAGGATAAATTTCAGGAACAACTACTGAAATTTCAGCATATAACCACTGAAAAGAAGTTTCCTAAAGATGAAAATGTACAAGCGCTTACGTTTTTATATTTAAATCTTAATTCAATCAACCTTTATTTTATTGATGGTAGCTTCCAGGATGGATTAAAAATTATTCCTAAAATTGAAAAAGAACTTAAAAGGTTCAAAGATCGCCTAGATGTGCACCATACGATGATTTTTTATTACAAGTTTGCTAGTCTTCATTTCGGAGCTGGAAATAATAAAGAATGTATCTTCTATTTAGATAAAATTATCAATAATAAATCGTTATTGATGCGCGAGGATTTACAGTGCTTCGCGCGCGTTTTAAATTTGGTAGCGCATTATGAAGCTGGTTTGGATTATCACATTGAAGCCTTGTTAAGAAGTACTTATAAGTTCCTTTTAAAAATTAATGACCTTTACGAGGTGCAAAAGGAAATGATAAAATTTATTAGAGGGTTACAGGATATTTATCCGCAAGATATCAAGAAGGCCTTTGAGCAACTCTATAACATATTAAAGCCCTATGAAGATCACCCATATGAGCGTCGCGCTTTTTTGTATTTAGATATTATTTCTTGGTTAGAGAGTAAAATTCAAAATAAACCAGTGGGTGAGGTTATTCGTCAAAAATATCTGGCAAGAAACAACCAGGTGTAAGCTTTTTTTATCCCTAAGATCCTACCGCTATTTTGAATGGAGCATCTAAAGATTACGAAATAATCAGTTTCTGGTATATCAAATAGGAATCTCATAAATATTTCTAAATAATGCGATATAAATTTGGAATTGTGATTTTTCTATTGCAATATTTGTGTTCACAAAGTTCAATAACTTACTGAAATGTTATCAAGAAAGGCGGAGGGAATAGACCCGATGAAGCCTTAGCAACCCATTGAATTAATCAATGAAGGTGCTAAATTCTACTGAGTTTTTCGATTCATTTATCGATAAGCTGGATAGATAACCCAAACGTAATTACTCATCTGTAGTTACGTATTTCTTTTTAACATTTTTCTATTAAGTATGCTTCCTTTGAAGCTTATTTGGCTTTTGTTTTAATTTATTTATTAACTCAAAAACTTAGAAAAATGAGTACACAAAAATTTGCAACACAAGCGTTGCACGCTGGACATGATGTTAGTCAAAATGCAGGAACGAGAGCCGTTCCAATTTATCAATCCACATCCTATGTATTTGATAATGCTGATGATGCTGCAGGGCGATTTAACTTATCAGTACCAGGTTTTATCTACACGAGATTGAATAACCCAACGAACGATGTTTTGGAGCAGAGATTGGCTGCTCTAGAAGGTGGTATTGCAGCCGTTGTAACAGCTTCTGGAACCTCGGCCATTTCAACTACCTTACTCACTTTATTGAAGGCTGGCGATCACATTGTTGCCTCGAATAGTCTTTATGGTGGGACTTATAATTTGCTCAGTGTAACGCTACCAAGACATGGTATTACAACAAGCTTTGTAGATCCATCTGATCCTGAAAACTTTCAAAAGGCAGCTCAAGAAAATACACGCGTGTTTTTTGTTGAATCTTTAGGAAATCCGAAATTAGATGTATTGGATATCGAAGCGATATCAAAAGAAGCTAGAGCTTATAAAGTGCCACTAATTGTGGACAATACGGTGGCTACACCGTATTTGTTGAATCCAATTGCATATGGTGCCAATATTGTCATTCACTCTTTAACCAAGTATATCAATGGAAACGGTACGTCCTTAGGAGGTGTTATTATAGATGCTGGAACTTTTGATTGGGGAAATGGCAAATTTCCGGAGTTTACCGAACCGTCTCCTGGTTATCATGGCTTGGTTTATAATGAAGCTATAGGAGCAGCTGCTTTTATTGCAAAGGTTAGGATCGAAGGTCTGCGCGATTATGGTGGTGCTTTGAGTCCGTTTAATGCATTTCAAATTATTCAAGGTTTAGAAACGCTGGAGCTGCGCATTAAAAAACATAGTCAAAACGCACTTGAATTGGCCAAATGGTTGCAAGAGCAACCTGAGGTGAATTGGGTAAATTATCCTGGTTTAGAGTCTAGTAAATATAAGCAGTTAGCCAAAAAATATTTGCCTAATGGACAAAGTGGTATCGTCACATTCGGCGTTGATGGTGGCTATGAATCTGCAAAAAAAATAGTGGATACAACTAAAATATTCTCCTTGTTAGCTAATATCGGTGATACGAAATCATTAATTATTCATCCAGCAAGTACAACGCATCAGCAACTGAGTGATGAGTCACAATTAGCGACAGGAGTATCAAAGGATCTCATTCGTCTTTCGGTTGGTATTGAGGATATTAATGACTTAAAAGCTGATTTAAGAGAAGCTTTCGACATTGTAAAAAAGACAGTTTTAATTTAAATCTTAAATAGTGTTCAATGTAAGTGCTGTAGACTGAATCGTTTATGGCACTTATTTAAAACCTTCAAACAATGTCTAAATTACAATACATATACATATCAGATTTTAAATTGCCTTCTGGAAAATCACAAGATATTTATTTGTCTTATCAACTATTTGGTCAGCCATTATTTCAGGCGCCCATCGTACTAGTAAATCATGCATTGACGGGCAATTCTAATGTTTGTGGAAAGGATGGATGGTGGTCAGATATTATTGGTGAGGACAAATGCATCGACACCAAAAATTATACAATTTTGGCTTTCAATATTCCCGGAAATGGTTATGATCAATTGGAAGATCATTTGATAGATAATTACAAAGCGTTTAACGCTCGTGTTGTGGCTCAATTATTTGCTGAGGGTTTACGACAATTGAAAATTACTAGCTTGTTTGCCGTGATTGGTGGTTCTGTTGGTGGAGGTATTGCCTGGGAGTTAGCAGCGTTACATCCTAACTTAATTGAGCACGTTATTCCCATCGCAAGTGATTGGAAGTCTACAGATTGGTTAATTGCGAATTGCTATATTCAAGACGCTATTTTGAATCATTCAAAAGCACCGCTGTCGGATGCTCGAATGCATGCTATGACCTTATATAGAACACCCGAATCCTTTACGAGTAAGTTTCAACGAAGTGAAAAGGCAGCCGCTATTTTTAACGTTGAAAGTTGGTTAAGTTTTCACGGACAAAGCTTGCATGAACGTTTTCATTTAGCAGCTTACAAACTCATGAATCACATTCTAAAAACAATCGATATCACAAGAGACCGAGGAAATTTTATGGAGGTAGTAGCGCCAATCACCTCAGATATTCATATTGTCACTATCAATTCTGATTTGTTTTTTAAGCCTGAAGAAAATTGGAAAACCTATGTCGAACTCAAGCAAAAAAAAGCGAATGTCACCATTTCTGAGATTAAGTCCATACATGGGCATGACGCATTTTTAATAGAATTTAATCAGCTCATAAAATTTTTAAAACCAATTTTTAAAAATGATGTTGGTCTTGAGTCGAAAGTTCGATTGGATAGAAATTCAGTGTTAAATAATTAAACAATATATTTAGCAGGCAGTGTTTAAATTGAATAGTAATGAATATTAAATATAACGTTAGACTTAAGGATGACATCGAACAATTCACCAAACGGATCTATTATTTTTTGTTTGATGAAAAAAGTGGAGACCTTGAATTTCTCAGAGAAAAATTTTTGGTAATGGCAACAACACTGTCAATTCCCGATGGCCTTCAACATTGGAAAAAGTTTGAATTGTCTATACCAGAAATACGACTACAATTGCATCGTGATGCTAAAGCTTTTGAAGATAATGATCCAGCCAATAAATGCCACGAGGAGATCTATTTGGCCTATCCTGGGTTTTATGCGATTGCCATTCACAGACTAAGCCATAAGTTACTAAATCTAGGCGTTCGTATTATCCCTAGAATGATGAGTGAGTATGTGCATGGTATTACAGGTATTGACATTCATCCAGGTGCGACCATCGGTGCCTCATTTTTTTTGGATCACGGCACCGGAATTGTGATTGGAGAGACGACCATTATTAATAACGAGGTCAAAATTTATCAAGGTGTCACTTTAGGCGGTGTCCATGTTAAAAAGAACTTAGCTAATATAAAAAGACACCCTACCATTGAGGATAATGTGGTCATTTATGCGAACGCAACAGTATTGGGTGGTGATGTGGTTATTGGCGCAAATAGTATCATAGGAGCGAATGTGTGTGTGACCAATTCTGTGCCACCAAATTCCGTGTTAACTTATAAAAAAGAATATAACATAAGAACCAAACAAAGTGAGTAAAGTAGAAAGCATCATTGAATTAATTGGAAACACCCCTTTAATTAAGTCGACAAGGATTAATTCTCATAAAAATGTGGATTTATATTTTAAAATGGAAGGTCATAATCCAGGGGCAAGTGTCAAAGATAGAGCGGCTTACAATATGATTTCCCAAGCACTTCGACGAGGAGATATTCAAGCGGGAGATACCTTGGTAGAAGCCACGAGCGGAAATACTGGAATCGCTCTAGCATTTATTGCTAATTTGCTCGGTTTGCACATGATTTTGATAATGCCAGAGAACTCGACCGAAGAACGAATTAAAACAATGAAGGCCTACGGAGCAGAAGTTATTTTGACATCTGCGGAAATTGGAATTGAAGGATCTCGAGATCTAGCGTTTCAATTAAGAGATGAAAAGGGGTATACCTTATTAAATCAATTTGAGAATGAAGATAATTGGAAAGCCCATTACAAAACAACAGGTCCTGAAATATGGAACGATACCAACGGCAAAATCACCCATTTTGTTTCGGCAATGGGAACTACAGGAACTGTAATGGGAACCTCTACATTTCTAAAGGAGCAAAACAAGGCGATAACCATAGTAGGCGCTCAACCTACAGATGGCTCTAGAATTCCAGGAATTAGAAAGTGGTCACCTGCTTATGTTCCTAAAATATTTGATCGCTCAAAAGTAGACCAAGTGATTGAAGTCAGTGAGGCTGAAGCTAAAGATATGGCAAGGCGATTGGCAAATGAAGAAGGCGTGTTTGCAGGAATGAGTAGTGGTGGTGCTGTCGCAACGGCTTTAAAAGTAATTAATGAATTAGAATCGGGAACAGTAGTTGTCATCATATGTGACAGAGGGGACCGATATTTATCTTCAAATTTATATAATGCTTAAATGAAGAACATACAAGAAGAATTACAAAAACGAATTTTAGTGCTTGATGGTGCCATGGGCACCATGTTGCAACGCTACAATTTTTCAGAAGAAGATTTCAGAGGAAGTCGCTTTAAAAATTATCCCTCATCATTGAAGGGAAATAACGATTTGCTCTCCATCACCCAACCAGAGGCTATTGCCGATGTGCATCGACAATATTTCAATGCAGGCGCAGATATTGTTGAAACGAATACATTTTCGGGAACAACCATCGCGATGGCAGATTATGATATGGCAGATTTGGTTTATGAGCTCAATTTTGAGTCAGCTAAAATTGCCAAGCAGGTGGCGGATGAATTTACTAAAGCGAATCCCGATCAACCAAGATTTGTTGCTGGTAGTATTGGCCCAACCAATAAAACAGCAAGTATGTCGCCAGATGTGAACCGACCAGAATTTCGAGCCATTACTTTTGAGGAGTTACGTGTCGCCTACAAGCAGCAGGTAGAAGCTTTGGTAGACGGTGGTGTAGATGTGCTCTTGGTAGAAACTATATTTGATACACTCAATGCGAAAGCAGCTTTGTTTGCCATAGAAGAGGTGAAAGAAGCACGTCAAATCGATATACCAATCATGGTATCAGGAACTATTACAGATGCTTCTGGCCGAACCTTATCTGGGCAAACCGTTGAAGCCTTTTTGACGTCCATTTCACATATCCCTTTACTCAGTGTTGGTTTTAATTGTGCTTTAGGAGCAGAACAACTCAAACCTTATTTACAACGATTGTCTCAACAAACAGAATTTCTCACGTCGGCACATCCTAACGCAGGACTACCAAATGCTTTTGGTGAATACGATCAATCTCCGAAACAAATGCAACAGCTTATTGAGGATTACCTCAAAGATGGATTGATTAATATCATTGGTGGTTGCTGTGGCACCAATCCTGATCATATAAAGGCCATAGCCGATATTGCAAAAAACTATCAACCCAGATTAATACCTCAGATTGCCAAATGATAGCTAGTGATTCTAAGAAATATTTAACGCTCTCGGGATTAGAACCCTTAGTCGTTACACCAGAAAGTAATTTTATTAATGTTGGTGAGCGTACCAATGTTACGGGTTCACGAAAATTCCTTCGCTTAATTAAAGAAGAAAAATTTGATGAAGCTTTGGATGTTGCCAGAGATCAAGTAGAAGGAGGAGCTCAAATTTTAGATGTGAATATGGATGAAGGAATGCTCGATGGTAAGTATGCCATGGTCAAGTTTCTAAATCTCATTGCTTCTGAACCAGATATCGCTCGAATCCCAATCATGATTGATAGTTCTAAATGGGAAATTATTGAAGCCGGACTTCAGGTGGTACAAGGGAAATCGGTTGTTAATTCGATCAGTCTCAAAGAGGGAGAAGACGAATTTAAACGACAAGCAAAATTGGTGAAGCGCTATGGAGCTGCCGTTATTGTTATGGCCTTTGATGAGGTTGGGCAAGCCGATACTTATCAAAGACGTATCGATATTTGTAAACGCTCATATGACCTATTAGTCAATGAGGTGCAATTTCCACCACAGGACATCATTTTTGATCCTAATATTTTTCCGGTAGCAACAGGAATGGATGAACATCGTTTAAATGCTTTGGATTTTTTTAGAGCGACCAAATGGATTCGAGAAAATTTGCCCTTTGCCAATGTATCTGGAGGTGTCAGTAACGTGTCCTTTTCATTTCGTGGCAATACTGTCGTTCGTGAGGCGATTAACTCTGCATTTTTATATCATGCCATCAAAAATGGGATGAATTTAGGGATTGTAAATCCAACGCTTCTAGAGGTATATGATGAAATTCCGAAGGACTTATTGCAACATGTGGAAGATGTACTATTTGATAGACATGATGATGCGACGGAGCGATTGCTAGATTTTGCCGATAGTTTTAAAGGACAGAAAAGAATTGATGAAACTAAAGTTTCAGAATGGCGAAATACGACGCTTCAAGAACGCATCACTCATAGTTTAGTCAAAGGGATTGAAACCTTTATTATTGAGGATGTTGAAGAAGCACGTTTAGAATCTGAAAAGCCCATAGATGTGATCGAAGGACATTTAATGATTGGAATGAATGTCGTAGGAGATCTTTTTGGAAGTGGAAAAATGTTTTTGCCACAAGTGGTGAAGTCTGCACGTGTTATGAAGAAAGCAGTTGCTTATCTTCAACCATTTATCGAGGCTGAAAAAGAAGGTAAACAAGAGTTTGCTGGTAAGATCTTAATGGCAACTGTTAAAGGAGATGTACATGATATTGGTAAAAATATCGTAAGTGTTGTTTTAGGTTGTAATAATTATGAGATCGTAGATTTGGGTGTCATGGTGCCACCAGAAAAAATTATTGAAGTGGCGAAGTCTGAAGCGGTCGATATTATTGGATTAAGTGGCTTAATTACACCATCATTAGATGAAATGGTGTATGTGTCCAAAGCCATGCAAAAAGAAGCGCTGGATATCCCTCTAATGATTGGAGGCGCGACGACCTCTAAGGCACATACCTCTGTAAAAATAGCGCCAAACTACAAGCATACGGTTGTACATATCAATGATGCTTCACGAGCGGTGACCGTTGTGGGTAATCTTCTTCAGAAGAATAATCAGGTATATAAGGAGCAAATAAGAGAAGAGTATGATAAGTTTCGTGAACAGTTTCTGAAACGAGGCAAACGTAAAGATTATATATCTATTGAAAATGCGCGACAAAATAAATTACAATTATCATGGGACGCAACTGAGATCACACGACCCAAAACCCTCGGAATTCAGGTGATCGATGAGTTCGATATTACCCAACTTGAGGCTTATATCGATTGGAGTCCTTTTTTCAGAAGTTGGGATTTACACGGGAAATTTCCTGAAATCCTCAAGGATGATGTGGTAGGGCAGCAAGCTCAGGAATTATTCAATGATGCCCAACAGCTTCTAAAAAGAATATTTGATGAAAAACTTTTGAAAGCGAAAGCAATCTTTGGATTATTCCAGGCGCATACGGTCAACGACGATGACATACAATTATATGCGGAAGATGGTAGTGCATTGGCTACCTTGTTAACTCTGCGGCAACAATTGAAAAAGCGTGACGGGATTCCCAACATGGCATTGGCCGATTTTATTGCACCAAAGGATTCAGGTATCGAAGATTATTTAGGGCTTTTTTGTGTCACCACTGGATTTGGAACAGAGGATTTGGCTAAAAAATTTGAGGCAGATCATGATGATTATAACGCCATCATGATCAAGGCACTTGCCGATCGACTAGCAGAAGCCTTTGCCGAGTATTTACACAAAGAAGTTAGGACAACGCATTGGGGTTATGCGCAAAGCGAAACATTAACAAACGACGAATTGATCCAGGAACAGTATAAAGGAATTCGCCCTGCACCAGGTTATCCTGCCTGTCCAGATCACTTGGAAAAGACAACCATCTGGAAAACCTTGAAAGTGGAAGAACGAATAGGTGTGACATTAACGGAAAGTTTAGCAATGTGGCCTTCAGCCAGTGTAAGTGGTTATTATTTTGGACATCCTGAAGCTAAGTATTTCGGACTTGGGAAAATCACAGAAGACCAATTGAAAGATTATGCGAAACGTCGCGCTATTTCAGAAGATGAAGCAAGAAAATGGCTCAATCCTAACTTAGCCGAAACTTAACAATTTAATAGACATTAACTAATGGTTTGAAAATCTTAAAGCAATACTCTTGTACTGAATTTTAAACCTCATAAGATGAAGAAATATAAACTAGAAATCAGATTTGTTTTGCAACTCATTTTGCTAACAGTTATCTCATTGTGGATAGCATCTCTGATAGCAACAAGCTAATATGAAAGTAATAGAACACATAAAAAACGCACAAGGTAATACACAGTTTTCTTTTGAAATCTTACCACCATTAAAAGGGCAGCACATCCAATCTATTTTTGATAATATTGACCCGTTAATGGAGTTTAAACCACCGTTTATAGACGTCACCTATCACAGAGAAGAGTACACCTATAAAGACGTTGGCAATGGTTTGTTAAAAAAGCAAATTGTTAAGAAGCGTCCAGGAACTGTGGGCATTTGTGCTGCCATACAAAACAAATATGGCGTTGATGCCATTCCTCATATTCTTTGTGGTGGATTCACAAAGGAAGACACAGAGAATTTCCTAATTGATCTCGACTTTCTAGGAATCGATAATGTGATGGCGCTGCGTGGCGATGCCGTAAAAACAGAAACCTATTTTCGTCCCGAAAAGGAAGGGCATCATTATGCCAGTGAATTAGTGAGTCAAATTTCAGATTTAAATAATGGCGTGTATTTAGATGAAGAACTTCAGAATACATCACCTACCAATTTCTGTGTTGGTGTAGGCGCATATCCCGAAAAGCATATGGAAGCACCAAGTTTAGATAGTGATATCCACTTCTTGAAGAAGAAAATAAAAAAAGGTGCTGATTATATTGTAACACAGATGTTTTTTGACAACGATAAATATTTCAAGTTTGTTGAAAAATGCCGAAATGAAGGTATTACGGTTCCTATCATTCCCGGACTTAAACCTATTTCTACCAAGAAGCAATTGAATTTGATTCCACATCGTTTTCACGTTGATTTACCTGAGGAACTCATTATTGAAGTCGTAAAATGTAAGGATAATAGCCAAGTTCGTGAAGTTGGTATCGAATGGTGTGTGGAACAATCAAAAGCCCTTCAAAAATCAGGGATTCCAGTGCTGCATTACTATTCTATGGGAAAAAGTAGTAATATAAAGTCTGTTGCTGAACAAGTGTTCTAATTATTCTGTTATTTTTGCTTCATAACTAAATTGAATGAAGCGCTTTATAATAACCTACATCTGCTGTTTTGTATGTGCCTTAAGCTATGCTCAAGATCAGGATCCTAATCTTTTTAGCTTGGATGCTAATTTTTATTATGGGACCATTCTAGAGCATAATCCTGCCATATCACATTTAATCACTGACCATCCCACAGGGTTGATTTTGAGTTATAGCAAGAAAACTTTCGGTTATAAAGCCTGGGAAAGTCGCTATAATTATCCAGATTGGGGATTTTCATTCATTTATCAAAATTTAAAAAACGATTTTTTAGGTGAGAATTATGGTTTGTATGCCCATTATGATTTCTATTTTTTAAAGCGTCATTTGAACTTTAGAATCGCCCAAGGAATTGCCTATGCGTCTCATCCATATGACAAAGTTGAGAACTTTAGAAATAACGCTTATGGGTCAGACTTGTTGAGCTCTACTTATGTCATGCTCAACTATAAAAAGGAACAGATTTTTAAAGGGTTTGGATTGCAAGCAGGTATCTCCATTATTCATTATTCGAATGCTAATTTTAGAGCGCCCAATAATTCTACCAATACGTTCGTTTTTAATGTAGGAACAAATTATGTGTTTAATTATGATAAAACGCCGGAGTATCTGCCTTCCGTAGAAGAGAAAAAATTTAATGAACCTATCAAATATAACTTAGTCTATAGAGGTGGTCTCAACGAAAGCGATATTGTCGGTATTGGACAATATCCTTTTTATATTATTTCAGCATATGCCGATAAACGCTTAAATCGAAAAAGTGCGATTCAAATAGGAGCAGATGTCTTTTTTTCAAAATTTTTAGAAGAATTGATTTACTTTTATTCTGTGGCATTTCCAGAACTCAATGTGACAGGAAACGAAGATTGGAAGCGTTTAGGTCTTTTTGTTGGTCATGAATTATTTATCAATAAAATGTCGTTTATAACACAACTTGGTTATTATGTGTATTACCCTTATGATTTTGAGGGTCGGGTTTATAACAGGATTGGACTTAAGCGTTATTTTGGAGATCGCTTTTTTGGAGCGATTACGTTAAAATCACATGCGGCAAAAGCAGAAGCTGTAGAATTTGGAATAGGGGTGAGATTATGAGAAAAGTTAGTTACATCATTGGTCTATTGGTATTGTTGTCTTGCAACGGTGAAAACGTACCCGATTGTTTTCAAAATGCTGGTGATATCATCGAGAAGGAATTTGAAGTTGATTCTTTCACCGAAATCACCGTTTTTGAACGTATAGAGTTAATCGTTTCTGATGCACCTACACAAAGTGTTAGGGTGCAAACAGGAGAGTATTTGATGAATGATATTGATGTTAAAGTAGAAGACGGCCGATTAAAGTTATATAATAATAACGCTTGTAATATAACGCGTGATTATGGTGTTACAAAAGTCTTTGTAAGTGCTCCAAATCTTACGCAAATTAGAAATAGTTCGGGTTTAACAGTCAGAAGTGAAGGGGTTTTGAGTTATAACGCTCTACAGTTGCTTTCAGAAGATTTTGAAGACACAGAAGGCTATCATACCGACGGAAATTTTAATCTCGAAGTGGATTGCAATACCATGAATATTGGCGTTAATAATTTATCAAGTGTCTTTTTATCAGGACAGGTGGATACTATCTTTATTGGATTTTATGCTGGCGATGCAAGATTTGAAGGGCGTTTTCTGGAGGCGCAAGATGTCACCATATTTCAACGCAGTAGCAATGATTTGATAATCAATGCGCAACAATCGCTCACAGGCGAAATAAGAAGTACAGGTGATGTTATTGCTGTGAATACACCTCCAGTGGTTGATGTAGAAGCATTTTATACAGGAGCCCTTATTTTTGAGGAATAGCCTCCGTTGTCAAATCTCTGAATAAACTTTCCAAACTGGCATTTTTCTGATTTAATTGAAGAATTTTTAACTGATTGTCATGTGCGAAATCAAACACATGTGAACGCATATCTTCCGAAGTAGAAAAGGTGATTTCATAAACAAAATCATGCGTATTTTTCACACGATTAACTTTTGGTAGTTTGAGAAGAAACGCATCTTCAACCCGATAATCAAATTCTACAATAACCGTCTGTTCTTTCTCATCTCGTAATTCTTTGAGTTTCTTGTCTGCAACAACTTTACCTTTGTTGATGATAATCACACGGTCACAAATAGCCTCTACCTCCTGCATGATGTGAGTGGAGAGAAATACGGTCTTGTCCTTACCAATATTTTTAATAAGATGTCTAATATCAATTAATTGGTTAGGATCAAGACCTGTTGTAGGTTCGTCTAAAATTAAAACCGACGGATCGTGTAACAATGCGTTGGCCAGTCCAACACGTTGTCGATACCCTTTTGATAATTGTCCTATTTTCTTGTGGGATTCTGGTGTTAAACCTGTTAAGGAAATAACCTCTTCTATTCGAGATGAATTGATATTATAAACACCAGCGTTAAACTTTAAATATTCCTTAACGTACATGTCTAAATAAAGCGGGTTGTGCTCTGGTAAATATCCAACGCTCTTTTGAACAGCCATTTTTTCGCTTTGTACATTAAACCCATTAACTTTTGCTTCGCCCTCAGTAGCCTCAATATATGTGGTAAGTATTTTCATTAATGTTGATTTTCCGGCACCATTTGGACCCAAAAAACCAACAATTTCACCTTTATTTACAGAGAAGGTAATATCATCCAAAGCCTTTTGTTCACCATAGCATTTGGTGATATGAGTAACTTCAATAGACATATAGCAATAAATTTATTCAAAAATAGTAATTATAAGTAAGGTGTTTGTTTAAATTGTGAAATCTTTAAAACTGAAATAGATTCCCTAAAAATGTGGTTGAACAATTTTGATTTCTTAAAATAATAATTACATTAGCAACATAATTATACAATGAACACATTTAGTTTCACATATTACAACTGGTTTTATTTCTTTTTTTCAGAGAAATGAGAGGCGTTATATGTGTAATTTATAAACAATAAATTTAATATAGGTCTCGATGAAAATCGGGACTTTTTTTATGATAAAATCGGTCGCTATACAGGGTATTAAAGGGTCTTTTCATCATATTGTGTCGGAGCAATTTTTTGATGAGACGATTTCAGTCAACGAGTGTTTGACTTTTGATGCTGTGGCAGATAGTATTTTAAATAACCAAAGTGAAGCCGCTATAATGGCTATCGAAAATTCCATTGCAGGCTCCATTATTCCAAACTATGCACTTATCGATTTACACGGATTGCATATCATAGGAGAACATTATTTAGATATCCAACACCATCTGATGGCATTGCCAAATCAATCCATTTTAGAGATTGAAGAGGTATACTCGCATCCTATGGCTTTATTACAATGCAAGACATTTTTTAAGCAATACCCGCATATCAAATTGATAGAAGATAAGGATACTGCTGAGGTAGCGAGACGCATTCAAGAAGGTCAAATAAGTAAAGTGGCTGCAATTGCTTCTGCGCTTGCGGCTCAATTGTTTGGGCTCGAGATTTTAGCAGAGAGTATTCAAACAATCAAGCACAATGAGACGCGTTTTTTTGTGGTTAAGACGAAAAATTCAGAAATTCCAGAGGCGGAAATTAATAAGGCTTCAGTGAAATTTGAATTAGACCATAAAAGAGGAAGTTTGGCGACTATTTTGAATGTTTTAAGTGATTGTAAACTAAATTTAACCAAGATACAATCACTCCCTAAAATGGATACACCATGGAAGTATGCTTTTTTTGTAGATGTCACTTTCGAGGATTATAAGGATTATAAAAAAGCCAAAACCATCATGGAAATCATGGCGCAAGATTTTAAGGTGTTAGGGGAATATAAAAATGCGAAATTATGATACAGATAGCTGATCGTTTGAAGCAAGTAGAAGAATATTACTTTTCAAAGAAATTGAGAGAGGTCAATAGGCTTATTTCCCAGGGAAAACCTATTATTAATTTAGGGATTGGGAGTCCGGATTTAAATCCGCCCGAACGCGTATTGAACGCGTTGGTTGAGACGTTCAATGAAGACGCGGCACATAAATATCAAAGTTATCAAGGAACGCCAGAGCTCAGAGAAGCCATGGTTCAATTTTATAAAGACCGATTTAATGTTCCTTTAAGTCCATTAACCGAAGTGCTCCCATTAATGGGTAGTAAAGAAGGGATTCTGCATATTTCGATGGCTTTTTTAAATGAAGGTGATGAGGTTTTGATTCCCAATCCAGGCTATCCTACTTATAAATCCGTGACAAATTTGGTGGGAGCTAAACCTGTATTTTATGACCTAACAGAGGAGAGTCATTGGTTCCCAGATTTACTGGCTTTAGAAAAAAGAGGGGTTGAAAACGTTAAATTAATGTGGGTAAACTATCCGCACATGCCAACAGGAACGATTGCAACCAACAAGCTTTTTGAAGATTTGATCACTTTCGCTAAGCGAAATGATATCCTCATTGTTAATGATAATCCTTACAGTTTTATTTTGAACAAATACCCTAGAAGTATTTTGAAATACAAAGGAGCTTCAGAGGTCTGTCTAGAATTAAATTCATTGAGTAAAACGTTCAATATGGCAGGTTGGCGCGTCGGGATGTTGATGGGTCATGGTGATTATATAAAGGCGGTATTGCGAGTGAAAAGTAATATGGATTCTGGTATGTTCTTGGGCATTCAAAAAGGCGCTGTTGAAGCGTTAAACTGTTCCGATATGTGGTATATGAGCCTCAATAGTGTTTATGAGCAACGTCGTGAAGTCGTATGGAAAATTGCAGAAGCTTTAAACTGTACATTCAATAAAAATGCATCTGGACTCTTTGTTTGGGCAAAACTGCCCGAATATTTAGATGCCGAAGAATACATAGATTTAATTTTAAAAGAGAAATCGATATTTATCACTCCTGGAACCATTTTTGGATCCAATGGTCAGAGATATATAAGGATTTCACTTTGTGCACCTTTGGAAGAATTAGAAGAGGCTTTAGCAAGACTGAAATAAAAATTATGGATAAAATTTACATCATAGGTGTTGGGTTGATTGGTGGTAGTATGGCTATGGATATACAATCATTAAATCCTAAGGCAAAGGTTTATGGGATTGATACGAATGATGCTCATTTAGATCAGGCGATTGATTTAAACGTGATTCAAGAAAAAGCGACGTATGAGGATCTCATTCATGCCGATTTAGTCATTCTTTCTATTCCTGTAGATACGGCTGTAAAAGTGTTACCTAAGATACTGGATGTTATTTCTGATACGACGTTAGTGGTGGATGTTGGATCTACAAAATTACCAGTTTGTCAATCAGTAGAATCACACCCAAGACGTCGTAATTTTTTGGCAACGCATCCTATTGCAGGCACCGAGTTTTCTGGACCTAAGGCAGCTATGACTGGCTTATTTCAGAAAAAAACAAACATCATTTGTGAAGTTGAAAAAACGACCTTTAAGTTACAAGAGAAAGCACTGAAGTTGTTTTCAGATATGGGAATGCGTATTCGTTATATGAATCCTGAAGCACATGATAAGCATATTGCTTATGTGTCACATTTGTCACATATCTCTTCCTTTATGTTAGGAAAGACCGTCATTGAAAAGGAAAAAAATGAGCGTGATATTTTTGATATGGCGGGAAGTGGATTCGAAAGTACCGTGCGTTTAGCTAAAAGCTCACCAGATATGTGGACACCTATTTTTAAACAAAATAGAGCCAATGTTATTGAAACTTTAGAGGAATACATAAATAACCTCAAAGGATTTAAGGCTTTGATGGAAGCCGATGATTTTGATGAGATTTACAACGAAATGAAAAATACAAATCATATAAAAGATATATTGAACGGAATTGCTTAAAAGAGAATTATGGAGAATACAAAAGAAATGAGAAAATGGTTGGATGATCTAGGATTAAATCACCCACTGGTTATCGCTGGTCCTTGCAGTGCAGAAACGGAAGAACAAGTCCTTAAAATTGCCCATGAGCTTAAAGATACGGATGTCAATTATTATCGAGCAGGTATTTGGAAACCGAGAACACGTCCTGGAAATTTTGAGGGTGTTGGAGCCTTAGGACTAAAATGGTTACAAAAGGTCAAAGCAGAAACAGGATTAAAAACAGCGACCGAAGTTGCTAACAGAAATCATGTGGAATTGGCACTAGAACACGATATTGATTTGTTGTGGATTGGTGCACGCTCAACGGTGAGTCCATTTATTGTTCAAGAAATTGCCGATGCCCTAAAGGGAACCGATAAAATCGTCTTGGTTAAAAATCCAGTGAATCCAGATTTGCCATTATGGCTAGGCGCTATCGAACGATTGGCTTCTTCAGATATTATGAACCTTGGAGTTATTCATAGAGGATTTTCAACCTATGAAAAATCTAAATACCGTAACAATCCTGAATGGCAAATCGCCATTGAGCTTCAAACAAAATTTCCAGACTTACCTTTAATAAATGACCCATCTCATATTACAGGAAAACGCAACATGATTTTTGATGTATCACAAACGGCCTTGGATTTGAACTTTGATGGTTTGATGATAGAAACACATTTTGATCCCGACAATGCGTGGAGTGATGCCGCTCAACAGGTAACTCCAAAGAGTCTTGTACAAATAATGGAAGATCTCAGAATCCGTAAAGAAACAGATCCTGAGGCCGAGTACAATAACACCTTAAATAATTTGAGAGCACAGATTGATGTGGTTGATAATCAAATTATTGAGTTGTTAGGGAAACGTATGAAGGTGGCTGATGGTATTGGTGAATTGAAAAAACAAAAGAACGTCGCCGTTCTTCAGAGTAAAAGATGGAATGAAATACTTGGGAAAATGGTTCTTGAAGGTGAAGATAAAGGCCTGAGTGAAGAATTTATCTTACGCTTATTTAAAGCGATTCACCAAGAGTCCATTAATCATCAAGAAAAAATTATCAACGGATAAATAAAGTCTCACTATTTGGTGAGACTTTTTGCTCTTAGTGGTTCGTACACAAAGCCCTAAAAGTTTGTAAAACCAAATAATAGTCTATTTTTGCTCCTGAAAGAAAATACTTTCGCTAACAACAACAAGATTTACTTATGATTAAAAAAATGCTGTGTCTATTCATGACCATTGGTCTCTCATGTCTAGTAAATGCGCAAACGATTGGACCTATTTCTATTGCACTCGGACAAGAAATTGAAGCTGACAAGGAAAAAATTGTGAGAATTGCTGGAGAGGCAAATGGTAAGATTTACACTTTAGCAACTACCAAAAACAACTTCTACATTAAAGTGTTTAATGCCGACGACATGTCTTTGATCTCAACGAATGAGATTGAAATGGGAGATTTTAAGGATAAAGAACCAGAGTTTGAGGAAATCGCTGTTCTCGATGGACGCATATTTATCTTGGGTAGTGTCTATGATAAAAAAGAAAAGGTAGCGAATTTATTGGCGGCTGAAATAGCTGAAGACGGAACCTTAACGACAAACACAAAGAAATTATTTTCAACAAAGGTTACAAAAAACCGTGAGCGTGGTGCCTTCTATATTAAGGAATCTCCAAATGCTGATCGACTACTAATCCTTCATGCTGCTCTTTTTGACAAAGAAGAAGTGATTCAGTATGAAATGAAGCTGATCAATAATAATTTGGATATTATGGCACAGCATTTAGAAAAAGTGCCATTTAATGATCGTAGAGACTTAGAGTTTGATATAGCAGATTTTGACGTTAATTTTAATGACGATGTGTTCATTGTTATCAATGAAAGTTATCGGGATAAAAAAACGAAAACGAATAACGAAAAATTTCAAGTACATGCATTTAAGGCTGCTAATGGTTATGAAAAAGAAATCATTGACATTGCATTTACAGACAAAGAAATTATCAATTGCGAGATGTTAGCTGGCGATGATGATATAGTAAGATTGGTTGGTTTTTATTCTAGTGTGAGAGAGAATGGAAAGGCAAATAAAGAACTTAAGGGTGTTTATGCAGCTGTTGTAGATGTCAATTCTAAAAGTGTCAATCAATTGAAATTCAATGAATTTGACTACGATACGAAAGTTAAGCTCATCGGTGAACGTAGAGCTAAAAAAGGTAAAGACGTAAAGCCGTTGTATGTGACCCATAGTTTAGTGCAGAAGAGTGATGGTGGATTAATACTTCTATCAGAATATCAACAAATCATTGTTGGCCGTAGCTCAGGGATAGGGCCGTTATCTTTTACGCCTGTCACACATATCAATAATGAAATTATTGTAACATCTATAAATCCTGATGGTACTGTTGGATGGTCTAATGTCATTCCAAAAAAACAAAAGGCGGCATACACTACAATGTCGGTTGGTTTTGCGGCATTTGCAGGCAATTCGAACTTTACGGTTAGTGCAGGTTTTAGTGTTCCTGTCGCTGTTCTTGGGAAAGGACCTGAGTATTTAAGCGCCATGCCTATCTACGAAAATGATAAGTTGACCGTGATTTTCAATGACAATACTAAAAACTATGGTGTGACGGATATTGAGGAGATCAAATGGTTAGGTAATTACAATAAGGCGGTTCCAGCAGCTGTGATGTTTGATAACAACGGAGTTATGACGCGTGTAGACCAAGAAGATGTAGAAAAATCTCAATTGGTTTTAAGACCACGTGTATTTTTTAGAAAATCGGCTAGCGAATATATTATTTATTCTTCCAGAAAATCCGAGGATAAGTTAGGCGTCATGTCTGTGAACTAATAACATTCCGATTTAAAAAATTAAAAAGCCCGTCGATTGACGGGCTTTTTTTATTGTTTATTGCGTTTAAAAATATAGCGTGTCACAAATATACCGTGACCATCATCTTTACCACTATCACTTTCTACAGCGCTAGTCACAAAAGCTAGTTCCCATCCCGCTTCAATCATGCCGTTTATTTTAGAGGATACAACCGCATCATTTGCTGCGATATTCTGAAATCGGATACCGCCAATGTTGTAAAAGTTTAAAAGTTTGGTTTCTTCAAAATCCTTAACTCGAATGTCACCACGTTTTGATTTGTTTCTAGTATGATCTTCATCAGTTTGTTCCGATGTAAATTCTTTATAGTCTCGATCTTCATTGGCAGAAATGATTCGTGACCTACCTAGTCCACTGGGTACAATGGATTCGATACTAGTAACCACTTTGTACTCAACTTGTGCGAAGGCATCCGTGAATGACAAGATCGCCAATACCATAGTTAATGCTAATTTTTTCATATTGTTGATTTTAAATTATATTCCTAAGATAAGATTTCATAAAATTAAAAATCGTTATTTTGTTTCATAATTTTAATGAATGACCGGAACAATATATAAATCTACAGGAAGTTGGTATACCGTCAAGACGAGTCTTGGTGCGACCTATCAATGTAGAATTAAGGGTAAATTTCGACTAAAAGGAATCAAAAGCACCAACCCTCTAGCTGTTGGTGATCATGTAGATTTTGAGTTGGAAATGAATAATGATGAAACCACAGGCGTTATTCATCGCATTCATGATCGTACAAATTACATTGTTCGTAAATCGGTTAATTTATCAAAGCAAACACATATCATTGCGGCTAATATTGATCAAGTCTTTTTGCTGATTACGATTGATAATCCGCCAACATTTACTAGTTTTATTGATCGATTCTTAGTGACTGCGGAAGCCTATTCCATCAATACCATTCTGCTATTCAACAAAATTGATACTTATAATGACGAAGCTTTAGATGAAGTTCGTTATTTAGCACATGTTTATAGAAAGATTGGCTATGAGTGTATTGGGATTTCAGCGGAAACAGGTAAAAATGTAGATAAGGTCAAATCTTTAATGATTGGTCAAGTGAGTATGTTTGCAGGTCATTCAGGTGTTGGCAAGTCAACTTTAGTAAATGCGATTGAGCCTGGATTGGATTTGAAGACGAAAGAAATTTCAAGCCAGCATAGTCAAGGTCAACACACGACGACATTTGCTGAAATGTTCGATTTGAGTTTTGATGCGAAGATTATTGATACACCAGGAATCAAGGGTTTTGGTGTTGTGGACATGGATAAAGAGGAAATAGGCGACTATTTTCCTGAATTTTTTGAGCTGAAACAGGATTGCAAGTTCAACAACTGTCTGCACGTCGAAGAACCTAAATGTGCTGTGAAAGATGCTTTAGATACCGACGATATTGCGTATTCTAGATATCGGAGCTATTTACAGATATTAGATGGTGATGAAGAACACTACCGAACAGACAATTGGGAAGAAAGCTAAGTTATGAAAGCAGTTATTCAGCGTGTGAGTCATGCTTCCGTAGTGATTGAAGACAAAGAAGTAGCGAAAATATCAAATGGGTTACTTGTATTGGTTGGTATTGTGAACGAAGATACAGAAGAAGATGTCTCATGGTTGTCTAAAAAAGTAGCCAATTTACGCATCTTTAATGATGAGCATGGCGTGATGAATAAGTCCTTGCAGCAAATAGAAGGTGATGTTATTGTCGTAAGTCAATTTACCTTGCACGCAAGTACCAAAAAGGGCCATCGACCAAGTTACCTAGCGGCTGCAAAACCAGATATCGCAATTCCATTATATAAAGCCTTTGTAGCTGCTTTGGAAAACCATTTAGGAAAGCGCGTTCAAACAGGTAAGTTTGGAGCCGATATGAAAGTATCCCTATTAAACGATGGACCAGTAACCATTATCATAGACACCAAAGATCGTATCTGATGGCATCAATTTTTGGACATGGTATCGTAGCTTTTACAATCTCTAAAGCGCTTTCTTCGAAATCGGGAAAACTACTAGTATTCTTCGCCATTGTTTCTGCCGTAATTCCAGATATTGACGTGCTGAGTTTTCAATTTGGAATCCCTTATTTGCATCCTTTAGGACATCGTGGGTTCACACATTCTGTGATGTTTGCTGTCATCTGGAGTAGTATTCTGGCACTGAGTTTTGGCAAACATAGAAAGTGGCTATTTTTTGTAGTAATCATTCTATCTACACTGTCTCATGGAATTCTAGATGCTATGACCACAGGAGGTAAAGGGGTGGGTTTTTTTATTCCCTTTGACAACTCCAGATATTTTTTTTCAGAACGCATCATTAAGGTGTCTCCCATTGGAATTGACGCTTTTTTTTCAGAATGGGGATTACGCGTGTTGTGGAGTGAATTCAAGTATATATTAACCCCTTGTATCATTGTTTTGGGGATTACTTATCTCGTCAAAAAAGGTCGTCTAAACAAAAAGGATTAAGTAATTAATACTGTTTATTTTAGAAATTCGTGGTCCTATTCCACTAAAAAAATTATATTTGAAAACTTACAAAATTAAATGTCTTTTATGCCCTTCAAATATTTAGCAACACTTTGTTTGCTGTTACTACCCATGCTTATGATTTCTCAAGATGAGGATCTTTTAGTTTCCTATACCATTCCTTTAGAATTAAAAGTTAAGGTCAATGCCGTGGTGCGCTATGATCATACTATAGTTGAAATTAAAGACTACGATAAATACATATTAACGAAAAAGCGGATAGTGACCGTATTCAATGAGTACGGAAATTCAAAATTAAATGCCATTTCCCATTATGATGACAACGTGAACATCTCGAAACTCGAAGCAAAGATATATGATGCCAATGGTGAGGAAATAAAAAAAATCAGAAAAAACGATTTTCAAGATGTGAGTGCTGTAAGTGGCGGAACATTGTATTCCGATAATCGCGTAAAATATTTGGATTACACACCCGTCGATTACCCCTACACCATGGTATTAGAAACAGAAGTCATCCATAATTCTACCGCATTTTTACCTAGATGGCGACCT
Organism: Algicola sp.; assembly: GCA_018222915.1. Taxonomy (GTDB): domain Bacteria; phylum Bacteroidota; class Bacteroidia; order Flavobacteriales; family Flavobacteriaceae; genus Psychroserpens. The sequence continues at coordinate 77,820 of JAAEZI010000005.1, read as the reverse complement.
ATTACAGGGTTTTACTGTAGTACTGAGTATTCAGAATTCAAGATTATCAATGACTCCGAAGTTGCACTGAAAATTAAAGCATCCAATTTTGAAGATTATGCTATAGAAAAGCACAGCGATTACCATTACTCGGCAAAGCATCTTATGTCCTTAAAACCTGAAGCTTATAGTCCGTCTTTTTTTACTTATGCACCTGAATTGAAGTTAGCATTGACAGAATTTGACATGGAAGGCGTGAAAGGCGTCAATCAACATTGGGAAGATTTTGGGAAATGGATGTATGATGAATTGCTCACAGATACAGATGATTTATTTGGTGCTGCCGTTGAAGACGTTAAAAAACTGACGGCTGAAGCTACAACCGACATGGAAAAAGCGAGAATTGTCTACAATTACATGCAGAATAAAACACGTTATATCAGTGTTCAAATTGGTATTGGTGGATGGAAGCCAATGCTAGCGCAAGATGTGGATCGATTGGGTTATGCAGATTGTAAAGGGTTGACTAATTATACCAAAGCTTTATTAAAAGCAGTAGGTGTCACATCTCATTATGCCGTGATTTATGGTGACAGAGATTTGGTTAATATCGATAAAGAATTTTCTGCGACGGAAGGTAATCACGTTGTATTGTGTATTCCAAATGCCGAAGAAGACGTATGGCTCGAATGTACAAGTCAGACGAATCCGTTTGGTTATATTGCCAATTTCACTGACGATAGAGACGCTTTACTCATCACACCAGAAGGCGGTAAAATTGTACATACTACCGTGTATCCTACGGAAGAAAATTTACAACTGACAAATGCGACCATCATGTTAGACGTAGATGGTGCGATATCAGCTGATGTTGTTATAAAAACCCATGGATTTCAATACGCATTGCACGAAGGTGTGCAACTTCAACCAACGCGTGAACAAGAACTGGATATAAAAGAATACTGGAGCTATATAAATAATTTGTCTGTTGAAAGTTTATCATACAATAATGACAAAACAAATGTCATATTCACAGAAACAGCAAAAGTCTCCTCGGCAAATTATGCGACTAAGAGTGGCAAACGTTTCCTGTTTCAACCAAATGCGTTTAATAGGGTGACCACCATTCCACCGAGATACAAAAAGCGCGAATTGGATTTTGAAATTCAAAGAGGGTTTATTGATAAAGATGAATTTGTCATTAAAATTGACCCGTCTCTCGCTGTAGAGGCCATGCCAGATCCAGTCGCTATTTCGAATACATATGGAAGTTATACCTTTTCCATTGAAAAAAAATCAGAACATGAACTGCTTTATAAAAGAACCTATGTTTTAAATAAAGGCTATTATTCAAAAGAGCAGTATAAAGAATTCCGTGATTTTCAAAAAGAAGTCACAAGACACGACAAAACAAAAATTGTATTCATATCAAAAACTTAACTAGTGAAAATCAAATATACCATAGCCTTATTCCTAATAGTATTTAGTGCAAAGTCCCAAGATTTTAAATTCGGAAAAGTATCTAAAGAAGAGTTAATGGAAAAAGCACATCCATTAGATTCTTTGGCCGACGCAGCCGTTCTATATCGTAATGAACATGTTCGATTTGATTACATACAAGGTGATGGTTTTACGCAAGTTAAGGAAGTGCATGAACGTATTAAAATTTACAATAAAGAAGGCTATAAATGGGCAACCAAACGTATCAAAATCTACAATGAAACGAATGCCAAAAAAGAAAATTTAACAAAGCTAAAGGGCTATACCTATAATCTAGTGAGTGGTAAAATTGAGGAAGATAAACTTAGAAAGGACGGGATGTTTTCTGAAGAGACTAATAAATATTGGAAAACAGAATCCTTTACAATGCCCAATATAAAGGAAGGTGCGGTGATTGAGTACACCTATGAAATTAGGTCACCGTTTTCTGCAATAGATGACATTGATTTTCAATACACAATTCCTATTAACAAATTTGAATTAGATATTAAAACACCTGAATATTATATGTATAATAAGCTCTTAAACCCAAGGGCTTCATATACACCACCTATTGAGGAGTCTTTAGACAGCAAAACCATTGTCTTTACCAATACAAATTCTAACATAGGTTCAACTGACTTGAAACCCTCTAGAATTAAAACCACACAATCCAAAGAATCTTACAGGGTAAATGTGCTATCTAGCTCATGTGATAATGTGCCTGCTTTAAAGCCAGAACCATTTGTAGATAATGTTGATAATTATAGAGCTAAATTAATCATGGAATTATCAGCGGTAAAATTTCCAAATCAGCAATTAAGACCACTCTCAACAAATTGGGATGCCGTAACAAAAACCATTTATAGTAATGATGGATTTGGAGGCCAATTGTCGAAATCTGGATATTTTGAGAATGATATTGATGCTTTGGTTGGCGGTGTTGAAGATCCTATACAAAAAGCGGGAATGATTTATCATTTTGTGAAATCAAAAATGCAGTGGAATGAGTTTTATGGATTCACAAGTGATATTGGTGTAAGAAGAGCTTACAAAGATGGTGCTGGAAATATAGCCGATATTAATTTAATGCTGACGGCCATGTTGCGATACGCAGGAATTCAAGCAAATCCAGTCTTGATAAGTACCAAAAATCATGGTATTCCATTATTTCCAACGCAGCAAGGTTTCAATTATGTGATCTGTATGGTAGAGCATGAAGGTTTTAATGTGCTTTTAGATGCTTCTTCGCCTTACAGTAGCTTTAATGTGCTTCCTGCTCGAGTGCTCAATTGGCAAGGACGTGTCGTTCGCGAGAGTGGTAGTTCTGCTTGGATTAATTTATATCCAAATAGTTTATCTTCTGAAGTGACCTCTTTAAATGTGAAGATAAATCCAGACCTTACTATTGATGGAAAGTTACGTCAGCAAAAAACAGATTATTTAGCTATGGATTTTAGAAATAAATTTGCCAATACCAGTCCGGACGAATATATCAAAACCATTGAAAAGGATAATGGCGAATTGCTCGTATCTGATTTGCAAATTGAAAATGAGATGGCGTATACGGAACCGGTAAAAATCACCTACAATTATGAATTAGAAAATGCGGTTGAAGACATAGGCGGTAATTTATATGTCTCTCCTATGCTGTTTATGGCTTCTGAAGAGAACCCATTTAAGCAAGAAAAGAGACAGTATCCTATCGATTTAACCTATCCCTTTTCAACAAAGTATATGGTGAACGTCATGATTCCTGAAGGGTATGCGGTAGAATCATTGCCAAAGAGTGAGAAGTTAGACTTTAATTCAAATGTTGGCGGATTTACATACTTAGTAAAAGAAAATGGCAGCTTTTTACAATTGACCATCGCCTTAGATATGAGGTCTCCTATCATTATAGCACAAGACTACGAGGTTTTTAAGAAATTTTACACAAGAGTTATCGAGAAGCAATCGGAGAAAATCGTTCTAAAAAAGTTATAATATGGACTTAGCTAAGGCTCAAAAGGCGGTTGATGACTGGATAAAGGAACATGGCGTTAGATATTTTAATGAGTTAACTAACATGGCTCAACTTACAGAAGAGGTTGGTGAGGTTGCTAGGATAATCGCACGCAGATATGGCGAACAAAGTGAGAAGGAAAGTGATAAGGACAAAGATCTAGGAGAAGAGTTAGCGGATGTGGTATTTGTTGTTTTGTGCTTAGCGAACCAAACAGGAATCGATTTGCAAAAGGCCTTCGATAAAAAAATGGACAAAAAAACAAAAAGAGATCACGATAGGCACCACAATAATGACAAATTAAAATAATCCATTTCTTGTTGTAAATAGGAACTTTTTGATGATATTGAAATTATATAAATCGGAGGTACACAGAGCGTCAAGTATTACCATTACTGGTTCTAAAAGTGAGTCCAATCGCTTATTGCTCTTGCAGGCACTTTTCCCAGAATTGGTTATAAATAATTGCTCTAATTCCGATGATAGTAAAGTGATGGCGAAAGCCTTAGCTGGTGACGATTCAATCATAGATATCCATCATGCTGGAACCGCTATGCGTTTCTTAACAGCATTTTTTGCCAGTCGCCAAGGAAAAGAAGTCGTGCTTACCGGTTCTCAACGGATGAAGGAACGCCCAATTGCTATTTTAGTAGAAGCACTGAAGGCATTAGGAGCAGACATTTCCTATTTAGAGACTGAAGGTTGTCCGCCACTTTTAATTAAAGGTAAAACATTATCGAAAAACCAGGTCAGTTTAAAGGCCAATGTCAGTAGTCAATACATTTCAGCATTATTATTAATAGCTTCCAAATTAGAAAACGGACTGGCATTAACATTGGAAGGTGACATCACTTCTATGCCATACATCCAAATGACGCTGGATTTATTAAGTCAATTAGGAATTGAGTCACGCTTTGAGAATCAAACAATTTCAGTACAACCCAAAGTCAGCCCTTTAAAAACAAAAGTAATAACCGTAGAATCTGATTGGTCTTCGGCTTCTTATTACTTCAGTATGGTCGCTCTAAGCCCTGTTGGTACTGAAATTACGCTGTCATCTTATAATAAAACTTCTTTACAAGGTGATTCGGTACTTGTAGATATTTATAAGCTATTTGGTGTGGCATCAAAATTTGATGAACATGCACTCACCTTAATAAAGCAAGAAGATGGCGATAAACAACCCATTATAATCAATCTTAAAAATGCGCCAGATATCGCTCAAACCATAGCTGTAACCTGTTTGGGATTAGGTCTGGAATGTCAGCTTTCAGGATTACACACTTTAAAAATTAAGGAGACAGATCGCTTAGTGGCCTTACAAAACGAACTTCAGAAGTTTGGGGCTCAGGTGAGTATTACATCAGAAGCATTACAATTACAGCCTATCTCGGAATGGCAAAACGATGTCACTATTGCCACGTATAACGATCATCGCATGGCCATGGCATTTGCACCATTAGCATTAAAAACAAATTTAAAAATAGAAGATTATATGGTCGTTTCTAAATCATATCCGACGTTTTGGGATGATTTAAAAGCGATCGGATTTAAATTTTCTAAATAAATACGGTGTTTTACTTGACAACCCCTATCTAGACATTGTATATTTGCACCTTTAAAAAAAATATAACAAATGAAATTATCACACTTTAATTTTGACCTTCCAGAAGAATTATTAGCAGAGCGTCCATCACAAATAAGAGACGAATCTCGATTAATGGTTTTGGATAGGAAAAATCAAACCATCGAACATAAACTTTTTAAGGATATCATCGATTATTTCGATGAAGGAGATGTGATGATTTTAAATAATACGAAAGTATTTCCAGCACGCTTGTACGGGAATAAAGAGAAAACTGGCGCAAGAATTGAAGTGTTCTTGTTACGAGAATTAAATGAAGAACAACGACTTTGGGATGTGTTGGTTGATCCTGCAAGGAAAATACGTATCGGGAATAAATTATATTTCGGTGAAGACGAAACCTTAGTTGCCGAAGTTATCGATAATACCACGTCAAGAGGTAGAACATTGCGTTTCCTTTATGATGGTTCCTATAGTGAATTCAGAAGAAAACTGACAGAGCTCGGTGAAACACCATTGCCAAAATACATCAAAAGAGACGTTGAGCCAGAAGATGAAGAGCGTTATCAAACTATTTTTGCTAAAAACGAAGGCGCTGTAGCAGCACCAACGGCAGGATTACACTTCTCAAGACATTTGCTTAAACGATTGGAAATTAAAGGGGTTGAGTTGCCAGAGGTCACCTTACACGTAGGATTGGGTACGTTTAACCCAGTTGAAGTTGAGGATTTGTCTAAACATAAAATGGATAGTGAAGAAATCGTTATCAGACAAGAGGCTGCAGATATCATTAATAAAGGTATCCAAGATAAAAAACGTGTGTGTGCTGTAGGTACAACGGCAATGAGAACTATTGAGAGTTCGGTGTCTTCGAATGGTTTACTCAATGAATATTCGGGTTGGACGAATAAATTTATTTTTCCACCATACGAATTCAGTATTGCCAATAGTATGATCACGAATTTTCACACGCCTAAATCCACCTTATTGATGATGGTGTCTGCATTTGCTGGTCATGAATTTATGAAAAAAGCGTATGAGGAAGCGGTTAAGGAAAAATACCGATTCTACACTTACGGTGATGCCATGCTCATCATCTAAATGATATAACTATTCAGTAAAAGCCTTGTAATTCGCAAGGCTTTTTTTATTTGGGCATTGCGCGCCTACGCTTAGGCTTCGGCGCGCCGCGTTTTCCACTATATCTTTTGTTGGGAACAAAAGGATGCCGTTTCAACCGCTAATGCATGGCTCGTCCTATAAAATATCCTATTTTTGCAGAACTTATGAGTACTAAAAAGAAAGACATACGAGCACTAACTAAAGAACAATTGCGAGACTTTTTTGTCCAACAAGGCGATCAAGCTTTTCGTGGAAACCAGGTTTATGAATGGTTATGGAACAAAGGTGCACATACCTTTGACGATATGACCAACATTTCCAAGGAAACCCGTCAGATGCTCATGGATGCCTTTGTGATCAATCATATCAAAGTAGATCAAATGCAGCGGAGTTCAGATGGAACCGTCAAAAATGCGGTACGATTACATGACGGATTGGTGGTAGAATCTGTATTGATTCCTACAAAAACAAGAACAACCGCGTGTGTGTCAAGTCAAGTAGGTTGTAGTTTGGATTGCCGATTTTGTGCAACGTCTAGACTCAAAAGAATGCGTAACCTCAATCCTGATGAAATTTTTGATCAAGTCGTTGCCATAGATAATGAAAGTCGATTGTATTTTGACCGACCATTAACAAATATCGTTTTTATGGGTATGGGTGAGCCACTCATGAACTACAATAATGTCATTAAATCAATCGATAAAATAACCTCACCCGAAGGTTTAGGCATGTCTCCAAAAAGAATCACCGTATCAACCTCAGGCGTTCCTAAAATGATCAAGAAAATGGCCGATGATGAGGTGAAATTCAATTTAGCGGTGTCTTTGCACTCAGCCATCAATGATATCAGAACATCCATCATGCCTTTTAATGCCACCTTTCCATTGGAAGATTTAAGGGAAGCTTTAGAATACTGGTATGCTAAGACTAAAAATAGGATTACTTATGAGTATGTGGTTTGGGATGGCATTAACGATACAAAAAAAGATGTGGATGCTCTTATTGAGTTCTGTAAGTTCGCACCTAGTAAAGTGAATTTAATTGAATACAATCCAATTGACGATGGTGAATTCCAGCAAGCAGATTCAAAAGCCATAGATATGTATGTCAATATGTTGGAAGCTCACCGAATTACCGTAACTGTAAGACGCTCTCGAGGAAAAGATATTGATGCTGCTTGCGGACAATTAGCTAATAAGACCTAATAAAAAAAGCGACCATCGGTCGCTTTTTTTAATTTCATAGATCATCAACTTCCTAATTTTTAAGGAACTTAATAGTTTCTGCACCTTGGGCAGTAGCTACTCTAGCAATATAAATACCATCTTTAAAATTCGCGGTATTTACGGTAGCGTCGTTTCCAGTTAAGCTACTGTTTAAAATACGCTTTCCTAACACGTCAAAAATCTGAATATTAGTCAAAGCAGTTTGGCTTGATGATAACTCTAAGGTTTTAGAATTCTTGTTGTAAAAATGCGTGAAAGCATTGGTATCAAATTCATTAACAGATAAGTCTTCATCGTTAGTTCTGAAATTATCAATAAAAGCATCGCCTTCAAAGTTATCATGTGAAAAACGTACTTGCTCAACAGCGTCAGGAATGATAACGGTGCCTGTACTTACCAAAACGTCATCCACGTAGAAAGTAATGGTTGAAGCGGCAATTTCCATACGTACATTGTACCAAGTGTCTTGACTCCAGCTCACACCAGTATCATTTCTTACAACGGTACCTAAGCCATCGTCAACAAGCACAAAAATATTACCGCCAAAATCAAATTCTAACCAAGCGATAAATGAACCAGCTGTTAAATTAACTATTCCAAAAATAAAATTGGAGCTATTCGCACTTTGCAACGTAATACGCATGTCTGCAGAAAAAACAGAACCATCCTGAGGTACAGGAACGGCATAATTATAAAATCCACCAACAATCGCCGAACTTTGCCCGGGAAAAGCTGTTTCTTGAACAATTTTTAAGGAATTAGTGCCATCCGTAGCTTGCTCATTGCTCACTACTTGATTTGTGACAAAGGTCCCTGGACCAGTTCCAGTAGTTGTCCATCCATTTTGTGTGTTGATGTCACCCAAAGTATAACCTTCAGCAGCCTCAAAAGAAATGGTTTCTTGAGCATAACCGAAAGTAAAAGCAATGAGAGTTAAAAATAAAAGAGTAATTTTTTTCATAAAGTTCGGGTTTTAAATTAATTAACAATTAAATATACAAAAATATTGGTGTGACCTTTTCCTACAAGTAAATTTTAACGATTTATTATTAGTATTTCATTTCCTTAGCGACTTAATTAGTAATTTTGTAGTATTCCTTAAATTTTGAGCATCCTAATTGAAGATTACTGAAAAAATAAAACAGCCTATTGCCTATGAAATGGAACTTTTCGAACAAAAGTTTCTATTATCTATGTCTAGTAAGGTAGCATTATTAAATCGGATTACACATTATATCGTTAACCGAAAGGGTAAACAAATGCGTCCGATGTTTGTCTTCTTGGTGGCTAAAATGGTCGATAATGGTCAAGTCAGTGAGCGTACTTATCGAGGAGCAGCCGTTATTGAATTGATTCATACCGCTACTTTGGTGCATGATGATGTGGTTGATGATAGCAATAGACGACGCGGATTTTTCTCTATAAATGCCTTATGGAAAAATAAAATAGCCGTTCTTATTGGTGATTATTTATTGTCCAAAGGTTTACTACTATCAATTGATAATAATGATTTCGATCTATTGAAAATTATATCTGTGGCAGTACGCGAAATGAGTGAAGGCGAATTATTGCAAATCGAAAAGGCGCGGCAATTAGATATTACGGAAGCAATTTATTACGACATTATTCGGCAAAAAACGGCGACCTTAATTGCCGCGTGCTGTAGTTTGGGAGCTGCCTCCGTAAAACCCAATGCACCAGATGTTGAATCGATGCGCAAATTTGGTGAGCTTATTGGTATGGCTTTTCAAATTAAGGATGACTTATTCGATTATGGCGAGGAAGCCATTGGTAAACCTACTGGAATCGATATTAAGGAACAAAAAATGACCTTGCCTTTAATTCATGTTCTCAACACTTGCACAAAAAAAGAAAAGGCTTGGCTTATAAATTCAGTCAAAAACCATAACAAGAATAAGAAACGTGTTAAGGAGGTTATTGATTTCGTCAAGACAAACAATGGCTTAGATTATGCGATTGAAAAAATGCATGCGTTTCAAAGCCAAGCCCTACAAATCTTAGATACTTACCCAGATTCTGAATATAAATCGGCATTGAAATTGATGGTGAACTACGTAATAGAAAGAAAAAAGTAAATTTATATTACTGAAATATAGTATTTTGTAATTTTTTTTCACACGCAGGCAACCATTTTTTTAAATAAAGCGTCTATATAAATAGAAGGCAAAACATAAGTAATCTTGAAAGTCATTCAATTACATCATAAGAACAATACAACCCTTTTAAAAAAGGCAGCAAAAGGAAAGCGCAATGCGCAGCAAACTTTGTTTGAAATCCATGCGCCAAAAATGTTGAGTGTTTGTCGTTATTATGTAAAGGATATGCAACATGCCGAGTCTGTGATGTTAAACGCTTTTTATAAAGCATTTGTGAATCTGAAAAACTTTAAAAATGAAGGAAGTTTTGAAGGTTGGTTAAGACGAATCATGGTAAGAGAAAGTATCTCTTTTTTACGCCAACAGAAACAGATGGAATTTTCGGTTGAAGAGGACCAATTACAACAGGAGCCGTACAACAATGTAGAATCCCAGATAGAGGTGGCGCAGATTCAACAGCTTATTGATGAGCTGCCTGAAGGTTATAAGGTCGTGTTTGTGATGTATGCTATAGAGGGTTACAAACACCAAGAGATTGCTGAAATTTTGAATATTTCATTAGGCACCTCAAAATCACAACTGTTCAAGGCAAGACAAATGCTTCAAAAGAAAATTAAAGACATTAATACCACGAGTTATGGCACCAATTAAGTTTGATGAAAATATAAAACAAAAATTAGAAAAGCGAACGCTTCAGCCGTCAGCAGATGCTTGGGGAAAACTTGAAGATCAATTAGAGTCGCGTGACAAGCGTAAGTCTAAAGGGTTATTTCTCTATGTAGGCATAGCGGCAAGTTTGGTTGGTGTGTTACTAGTAACAACCCTGTTTTTTAAATCTCCTGAAAGTTCTAATATCTCACCAGTTATTGTTGAAACGGAAATGAAAACGGATGTTAAGAAGGAACCCGTTATGAAGTCTCAGCAAGATAAACTGGCTACTGAGTTGTTTGAAAATATAGATGATAATATTAAGACGAATGAGGATGTACTCGAGATGAATACTTCAGTAACTACTAGAAAGGAAGAATCAGAGTTGCTAGTGGCATCTCAAAACGTTCCCAAGGTCAATGTTATTGAAGAAGATCCTAAAATATCTATCCATAATTCTGAAACTACTGTAGCTGCTATTACTCAGCCACAAAAAGAAAAAGTGTTAGCGACAATGAGTCTGGAAGAGGCAAAGGTTATTGAAGTGGTTCAGGAAATAAAAAGGCTAGAATTACAAGAGGGTACTGTTTCGGATTCTGAAATAGAAGCCCTTCTGAAACAGGCAGAAAAAGAAATTTTGCGTGAGCGTATATATAGTGAAACTACCAGAACGGTTGATGCAAGAGCACTCCTCGAAGACGTAGAGTACGATATTGAACAATCCTTTAGAACACGAGTATTTGAAAGCTTAAAATCTAGTTATCGAACGGTAAAGACTGCAGTTGCCGAGCGTAACCAATAATAAACATCAATTAAAAACAAACATTATGAACACTATTACAAAGTATGTAGTGCTAGTCACCCTATGTCTAATTGTTAGTCGAGTGAATGCACAAGAAACTCAAACAGATTCAGTTTCAACACCGTTGAAATATAAAATTGAAAACCTTGAAAGGTTAAAGAAATTGATTCAAGATGAAGAGCGGGAATTTCTAAAAGCAGAGGTGGAAGCTGTAAATCAACGCATGGAAAATGGTGAACTCACAGAAGCTGAAGCTGAAATGAAAAAGATGGAATTGGCCAAAAAACGGGCTTCAAACATTGAGAACAGAATCGCCATTATTGAGAACAAAATTGCATTAATCAAACGCAATGATGCCATCTATGAAGATGACATTGAGGACGCAGTAAGGATTGGATTCAATAATTTTGGTGAGTTTAGTGGCATCAAATTCAAAAGAAAAAATAAGCCTAGAAAATATGACAAACGTACGACAAGCGATTTAGTCTTTGCCTTAGGTGCTAATAATGCGATAGGAGACGGACAAAAAATTGGTGATAAATATACCTTTTTAACCTCTGGTTTCGTAGAATTGGGTCTGGCATGGAAAACAAGAGTTTTTAAAGAATCAAATGCCATGCGTTTCAAATATGGATTATCTGTACAATGGAATAAGTTGACACCAAAGGGTGATCGGTATTTTGTTCAAAATGGAAATACAACCACCTTGGAAGTTTTTCCGAGTGAATTAAAAGAATCAGAGTTTCGAATCACGAATTTAGTTGTGCCTATTCATTTTGAATTTGGACCTTCCAGAAAGATTGAGCGCGATGATTATTTTAGATATAGTACTTCAGATCATTTTAAAGTAGGTTTTGGAGGATATGCAGGTTTCAATATTGGGACCCAACAAAAATTGCGATTTGAAGAAGATGGTGATCGTGTTAAACAAAAGATTAGACGTAATTACAATGCATCACCTTTTGTTTACGGATTGAGCGGATATATTGGTTACAGTGGTGTAGGCTTGTATGTGAAGTATGATTTAAGTCCCATGTTTAAAGACCAAGCTTTTGATCAACACAACTTGTCAATAGGAATGCGATTTGACTTAGATTAAAGTTCATAACATGATTATATTATCAGCTCTATTTCCTTCGGAAATGGAGCTTTTTTTGTTAAATTTACGCTTCTTAATATGCTATAAATTGATATCAAAATCCACGATAGAACAAGTTTTTGAAACCGCTCGAGTAGAGGAGGTTATAGGCGATTTTGTGCAATTAAAAAAAGCGGGAAGTAATTTCAAAGGATTGAGTCCGTTTAGTGATGAACGTTCACCGAGCTTTATGGTGTCTCCTGTCAAGCAAATCTGGAAAGATTTTTCAAGTGGCAAAGGAGGTAATGCTGTGACATTTTTAATGGAGCATGAGCACTTTACCTATCCGGAAGCTATAAAATACTTGGCTAAGAAGTATAACATAGAAATCGAGGAAACGGAGCAGACCAATGAACAAAAGCAGGAAGCTAATGAGCGCGAAAGCCTTTATTTGGTCAACGAATTTGCACAATCCTATTTTGAGCGTATCTTATTTAAAACAGATCAAGGGCAGGCTATTGGGTTAAGCTATTTTAAAGAGCGTGGTTTTACTAATGAGACCATCAAGCAATTTAATTTGGGCTATGCCTTGGATGAATGGCAAGCATTTACTGATGAGGCTATCAAAAAAGGCTATCAACTAGATTTCCTTGAAAAAACAGGACTAACCATTGTAAAGCCTGAACGCCAGTTTGATCGTTTTAAAGGACGTGTCATGTTTCCAATTCACAGTATGAGCGGACGTGTTTTAGGATTTGGTGGACGCATTCTTAAAACGGATAAAAAAGCGGCGAAATACTTGAATTCACCCGAGAGTGAAGTGTATCATAAGAGTAAGATTCTCTACGGGATTTACCATGCGAAACAAGCCATTGCTAAAGAAGATAATTGCTACTTGGTTGAGGGGTATACAGATGTTATTCAGTTTTATCAAACAGGTATCAAAAATGTGGTGGCATCCTCAGGTACCGCTTTAACACCAGAACAGATACGACTCATTAATCGTCTTACCAACAATATTACCGTGCTTTTTGATGGAGATGCTGCTGGTATTCGAGCATCGCTCCGCGGGATTGATCTTATTTTGGAACAAGGGATGAATGTCAAAGTATGTTCATTTCCTGAAGGTGAAGACCCAGATAGTTTTGCGAAACAAAACACGCTTGAAGAATTAAAAGAGTTTCTCGAAGACCACTCCAAAGATTTTATTCAGTTTAAAGCATCGCTACTGATAAAGGAAGCGAACAATGATCCTATAAAGAAAGCGGAAACCATTAGGGATATCGTCAACAGTATTTCAAAAATTCCAGACCAGATAAAAAAGGAAATCTATATTCAAGAGTGTTCTCGCATCATGGATATTAGCGAAGAGGTGCTCTTCAGTACCTTGGCACAGATGAATAAAAAGGACGCTCAGGAGAGTCAAAAAGCTTATAAGTCTGAACAAAAGGCTTTTAATGTTGTGAAGCCCGAACCTAAAGCACCTAAGGTGGATTTGCAATATGAGCTAGAACGGAAGATTATTGAAATCTTATTGTTGTACGGGACCGAAACTGAAGATTTTGAAGATTTGGTTTTAAAAGAAACGGATGATGGTGAGCTGAAACTAGAACCCGTTGTGCATAACGCTAAAGTTTTTGAAAAAATATATCTTGATTTGCAAGAGGATGAAATGCAATTCTCCAATCCGAATTTTAAGTCATTGTATTACACTATTATTGATACGCTTCACCAAGATCCAGAGTTTTCTACCAAGAATTTTGTCAATCAACTGGAGCAACAATTAGCTAGTGACGTCACTACTATTTTGATGAATGATGAGCGTTACAATCTGCATGATTGGGAGCGTAATAACATCATTCCAAAGGAAAAAAAACATACCATAGCGCAATTAGTTACACAAACGATTTTAACGCTAAGGTGTTATCTCATTGATAAAAAAGTGGCCGAGTATCAAAATGATACCTTGCGTGAAGAGACAAATACCAGAGGGATATTGGAAGATGTTAAAGATTATTTAGGACTAAAAATGTTGTTGTCTAGAAAACTGGGTAAAGTTGTTGGAGGTAAAATTTAAGTCAGATCCAATTGCTTCCCTTGATTTACCAAGTCAATGAGGTTGTTAACATTCAATTTTTTAAACAACCTAGCTTTATAGGTACTGACTGTTTTTTCGTTGATGTTTAATTCTTGTGCAATTTCCTTGTTCTTCTTACCGGAAGACAATAATTTAAGAACTTCAACTTCGCGTGTTGAAAGACGTTTGTAAATTCTACTCTTAGATTGCTTGGTGTCATTGTAATTGAGATGTTTGGACATTTTATTACTCAAATGTATTTCACCTTCAGCAGCCAGTTTAATAGCCTTGGTAATAACATCTATAGGTGCAGATTTAGAGACATAGCCGGAAGCACCTGCTTTAATAGTGCTTATGGCATAAATTTCTTCAGGATGATAACTGAACATCACAATATTAATATGGCTGTGCTCTTTTTTAATAGCTCTTAAAGCCGTGATACCATTTAATTCAGGTAATTCAATTTCGGAGACGATAACATCCACGTCATGTCTTCTTACAAATTCAAAGATTTCAACACCACTCCCTACAGTACCGACTATTTTGATGTCTTCATGATTTTCATATAACAACTGAAAGCCAGTAGTGACGATAGGATGATTGTCAACGATTAATACCTTAATCATGATACATAAATTTTTTGGTTAGTTAGTAATAGAGTGCCAGAACTTATATCAATAAATTCAAGAATGTGGAGATTTGCAATGCAAAATTAGTAAAAAAATCAACATAACCCATTTTTAACGATATTAAATTCAAGGATTATTTTAAATTATTAGGGATTTCGCAAATTGGAATAGGAATCATTTTATGTGTGTTCGATCGATTATATCTCATAAATATCTGAAACACTTCTTTTTGACGTCCTTCAAAATCGGCTTCTGTTTTTCCTTGGTCTTTCATGGCCATCGCCCATTCCAGTTCTGGATACGATGCCCCAATTTGGTCTTCATCACTTCTAGCATCACCAAACAAACCATCACTTGGTGCGGCTGCCATAATAGAATCAGGCACATCTAGGAACGCTCCCAGTTGATAAACCTCCGACTTCAGTAAGTCTGCTATCGGACTCAAATCGACACCACCATCGCCATATTTCGTGTAAAACCCAACGCCAAAATCCTCGACCTTATTTCCAGTTCCTGCCACCAATAAACCTAAAAGACCAGCATGGTAATACAAAGTGGTCATTCTTAATCTCGCCCTTGTGTTGGCTAAGGCCATATCTACAGTGGCCTGTTTACCATCTAAGGAGACTTCAGTTTTAAATTCTTCAAAAACAGGCGTTAAATCCACTCTGGTGTCTCTAACATTTTGAAAACGTTGTTTTAATTGTTCAATGTGTTCCTGAGCTCTACTTACATGACTTGCTGCCTGATGAATGGGCATTTCAATACACAATACCTCTAATCCGGTTTTAGCGCAAAGCGTTGAGGTCACTGCAGAATCAATACCACCAGAAATCCCAACTACAAATCCTTTCATACCAGCATTATTGGCATAATCTTTTAACCATTTTACGATATGATCAATAACTTTTTCTGTTTGCATTTTAATGAGTGTTTTAGTCTAATTGAGTACCTTTGCAAAACAAAAATAACCTAATAGCGTTAGTAATAAAAATTTACTCGATTAAGTTTTTATAAATTCAGTACATGAAACAAATAGCTTTATTAACTCTAGTTTTTCTCATACTTTTTAATTGTAAAAATGACGATGGCGTTGCCTCTGAAATTGCTAAAATTGACACCAATGTGATGGTTGAACGATTCGATCGTGCCTTTGCGAATACAGCACCTGATAATTTGGACGAGTTAAAAAAGGCATTTCCTTTTTTGTTCTCAAACCGAATTCCAGATTCAGTTTGGGTAGAGAGAATGCAGGATACATTGCAAATTGGATTGAATAAAGCGATTGGGGAAGTATTTGATGATTTTAAGTCTGAAACTTTAGACATTGAACGCTTGTTTCAACACCTGAAGTATTACGATAAAACCTTCTCTGAACCAAGAGTTGTAACACTTTCGAACTTTGTCGATTATAGAAATAAAGTCGTTGTTACAGATACGATTGTTTTAATTGCTATTGATAACTATCTCGGAACAAATCATGAATTTTATGATGGAATTCCACGGTATTTAACTGAAAACATGAAGGCATCACAGATCGTGGTCGACTTAGCCAAAGCTTACAGTGAGCGTTACATTTTTCAGCTTCAAAAGAAAACATTATTGGACGAAATGATCTATTTTGGAAAGCAATTATACTTTAAGGATAAAGTGATTCCTTTTAAAACAGATGCTGAAAAAATTGGGTATACGGAGGATCAGTTGGAATTTGCTCAAGTTAATGAAGATATGATATGGCGGCATTTTGTATCCCACGAAATGTTGTACGACACCGATAGCAGTTTGCCTGGTCGATTTATTGCTGAGGCGCCTTTTACAAAGTTCTACTTGGAATTGGACCGTGAAACTCCAGGTCGATTGGGCCAATATATAGGTTGGCAAATTGTGAGAGCTTACATGAAAAACAATGACGTCACCTTAGAGCAAATGTTGCAAACAGAGGCGATAGAAATTTTTAACAATTCAAACTATAAACCACCTAAATAATGGCAGAAACACATACTTCAAAAATAGAACTAAGCGTAGAACTCGATGAAAATAGAGTTCCTGAAAAATTGCATTGGTCAGCGGAAGATGGCGGTATATCTCAGGAAGAAGCCAAGGCAGTAATGCTTTCTGTGTGGGATTCTAAAGCCAAAGAGACCTTGCGAATTGATCTTTGGACCAAGGACATGCCTGTAGACGAAATGAAGCAATTTTTTCATCAGACCTTAGTGGAAATGTCTAACACATTTCACAGGGCAACTCAAGATGAGAAAATGACAGCCACAATGAAAGATTTCTGTGATTATTTTGCAGAAAAATTGGAGTTGAATAAGTAAAAGAAAACTATGCGAAAAATTCTTTTTGGAATCGTTATCACTTTGCTTATTTTGCTCACTTTTAAGTACTGTGGTGATAAGCGGAAAGATGAAATAACGCTCAAGGAAAACACCGCACTCATACAAGAACAGGTGAAAAATGTGGGAAAGTTAGTGGTGACTGAAGGACATTTTTCTGAGGTGTTTACATATAAAAACTCTAAAGCGATTTTTGGCGATTTAATAGAAGCTGAGAAAAAAGCGATTGTCGTTGTTAATGCGGATGTCACAATAGGTTATGACTTAAATCAAATCGAATATGAAATAGATGAGCTTCAAAAAGTGTTGCGAATTTTAAGTATTCCAAAAGAAGAAATTAAAATAAGTCCAGATTTCGAATATTATGATATTCAAGCCGATTTCCTCAATCAATTTGAGGCTAAGGATTACAATGCCATTAAACAGACAGTACAAAAATCTTTATTAAAAAAGATAGAAGCTTCCGATCTTAAATCCAATGCACAAAATCGACTCATCAGTGAATTGGCTAAATTCTTCATCCTCACCAAATCAATGGGATGGACACTCCAATACAATGAAAATCCAGTGAACAATTTGGAGCAACTACAAGATTTAAAACTATAACTGTTTTGAGAGTCTTACCCAACCACCTCCATTAATAGCATCGATGTTATGGAGGTTTAAGAATTTGGCGGCTTTAGAAGAACGAACACCGCTTTCACAGCAAACAATGACCGGTCGATTTAAAGACTGAAGTTCTTCCACGCGATTGTTTAAGTCGTCCAAAGGAATAAGTCTCGCCTGTTCGAGATGACCACGATCCCACTCACGTTGTGTTCGAACATCTAAG
This sequence comes from Algicola sp., assembly GCA_018222915.1. Taxonomy (GTDB): domain Bacteria; phylum Bacteroidota; class Bacteroidia; order Flavobacteriales; family Flavobacteriaceae; genus Psychroserpens. Next base: position 59,902 of record JAAEZI010000005.1, on the reverse strand, counting down.
ATCAGTGCATTATTTTTTAAATAGGACATTACTTGTCGCTTTTTAGTGCCAAAAATAAAATCAAAAAATCCCATAGTTTCTTTTTATTTAAATTTACAAAGAATTACAAGAACTCACGAACCTTTGAAACTCGAAACTAGAAAAGACGAAATAATTTCAACAGCAGCGAAACTTTTTAAAGATAAAGGATATAGTGCTGTAACTATGCGCGATTTAGCGACTGCGATGGGAATGAAGGCTGCAAGTTTGTACAATCATATAGCCTCAAAACAAGATATCCTTAAAAATATTATTATCTCAATTGCTGAAACATTTACAGAAGGCATGACTGAGATTATTAATTCTGAAACGTCTAACATTTCTAAGCTAAAAAAGATTGTTAGCTTACACGTCAACATTACGGCCCAAAATACCAATGGCATGGCATCCTTGAACAATGACTGGATGCACTTAGAAGATCAATTAGATTATTATCTGCGATTGCGTAATGAGTATGAGACTAATTTTTTAACGATTATCAAAAATGGAATCCATGCTTCTGAAATCAAGTCGACCAATCCAGAGATTGTGATGTTTTCAATGCTTACAACATTACGTTCGTTATATCTATGGATTCCAAAAAAAGAAGATTTGGACGCAAACGATTTAGCCGAGAGCCTGAGTGAAGTCCTCATTGAAGGAATTAACAAGTAATTAAGAATTAAATTTCGTATATTTGTTCTCCAAACTAACAAGTGTTAGTTAGATATTAAGGCAGAAATATGGCTCAATTTTATAAGCTAAAAATACAAGATATTTATAAGGAGACCGATGATTGTTCGGTCGTGACTTTTGAAGTTCCTGAGAATTTACAAGATGAATTCAATTTCAGACAAGGCCAGCACTTAACGCTAAAAGCCGATATAAACGGTGAAGATGTGCGTCGTTCTTACTCCTTGTGCTCTAGTCCGAGAGATCATCAATGGAAAGTCGCTGTTAAGCAAATTGCAGGAGGTAAATTTTCAACTTTTGTAAATGAACAATTAAAATCTGGTGATTTCTTGGAAGTCATGGTGCCTAGTGGAACCTTTGGAGTACATGTAGACCCTAAACAAGCGAAGAATTACCTTTTCTTTGCGGCTGGTAGTGGGATCACGCCAGTGCTTTCTATGATCAAAACGCATTTATATGCAGAACCAAATGCCACGTGTAAATTGTTCTATGTCAATAAAACGGCGAAATCCATTATCTTTAAGGAAGAACTAGAGCAGTTGAGAAATACATTTTTTGGTCGCCTAGAAATTTATTATTTTCTAACTAAGGAACGTCGTGACATCGACCTTTTCAATGGAAGATTTGACGACGAAAAAATGGAGGTGCTGAGTAAAACATTTATTGATATTCCAGATACGAATGAAGTGTTCTTATGTGGTCCTGAACAGATGGTGACCTTCGTAAGTGATTACCTCATTCAAGCAGGTTTGCCCAAGGAATTAATCCACTTCGAATTATTCGTTACAGGATTGTCTGAGGAAGATATCAAACGGGCTGAACGACTGGCGAAACAAAATGTTGAAGGCGTGGAAGTCACTATCGTTGATGGCGGAAAAGAATTCCAGTTTACCATGACTAAAGAGTACGACAATATTTTAGACGCTGCCTTAGGTGCTGGAGCCGATTTACCATTTGCTTGTAAAGGTGGTGTGTGCAGTACTTGTAAGTGTCAAGTGAAAGAAGGGGAAGTAGAAATGAAGATCAACTATGCTTTAGAGGAGAAGGAGGTAGCTCAAAATTATGTTTTGAGTTGTCAAGCTGTTCCTACTACAGAAAAGGTAATTGTCGATTTCGACGTATAGCATTTTAGAAGTTTGAAATGACCTACACAGGGTTGGTCTATTTGAAACGAACAACATATTGAAAAAGAAAACGTAAATCACAAAAAACAATCGTTATGAGTGAAGAACAAATTAAAAATTTAGAGGCCCATTTTGAAGCACGTATCGCACGTGACGAAAAGATTGAGCCCAAAGATTGGATGCCTGAGAAATATCGCAAAACGCATATCAGACAGATCTCTCAACATGCACATTCCGAAATTGTAGGAATGCTACCTGAAGGAAACTGGATAACACGGGCACCATCTCTAAGACGTAAAGTAGCCTTATTGGCAAAGGTACAAGACGAAGCTGGACATGGCTTATACTTGTATTCTGCTTGTGAAACTCTTGGAGTTTCACGAGAAGAATTGTACGAACAATTACATTCAGGTAAGGCCAAATACTCAAGTATTTTTAATTACCCTACCTTAACTTGGGCTGATATGGGTGCCATAGGTTGGTTAGTGGATGGCGCAGCCATTATTAATCAGGTTCCTTTGTGTAACACGTCTTATGGTCCTTATGCACGTGCTATGATTCGTGTATGTAAAGAAGAAAGTTTTCACCAAAGACAAGGCTATGAAATTATGTTGAAATTAGCCAATGGAACTCCAGAGCAAAAGGAAATGGCACAAGATGCTTTGAACCGCTGGTGGTGGCCAAGTCTTATGATGCTTGGGCCAACGGATGACGAATCCGTGCACACGGCACAGTCCATGAAATGGAAATTAAAGCGTAAGACCAATGATGAATTGCGTCAGCAATTTATTGACCAAACGGTACCACAAGCCGATATTCTTGGATTGACTATTCCAGACCCAGATTTAAAATGGAATGAGGAACGCGGGAGTTATGATTTTGGTGCAATAGATTGGGAGGAATTTTGGCAAGTTGTTAAAGGTCATGGTCCAATGAATAAGGAACGAATGAAAGCAAGAGTTGGCGCATGGGAACGTGGCGCATGGGTGAGAAATGCAGCTATGGCATATGCCGACAAACAACAAGAACGAAAAGAAAAACAAGCAGTTTAAATTTAAACAAGTGCGCACTCGAGTTAGATAACACATCGCTCTATAAGTGCTTACTATGAAATACTAATGATTATGGCAACAAAAAACTGGCCGCTTTGGGAAATCTTCGTAAGAAGTAAAAACGGATTAGAGCATCGACATTTTGGTAGTCTGCATGCAGCAGATGCGGAAATGGCATTGGAAAATGCTCGGGACGTATACACCAGACGGAATGAAGGTGTGAGTATTTGGGTGGTAGAATCAAAACATATCACAGCCTCAAACCCAGAACACAACGGTGAATTATTTGAACCAGCGCAAGATAAAGTCTATCGCCACCCAACGTTTTATAATTTGCCAGATGATGTAAAACACATGTAATGAAGAACGAAAATTTATACACATACATTCTTGGTATCGCTGATAATAGCCTCATTTTAGGACAACGCTTAGGCGCATTAACAGGACATGGACCGAGCTTAGAAACAGACATCGCTTGTACCAATATTTCCCTCGATTTATTTGGGCAGGTAAGAAGCTACTATCAGTATGCCGCAAAATTGGCTGGTGATGGAAGATCTGAAGATGATATTGCCATGCTTCGCAAAGAACGTGACTATTTAAATGTCTTATTAGTAGAACAACCAGACACGAATTTTGCTTACACCATAGGAAGACAGTTCTTATTTGATGTCTATCATTTAGCATTTTTACGTGAATTGCAAAAAAGTAAGGATTTAACCTTGTCTGCCATTGCGAATAAATCCATCAAGGAAGTGAGTTATCACGAGAGGTTTTCATCAGATTGGGTCAGACGTTTAGGTGATGGGACTGATGAAAGCAAATTAAAAATGCAAGAAGCAATTTCAGATTTATGGATGTACACAGATGAATTGTTTCATCAAACAGAGGCCGATAAAGCTATGGTAGCTGAAGGTATTGGAGTGGATGTTACAACACTAAAAGAAAGCTACTATAAGAAGGTCGGTGACGTGTTACAAGAAGCCACACTAGAGGTTCCAGAATCCAAATATTTCCACAAAGGTGGTAAGCGTGGGATTCATACCGAGCATATGGGATATATTCTGAGTGAATTACAATATATGCAACGTGCATATCCCAATATGGAATGGTAATAAACAATATAAAAAAGAAAGAGTCGTAGTTAAATGATGACAACAGAACAACAAATTGATGAAAGATTAATACCCATTTTGGAAAAGGTGTCAGATCCTGAAATTCCAGTATTGTCAATTATGGATATGGGTGTTGTGCGTTCTGCGGTCATTATCGATCATGTGGTTCATGTGGAGATTACACCAACCTATAGTGGTTGTCCTGCAATGGACGTCATTGGTGACGATATTAAAAGCGCTTTGAAAGAAGCGGGATATGAATCCCACATAGAACTCGTTTTACATCCTGCTTGGACAACCGATTGGATCACTCCTAGAGGACGAAAAGCTCTGGAAGATTACGGCATTGCAGCACCTTTGGAACCAGAAGCCGATAAAGATGTGCTGCTTCGAGGTAAGCGAAAAGTTAAATGTACCCATTGTGGATCCACAAATACACGATTGGTCAGTCAGTTTGGTTCAACCGCATGTAAAGCACAGTTTCAATGTGACGATTGCCAAGAACCATTCGACTATTTTAAATGTTTAAAATAACAATGGCGTTACCCTAGGGTCAGGCTCTCGGCAGTCGCTCTTTTCAAGGAGCTCCAACAAAGCCTCCATCCTTAACGCAAAACTAAAAATGGCAATGTTGACATTGCATAAATAATAGGTATGAGCAATAATTCAATTCTATTAAAAATTGAAAACAGTGTCGCACACGTCACTTTAAATAGACCAGAGGTCTTCAACAGTTTTAATCGTGAGATGGCTCTAAAATTACAGGCCATATTAGACAACTGTGACACCAATGATGAGGTCAGAGCCATTGTCCTTTCAGGAAGTGGGAAGGCATTTTGTGCTGGTCAAGACCTGAAGGAAGTCACGACACCTGATTTAAACCCTGGATTTAAAAAAATACTAGAGGAGCACTACAATCCAATTATTACAAAAATTAGAGCCATTAAAAAACCTGTGATAGCTGCCGTGAATGGTGTAGCTGCTGGTGCTGGTGCAAATATTGCCTTGGCTTGTGATATCGTGGTGGCTCATGAAAAAGTGAGTTTTATTCAGGCTTTTAGTCTTATTGGATTAATTCCAGATAGTGCTGGAACCTATTTCTTGCCACGGTTAATCGGATTTCAAAAGGCATCTGCCTTGGCCATGTTAGGCGATAAAGTTTCTGCGGAAGAAGCCGAAAACATGGGAATGATTTATAAAGTTCTGCCTTTAGAGTCCTTCGAACAAGACGTTCAAAAACTCGCTTTAAAATTGGCAAATATGCCTACGAAAGCACTTGGTATGATCAAGGAATTGTTCAATGCTTCCATGACTCATTCGCTGGAGCAACAATTGCAAATGGAATCAAAATACCAGATTGAAGCGGCTCAAAGTGATGATTATAAAGAAGGTGTGGCGGCATTCATCGAAAAACGACAGCCAAAATTCAAAGGAAAATAAAGACTTAAAATGACAACGAATTTATGAGAGTAGGAATTATTGGTAGCGGCACCATGGGAAGCGGAATCGCACAAGTAGCGGCTACTGCTGGATGCCAAGTAAAACTTTATGATACCAATCAAGCCGCTTTAGATAAAGCGAAAGACGCCTTGGAAAAAATATTATTGCGTCTCATTCAAAAAGGACGTATCGATGCCACTGAAAAAGCAAGAATTCAGAATCAAATAACCTATGTTGACAAGCTTCATGACTTGGCAGATTCTAATCTTACGATTGAAGCGATTGTTGAGAATTTGGATGTCAAAAAACAGGTCTTTTCTGAATTAGAAGGCTATGTGTCCTCAGATTGCATCATTGCATCCAACACTTCTAGTTTGTCTATAGCATCAATTGCAGCAGCACTCAATCAACCAGAGCGTTGTATCGGGATTCATTTCTTTAATCCTGCGCCTTTAATGAAATTGGTCGAGGTGATTCCAGCCATCCAAACGTCTAATGAGGTCTTAGAAACGGCTGTTCAAACCATTACCGATTGGAAGAAAGTTGTTGCCGTGGCTAAAGACACACCAGGTTTTATTGTCAATCGTGTTGCGCGACCTTTCTATGGTGAATCACTGCGAATCTACGAAGAGGGCATGGCCGATTTTGCCACCATTGATTGGAGCCTAAAAACCTTAGGAGGTTTTAGAATGGGACCTTTCGAGCTTATGGATTTTATAGGTAACGATGTGAATTATACAGTCACGGAAACCGTTTTTACAGCGTTTTATTTTGACCCACGTTATAAACCAGCCTTTACACAAAAACGCTTTGCGGAAGCTGGCTACTTAGGACGAAAATCTGGTCGAGGCTATTACGATTATTCCGATAATGCCATCCAACCAAAACCAAGGGAAGACAAATTACTAGCACAGCAAATTTTTGATCGAGTCTTAGTGATGCTGATCAATGAAGCTGCAGATGCCTTGTTTTTAAATATTGCTTCGGCCGAGGACATCGATAACGCGATGACTAAAGGTGTTAATTATCCTAAAGGATTGTTACAATGGGCAGACGATAAGGGGATTGGTTGGTGTGTAAAAAAAATGGATGAGCTCTACGCGATGTATCACGAAGATCGTTACCGCTGTAGTCCGCTTTTGAGAAAAATGAATCAGGAACAACAAACGTTCTTTTGAATGAAAGGAGAACTAATTCCATATAAAATGTTACGTCAAGATGCGTTTAGCCAATGGCTAGGTATCGAGATTTTAGAATGTGAGGTCGGACGCTGTAAAGTGGCACTGACCATACGTAAAGACATGCTGAACAGCATGAATAAAGCACATGGAGGCATTAGCTACTCTTTGGCAGATACGGCTTTCGGTTTTGCAGCTAACACGCATGGTAAATATGCTGTGTCCATTGAAACGAGTATCAATCATATTGAAGCCTTAGAAGAAGGGGATTACCTCGTTGCTGAATCTGTTATTGAAAAGGTCAATAATAAATTAGGTTTTAATGTCATCGAAGTGAAACGCGATGACCAATTAGTAGCGCTTTTCAAAGGCGTAGTTTATAGAACACAAAAAGACTGGGAAGATTAAATTGAACAACATGAAAAACGCATATATCATAGATGGCATTAGAACGCCAATTGGAAACTATAAAGGAACCTTATCAGCGGTCAGAACGGATGATTTAGCCGCGTTGGTTATTTCAGAAGTTGTGAAACGAAACCCTAGCATCCCGAAAGAAGCATACGATGACGTGATTTTAGGCTGTGCCAATCAAGCTGGTGAAGACAATCGTAATGTGGCTAGAATGGCAGCGCCTTTGGGAGGATTACCATTTTCGGTACCAGGAGAAACGGTAAACCGATTATGTAGCTCTGGCTTATCAGCAATCATTCATGCGAATAGAGCAATCAAAGCAGGCGACGGTGATGTATTTATCGCTGGTGGTGTTGAAAATATGACGCGAGGCCCATATGTGGTGGCGAAGCCCTCAAGTGCTTTCGGAAATGATGCCAAAATGTACGACTCTAGTTTCGGATGGCGATTTGTAAATCCTAAAATGCAGGAATTGTACGGTATCGATGCGATGGGCATGACGGCTGAAAACTTAGTAGAAAAGTATGACATTTCGAGAGCCGATCAAGATAAGTTTGCTTTTTGGAGTCAAATGAAAGCCACCAAGGCGCAAGAAAACGGTCGACTAGATAAAGAAATAGTCACCGTAGAAATACCACAACGCAAAAAAGACCCGATTAAGTTTTCAAAAGATGAATTCATAAAACCTACGACGACATTGGGAGTTTTAGGAAAACTGCGTCCTGCTTTTAAAAAAGATGGTAGTGTGACTGCTGGAAATTCTTCAGGATTGAATGATGGTGCCGCAGCAACAATTATTGCGTCAGAAGACGCTGTTAAACAATACAATTTAAAACCATTGGCACGAATTGTAAGTTCAGCTGTCGTTGGTGTCGAACCTAGAATTATGGGCATTGGTCCAGTTGAAGCTTCTAATAAAGCGCTTGAAAAAGCAGGTCTTACCATGGCAGATATGGATATTATTGAGCTCAACGAAGCGTTTGCGGCTCAAGCCTTAGCATGTATTAGAGCTTGGGGTTTGTCAGATGACGACCCGAGATTGAATCCTAATGGTGGGTCAGTAGCAATTGGTCATCCACTTGGTGTTACAGGAACTAGAATTGCCTATTCGGCAGCGCTGGAGTTGCAAGAGCAAGGTAAAAAGTATGCCCTAGTGACTATGTGTATTGGTGTTGGACAAGGCTATGCTGCAATTATTGAAAATGTAAATTATTAAAGGGTTTTGGGCGTTACCCGAGGGTCGCGCTTTCACTACTCGCGCTTTTCAAGGCGCTCAAACAGACCGTTCAATCGCTAACGCAGGTATCGGTCTTAAACAAGAATAAGAATGGATAAAATACAACATTACGTTCAAGGACAATGGACCACTGGGAAAGAAGAAGGTGCTCCTGTACATGATGCCATAACTGGTGAAATATTCACAAGTGTGGCTGTTGAAGGATTAGATATTCCTGAAATCCTTCATTACGGAAGAACTAAAGGTGGTGAGGTTCTTAGAAAGATGACCTTTCAAGAACGTGGCAATATGTTGAAAAAACTGGCCTTATATCTTACAAAAAGAAAAGAACAGTTTTACGATTTGAGTTATCGAACAGGTGCTACGCGTGTCGATAGCTGGATTGATATTGAAGGCGGTTTCGGTAATTTATTTGCCAATGCGTCTCTCAGAAAACTATTTCCTAATCAACCCTATCATGTTGAAGGAGATCCCATAGATTTATCTCGTGGTGGTCGCTTTATGGCGCATCATATTATGGTGCCTAAAAAAGGTGTGGCTGTACATATAAATGCTTTTAACTTTCCTGTTTGGGGCATGTTAGAAAAATGTGCTGTTAATTGGATGGCTGGTGTGCCAGCAGTGGTCTTACCAGCACCTTCCTCATCTTATTTAGCTGAGGCCGTTGCTCGGGAAATCATCAATTCAGGAATCATTCCAGAAGGTGCTCTGCAAATTATTAACGGGACCGTTAAAACGATATTTGACACTGTAGAATCTCAAGATGTTGTCACGTTTACTGGGTCTGCAAGTACGGGACGTTTGTTAAAAGCGCATCCACGATTGATTCAAGAATCAGTGCCTTTTACCATGGAAGCCGATTCGCTCAATGCTTCAATTCTGGGTGAGGACGCTGTTCCGGGAACACCAGAATTTGATTTATTCATCAAAGAGGTGCGTAAAGAGATGACGGTGAAAGCCGGTCAAAAATGTACGGCTATCCGACGTGTCATTGTACCCGAAAATCTTGTTGAAGATGTTCAAATAGCCCTCGGGAAAGCATTAGATAAAGTCACCATTGGTGATCCCAGACTTAAGGAAGTTAGAATGGGATCTTTAGTCAGTAAACAACAAGTGCAAGCGGTTAAGGACTCAGTGAATGATTTAGCCAAAGAGGCTAAGATTGTTTATGGCAATCTCGACCATCTCGAAACCATAGGTGCCGATGCTAGTAAAGGTGCCTTTATAAGCCCTATTTTACTTCGTGCCGATCATCCGTTTCAAAATACCATCATTCACGAACGTGAAGCCTTTGGTCCAGTGAGTACGATTATGCCTTATAAAAATATGGATGAAGCTGTGGAATTAGCAAAAATGGGTAAAGGCTCATTAGTATCTTCCATAGCAACATTTAACGATAACATCGCCAAAGATTATGTGGTCAATGCGGCCAGTCATCACGGAAGAATCCTCGTATTAAATCGCGAAAGTGCCAAAGAAAGTACTGGCCATGGTTCTCCCTTGCCTTATTTAGTTCATGGAGGTCCAGGACGTGCTGGTGGTGGTGAAGAAATGGGCGGTATGCGTGGAATCAAGCATTATTTACAACGAACTGCTATACAAGGATCGCCAACAACTATTACAGAAATTACAGGAATCTATCAACAAAAAGCCAAGTATAAGGAGGCAGAAGAACATCCTTTTAAGTACCATTGGGAAGATATTCAACCAGGGATGTCCATGAAAACGCATAAACGAACAATTACGGATTCGGACATCATCAATTTCTCCAATCTTACTTGGGACCACTTTTATGCGCATACCGATATTACATCTTTAGATGGAAGCATTTTCGAAAAGCGAACTGCCCACGGCTATTTCATAATTGCAGCGGCAGCTGGCTTGTTCGTGTATCCAAATAAAGGGCCTGTTTCAGCAAACTACGGTTTAGAAGAGTGTCGTTTCTTACGTCCATTGTATCATAACGATACCATTTATGTACGTTTAACTTGTAAGCAAAAAGTAGATCGGGATGTGGCGTCTGCCGAGCATCCAAGCGGTATTGTAAAATGGTTAGCAGAAATTTTTGATGCGGATGATGAATTGGTCGCATTAGCAACGGTGCTTACCATGGTTCAAAAGAAACAAGAAACATTTGTAGAAATGACTGATGAAAAAATAGATGCTTGTTTATCGAAACTTTCAGAAGCCATGAAGCCAAAATGGGGTATTATGACACCGCAGCACATGATTGAGCATTTAGAATTTACTTATAAAATTGCTGCTGGAGAGATTCAAGATTTTGAGGTGGCGACACCAGAAAAGATCCTAGAAAAAGTACATGCGAGTCTTTACAATTACGAGAAGTTTCCGCAGAACACCAATTTCCCATTATTGGAAAAGGATACCTTAGCGGAGCTGAAGCATCCAAATTTGACTACTGCCATCGAAAAATTTAAAGCACAAAGAGAAAAGTATTTAGAATTTTTCAAGGAACATCCAGATGCCAAATTGAAAAACTTGGTCTTTGGAGAATTAAGCAGATATGAGTCTTATCTGTTAGAACGAAAACATTTAAACCATCATTTCGAACAATTCGGATTGATATAATTAATTAGATAAAATATTTTGAAATATGAGTGAACCTTATGTGAAGTTAGATATCGATAATGAAGTAGGATATATAGAGTTTTTTCATCCTGCACATAATTCTTTGCCAGGTGCTGTTTTAGCAGATTTGTCTAAAACTATTACTGAAGCAGGACAAAATGATGCCATAAAAGTCATTGTTTTAAAAAGTGGTGGTGATCGCACGTTCTGTGCAGGTGCAAGTTTTAAAGAACTGATCAATATTAATGATTCCGCAACTGGTAAAGTATTCTTTTCGGGATTTGCCAACGTCATCAATGCCATGCGCAAATGCCCGAAATTTATTATCGGACGTATTCAAGGAAAAACCGTGGGCGGAGGCGTCGGATTAGCAGCTTCAACCGATTATTGTATGGCCACCAAGTTTGCTGCAATTAAGTTAAGTGAATTGAATATTGGTATCGGACCATTTGTTGTGGGACCAGCCATTGAACGCAAAATGGGATTAAGTGCGATGTCTCAAATTGCCATCGATGCTAATACATTTTATTCGCCTGAATGGGCGCAATCAAAAGGGCTGTATACACATGTTTATGAGAGTACGGAAGCCTTAGATGAGGCTGTTAAAACCACTGCAGAACATTTGTGTACCTATAATCCTGAAGCCATGAAGGAGATGAAAAAAGTCTTTTGGAAAGGCACAGATGATTGGGATGATCTTTTGGCAGAAAGGGCAGAAACAAGTGGGCGATTGGTGCTTTCAGAATTCACTAAAGAAAAATTAAAAGGATTTAAGTAGCATGATTTACAGTTTCAAGGGATTTATTCCAGTAGTTCATGAAAGTAGTTTTGTGCATCCATTGGCTGCTGTAACAGGAAACGTCATTATTGGTAAAAACTGTTACATCGGTCCTGGAGCAGCTATCAGAGGTGATTGGGGTCAAATCATCCTTGAGGATGGTGTGAATGTGCAGGAAAATTGTACCGTGCACATGTTTCCAGGGAAGTCTATCGTACTCAAAGAAAGTGCCCATGTTGGACATGGTGCCATTATTCATGGTGCCAATTTGGGTAGAAATTGCTTGATAGGTATGAATGCTGTCATTATGGATGATGCCGATATTGGTGATGAAGCGATTGTTGGAGCTATGGCCTTTGTTAAAGCTGAAACGAAAATTCCGAAACGAAGTCTCGTTGTTGGTAATCCATCAAAAATTATCAAAGAGGTGAGTGATGAGATGATAGCTTGGAAGACCAAAGGCACTAGCTTGTATCAACAATTACCAGCGGAGTGTCATGAAAGTTTAAAAGAAGTAGAGCCTTTAAGAGAGGTTCCGAAAGAATTGAAATTACAAGATGATGTCTATCAGACATTGCGTGATTTTATGAAAAATTAAGGATGTCAAAATTTGAATTAATAATGCCCAAAATGGGCGAAAGTATTACGGAAGGAACAATAATCAATTGGTTGTTGGAGGAGGGAGATACTTTTGAAGAAGGGGATATTTTACTGGAAGTAGCTACAGATAAAGTCGACAATGAAGTCCCTGCACCAGCAGCTGGTTCTATAGTAAAACTGATACACCATGCTAAGGATGTTGTTCCCGTAGGTGAAGTGATTGCCGAACTGGAGTTGTCAGAAGCTACAGTAAGCAATCCCGACAAAACCACGAATAAAGCGCCTGAAAAGACACCTAAGCCAGAGAAAAAGGCGAAAGTGAAACCTACGATAAGTGCAAAGTCTCAACAATTCAATGTCACAAATTCCAATACGTTTTTCTCACCATTAATTATAGAGATTGCCAAAGCGCATCATATCAGCTTTGAAGAGCTCGCGAGAATTCCAGCAACGGGTCATGATGGCCGTTTGCGAAAAAGTGATGTATTCGCTTACATTGAAGATGGTCGACCTTATAAGTTTGCACAACCATCAGTCACAGACCCAACCGCTTATCGTATTCCGCAGTTGCACTTTGATAAAGGTAAAGGGAAGATTATTGAAATGGATCGAATGCGCCAAATGATCGCGGATCATATGGTGTACTCTAAACACACATCACCTCACGTGACAGCTTATGTAGAAGCTGATTTAACGAATATGGTAAAGTGGCGAAATGCAAATAAAAAGGCGTTTCAGGAGAAGTATGGGCAACGGTTAACATTCACGCCTTTGTTTGTCGAGGCTGTTGCAAAGGCTATTAAGGATTTTCCAAATATCAATGCCTCAGTTGATGGCCAGAACATCATTGTGAAAGAGGACGTTAACATAGGTATGGCAACGGCTCTACCTAGCGGAAATTTAATTGTTCCAGTGGTAAAAAATGCCGATACAAAAAATTTACAAGAATTAGCAACAGATGTCAATGCGTTGTCTGAAAAAGCGAGAGCTAATGCATTGAGTGGCGATGATATCAAAGGAAGCACGTTTACCATCTCAAATGTGGGAACCTTCGGAAGCGTTATGGGAACACCAATTATCAACCAACCTGAAGTGGCTATTTTGGCTCTGGGAATTATTAAAAAAAGACCTGAAGTGATTGAAACCGATAAGGGAGATGAAATCGCCATAAGGAGTATGATGTATCTGTCTTTATCGTTTGATCATCGTGTCGTAGATGGCTTTTTGGGAGGAAGTTTCGTAAGACGTGTGGCCGACTATTTTGAAAAATTTGATTTACATAGAACTATATAATAATGACTGCTTTGGCAGACCTGATAATGAATAAAGAACTATTAAAAACTGGATTTTCGAATTTATGTACAGCTAAAGCAATGGCTGAATTATATGAAGAGAACTTTAAATTGGTGTCAAAATATGTCCACGCTACCTCGCGAGGACATGAAGCCATCCAAACGGCTCTTGGTATGCAGTTGTTGCCGCAAGATTATGCTTTTCCATACTATCGTGACGATGCCATGTTATTGGCATTTGGATTGAAACCTTATGACTTGATGTTGCAATTATTAGCAAAAAAAGAGGATCCATTTTCTGGAGGTAGAACCTATTATTCTCATCCAAGTTTAAAAGATCAGGATAAACCAAAGATACCCCACCAATCATCGGCCACTGGAATGCAGGCTATTCCAGCAACTGGCGTCGCTATGGGCATGCAATACATGGAAAAGCATGAGCTTGATAATCCGATTCTTGACACAGAAACTCAAAAGCAGTCGAAGCAAGTTCCTCCTATTACGGTATGTTCATTAGGTGATGCATCAGTTACCGAAGGAGAGATAGCTGAAGCCTTTCAAATGGCAGCATTAAAGCAAATGCCTATTTTATATCTGGTGCAAGATAATGGCTGGGATATTTCGGCAAATGAAGCTGAAACAAGAGCGCAAAACGCCTTCGAGTACGCTAAAGGTTTTCATGGTCTTGAAGCCATTTCAATTGATGGTGCCAATTTTATAGAAAGCTATCAAGCACTTGAAAAGGTGATAGAGACTATCAGGAAAGAAAGACGTCCGTTCTTGGTCCATGCCAAAGTACCACTATTGAATCATCATACCTCTGGTGTACGCATGGAGTGGTATCGTGATGATTTGGATGAAGCGAAATCTAGAGATCCTTATCCTGTATTAAAACAGCAGCTTTTAGATCATGGTTTCTCCGATACAGAGGTTTCTCAAATAGAAGAAGCTGCTAAGAACAATGTGCAAGCCGATTTTGAAAAGGCTTTGAAAGCTGAAGACCCAAAAGCTGAAGATTTATATACGCATGATTTTGCGCCAACTCCCATTTTGGAAGAAAAAGGCGTACGTGCACCGGAAGGTGCCGATAAGGTGGTTATGGTGGATTGCGCACTGTTTGCAGTGGAAGAACTTATGGCAAAGCATAAAGCATGTTTATTGTATGGACAAGATGTTGGTGGTCGCTTAGGCGGTGTATTTAGGGAAGCTGCAACCTTGGCACAGAAATTTGGAGATAGTCGCGTATTTAACACACCTATTCAAGAGGCATTTATCGTTGGATCAACAGTAGGCATGAGTGCTGTTGGACTTAAACCCATTGTTGAGGTGCAATTTGCAGATTATATTTGGCCAGGGCTTAATCAATTGTTTACAGAAGTAAGTCGAAGCTGCTATTTATCTAATGGGAAATGGCCTGTGAGCATGATTCTTCGTGTTCCTATTGGTGCTTATGGCAGTGGTGGACCGTATCATTCATCATCTGTTGAAAGTGTCGTTACCAATATTAGAGGAATTAAAATCGCTTACCCAAGTAATGGTGCTGATTTAAAAGGTTTGATGAAAGCTGCCTATCATGATCCTAATCCTGTCGTGATTTTAGAACACAAAGGATTATATTGGAGTAAGGTCAAAGGAACACAAGGAGCAACATCTGTGGAACCCGATGAGAATTACGTTTTACCTTTCGGAAAAGCCTGGTTGCTGCAAGAAATATGGAAGCAAGAGGCTGAAGAGACCATGACCATTATTACTTATGGTATGGGTGTACATTGGGCCTATAACGCTACAGGTGAATTAGGCCTTCGTGACCGAATTGAGATTGTTGATTTACGCACATTGTATCCAATAGATGAGACGACCATAATGACTTCCGTAAAGAAAACAGGCAAGTGCTTAGTTGTGACGGAAGAACCTTCAAATAATAGTTTCGCGAGAGCATTAGCAGGAAAAATACAAGAGCTGTGTTTTAAGTATTTGGACGCTCCAGTGATGACTATTGGCAGCGAAAATATGCCTGCAATTCCTTTAAATGCGACCTTAGAAGAAACGATGATTCCGTCTACAGAAAAAGTAAAGCGGAAGATCGAGGAATTAATGGCGTATTAGTAAAAAATTTTTAATTTAATGCCTTGAATTTTGTATATTGAACCTCTAATTCATTAACTTATATCATGAAAAAACAACTCTTACTCTTAACTTTTGCATGTTTTTTATTTGCAGGAACTCAAATATCGTTCGCACAGGCTAAATCCAAATCACAAATTGAATCTGTAAACAATGATGCCAGTTCTGCTAAGAAAAATGCAGATAAGGTGATTCAAATGTTGGAAAGATCGGCAAAGTTAGATGCGAAGCAGAAAGCTCAAGTCTATGATATTTACAATGCCGTAGATAAAAAAATGCAAGGAATTGACGCGGTTAAAGATCCTGCGGAAAGAGCTCTTAAAAAAGAGAAAATGCAGAATTATATCAACTCAAAATTGAAGCAGGTTTTATCGTCTGAGCAATATGAAATTTATATGAAAAAAGTATCGGCGAAGTAATTCGTCTTTAGCAAACAAAAAAAGCGACCCTTTAAGGTCGCTTTTTTTATATGTTGTACTCAGATAAAGGTTTCGTAAATTTTTCTGGATCTGCAGCCAGGTGGTATCTTGGGTCGTCAATATCTTCAACAATGACTTCTTTAAATTTGGGACTCGCTTTGTACATGAGTCGCTTGCAATCTTCACTTAAATGCTTCAGTTTGATAGACTTCCCTTCGGCCTCATATTTATGAACTAAATTGAATATAGCCTCTAGAGCTGAATGATCACTCACGCGAGACTCAATGAAGTCGATTTCAACATGCTGCGGATCATTCTTAACATCAAATTTTGAATTAAAATTTTGGATGGAACCAAAAAATAGAGGTCCCCAAATCTCATACGTTTTTGTACCATCAGCTTGTATGCGTTTACGCGCTCTAATCATGGTCGCATTTTTCCAAGCAAACACCAGTGCTGAAATTATGACGCCAGCAATAACAGCAATGGCAAGATCTTTCCAAACAGTAATAGCAGATACTGCAATTAAAACTAAGGCATCAGATAAGGGGATTTTTCTTATGATTCTGAAACTACTCCATGCGAATGTACCGATAACCACCATAAACATGACGCCTACTAAGGCCGCAATAGGAATTTGCTCAATCAATGGTGCACCGAATAAAATAAAACATAATAAAGCAATGGCGGCTATAGCTCCTGAAAGTCGACCGCGACCACCAGAATCTACATTGATAATCGATTGTCCGATCATCGCACAACCACCCATGCCACCAAATAGTCCGTTTAATATATTCGCACCACCTTGTGCCATACATTCCCTATTTCCATTGCCTCGTGTTTCCGTAATTTCGTCAACTAAATTCAAGGTCATTAATGACTCTATTAAACCAACAGCAGCTAAAATAATTGCAGTAGATATGATCAAACTCCAATGCCCTGAAAATGAACCGAACAATCCGAAAATTTGATCTTGAAACGTCGGTAAAGAACCTTCCAAGCCGCTTCCTCCACCTTCACGAATAAAGGAGCCCACAGTACTTACCTCGATACCTCCAAAGATAGTGATGCAAGCAACAGCGATAATCGCTATAAGGGCTGCTGGAATTTTTTTAGTAAGTTTAGGTAAACCATACATGATAGCCATGGTAAGTCCGATAAATGCCATCATGGTCCAAAATGTTCCGTTTGAGAACAGTGCCGAAAACCACTCTGAAGTATCATTGATAAATGAAATATCTTTAGGAACTACATTTGGGAATAATCGTAATTGAGAAAGGAAAATTACGATGGCTAAACCGTTTACAAAACCCATCATTACTGGATGTGGAATCAATCGAACAAATTTCCCCAACTTGAAAACTCCTGCCAAAATTTGAATTCCGCCCACTATGAGTAAAGTGATAAACAACCATTGAAGTCCTAAGTTTTCTGTTGGATTTTCGAGAGTCATTCCAACCTCATTTCCTTTTTGTATCAGGTGAACCATTACAACTGCCATAGCACCTGTTGCGCCTGAAATCATGCCAGGTCGACCTCCAAATAGAGAGGTTACAATCCCCATCATAAAAGCACCATAAAGACCTACCAACGGATCCACTCCTGCAACAAACGCAAAGGCTACAGCTTCAGGGACTAATGCTAGGGCAACCGTTAAGCCCGATAAAATATCGTTTTTAGGGTTTTGGGTGAAGTTTTTTCTTGTTTCTTGACCTAATATCATAGTACTTGTTTTAGAAGTCGGCAAATATAGGGTTTTAGAAATGAAGAATAAAATGATTAGGTTTTACAAAAAAAGCACCAACATGATAATGCTAGTGCTTTAGAAAACCGATAGATTTAATTTTTTGATTCTGGCGGATATTTTTTCATGACTTCTGAAACAAACTCTTTAATACGCTCTTCCTTTTTTTCCATATTTTTCGATAGATAGCCTGTTCCCATTCCTTGCCAAATGAGTTCTTTCTTTTTGGTATCAATTAAATCGATAAAAAGTGTGCCTTCAGATCGTGTCGTAACCGTTGGTTGGGTATTCCAACCCCAGCCCCATCCTGGACCAAAACCGCCCCAACCCCAAGCGCCAACGCCCCAGTTGTTGTTATAGACTGAAACTCTTTCTTGTGATTTGGTGAAAATGCTTACCAAAATATCTGGATTTTCAGATTTGGTATACCCTTGAGCTAATAGTTCAGACTCAATAGCTCTTAAGATTCTTCTTTTATCTAGGTCACTGATTTCAGCTTTATCGATACCAGTTTTAAAAAACGCAAACGTTTTGTAGTTGTCAAAATTAGCGCTTTTATCATAATCGGCAGCGACTTTTACAGAGCTGCATGACGTCATGAACACAGTCACGAGCAATAGTGGTAATAGTTTGAATAAATTTTTCATTTCTTTTTCTTTTTATTTGAGTTAAAATAACGAGTCCCAAAGTTTTTCATCAACGGTATGAGGCAGTGTGACCTTTAAATTAGGTTCAACCTCCATGGCACGTTTAATCGCAAAAATTGCCTCATCATTTCTAGCCCAGCTTCTCCTAGCAATTCCATTGTTAACATCCCAGAACAACATTGATTTTAAGCGTCTTTCCGCTTCTTTACTACCATCAAGAACCATACCAAAACCACCATTTATAACCTCTCCCCAACCAACACCACCTCCATTGTGGATACTGACCCAAGTTGCACCTCTAAAACTGTCACCAATCACATTGTGAATAGCCATATCTGCAGTAAAGCGCGAACCATCGTATATATTACTAGTTTCTCTATAGGGCGAATCAGTTCCAGATACATCGTGATGATCACGACCTAAAATCACAGGACCAATATGACCCGCAGCAATAGCATTGTTGAACGCTTCTGCTATTTTCATCCTACCTTCTGCATCTGCGTATAAAATTCTTGCCTGCGAACCAACGACGAGTTTATTTTCTTGAGCCCCTTTGATCCATTGAATATTATCACTCATTTGTTGCTGAATTTCTTCAGGTGAATGCAATTTTATTTGCTCTAAAATTTCACAAGCAATGGTATCAGTTTTTTGTAAATCTTCTGGCTTGCCAGAAGCGCAAACCCATCTAAAAGGCCCAAAGCCGTAGTCGAAACACATAGGTCCCATAATATCTTGTACATAGGAAGGGTATCTAAAATCAATACCATTTTCAGCCATGATATCTGCACCAGCCCTTGAAGCTTCTAAGAGAAAGGCGTTCCCATAATCAAAGAAATAGGTGCCTTTTGCAGTGTGTTTGTTGATGGCTGTGGCATGTCGACGCAAACTTTCTTGAACTTTCAATTTAAATTGTTCTGGATCATTGGCCATCATGTCATTAGCAGCTTCGAAAGATAGATCTGCTGGATAATAGCCACCAGCCCATGGATTGTGAAGTGAGGTTTGATCACTCCCTAAATCGATTTGAATGGACTCCTCGTCAAATTTTTCCCAGACATCAACAATATTCCCTAAATAAGCAATTGAAATGGTTTCTGATTGCTCTTTCGCCTGTTTAACTCTTGAAACTAAAGCATCTAAGTTTGTGATTTTTTCATCAATCCAACCTTGATCCAGTCTTACTTGTGTAATTTTAGGATTGACTTCGGCGCAAACAGTAATACATCCTGCGATGTTACCAGCTTTTGGTTGCGCACCAGACATGCCTCCTAATCCTGAAGTGACAAAAAGATGACCCTTCGGAGTCTTTTTTATTTTTCTGAATCCATTCAACACTGTGATTGTTGTGCCATGAACAATGCCTTGTGGCCCAATGTACATATAACTTCCCGCCGTCATTTGTCCATATTGGGTAACACCTAAAGCATTAAATTTTTCCCAATCATCGGGTTGAGAGTAGTTGGGAATCATCATACCATTTGTGACTACAACCCTTGGAGCCTCTTTATGACTTGGAAAAAGTCCCATGGGATGACCAGAATACATCACTAAGGTTTGCTCGTCTGTCATTTCTGATAAATACTTCATTGTAAGTCGGTACTGCGCCCAATTAGAAAAAACCGCTCCGTTTCCACCATAGGTAATGAGCTCATGAGGGTGTTGAGCTACGGCGTCATCTAAATTATTTTGGATCATCAGCATTATCGCTGCGGCTTGATGACATTTTGCAGGGTATTCTTCAATAGGTCGCGCATATATTTTGTAATCTGGACGTAAGCGATACATATAGATTCTTCCATAACGACGTAGTTCGTTCTTAAATTCTGGCAATAACAATTCGTGATGGGATTTTTCAAAATATCGAAGGGCATTTTTTAATGCTAACTTTTCTTCTTCGACTGATAAAATGGCTTTCCGTTTTGGTGCATGATTGATACTATCATCATACGGTTTTGGGTTAGGGAGCTTATTAGGAATACCTTCTTTGATTTGATCTTTAAAAGATAATGTCGATGTATGCATTAGTTTGATTTTAATTTGTTTTTATCAAAGCCGTAAGGACAATGTCTACAGCCGCTTTCGCAACAATAACCTCTTTTTAAATGATATTGCTCTGTAAAACAGCGATAGCCCTCAGGAGTTAGATAATAATCACCTTCCTCAATTGGAATAATCTTCTTCATGTCACAAAGATAATGTAAATTGGAGAGATTTTTGATAGCACGTTAATATGGTTTTAGTTTCAAAATATTTGGTACCTAAAGGGTATGTAGGGATGACTGTTTTTCCATTTATTTTGTTGAAAGATTATCGATTAAAAAAGGACCGTGTTTTAATGAATCATGAGCGCATTCATTTACGACAACAACTTGAGTTATTGATTATACCTTTTTATGTGTTTTACGTGTTGGAGTTTGTGATAAGGTTGATACGCAAACGCAATTGGCGACTTGCATATTCAAGTATTTCATTTGAAAAAGAAGCTTATAGCAATGAAAAAAGCCTTGATTATTTAAAATCAAGGCCATTTTGGAGTTTTATAAAGTACTTATAATTTAATAACGACTTTTTGAATTTTTTGTTTTTGATTACTGAGAATGGCTTTAACTATGTAGGCGCCATCAGAAAAATTTAATCGGTTTAAAGTCAATTCATGTGCATTAATTGCTGCTTTATCAATAAGGACTCTACCAAATAAATCATAAACTATCACACGATCGATTAAATCTCTGTTGGATTGTACTTTAATAAACGCTCCTTTAGGAGCCATAATGGTAATTAATGCACTATTCTCAAACTCGCTCAAGCCTAAGGTATCATCTGTGTATCTTAATATAAATCTGTCATCCAGATTTCCTAAAATCGTTTCAGTAAACGTGTAAGGTGCATTTTTAAGATCATGAATAATATTAAGTTCAAGATCCTCTAAGTATACATTTTGATCACTTGCGAACAACCCATCAAGGCCATGGATGGCTATGGTGTGATTTCCTGGTTCTTCAATCAACATTCCAATCGGTACTTGATCATAAACATCTAAAGGATAACTTCTACCTTGAATAATATAAGGCTCATTTCCAATTAGAGAATATAAACTTTTCCCGGTTCCGCCTATGGTTGAAGCATCATATAGGCGGTCATCACTATTGGTTGCTCCTTGAACATAAGCCACGAGCGTTGTACTCGTAATTTCTGACGGAGAAATTAAGTCTAACCATATTCTATCTTTAGGAATCGTTGTGGTGCTGTTGTAGTCGCTATTAGTTCTGAAAAATTGATCATTACCATATGTACTACTTCGCATGGCATTGTTGAATGTAAGGTTCTCGTTGGTAGAAGCATTTGGTGATTCTTCCATAAGAACAAAGAACCCTTGGCCTGATCCGATATAACCATTAAAGCCATTTTGAACCGAAGGACCACTTAAGTTATATTCTAAATAATCTGAAATGTTATAATTGTAAACATAGTTGCCATAAAAAGGACTTCCAAATCCTTGTTGTACTCTAGTTCCATGAGTCCATAAATAGACTGTTCCATCAATGACATCATTTCCAGCAAAGGACAGGAAAGCGTTGGCATCAAGTGCGGAAGGATAAGGATTTCCGACCAAATTCCAATTGTCATCATCACTAGTTACAGGACCGCCTTGATCCACGTAATTGGAGCCAGTGTAGGTTCCTCTATTGATGGCCTTACTAATTGTTCCATTATTTGGTACACCTGTAAAATTTGCTGAATACCATGCAGGATTTACAATGTCATACGCACTAGGGCCACGTATAATGTATCCTTTTCCTGTTTGCATATTTCCAGTCACATTGACCCATTCACCGTAGTCATTAGGAACATTTTGTGGTGGCGGACCATCAGGTCTATCAATGGTAGGTATCCATTCACTAATTAAAGTTGCAGGTGTTGTTGGCGATACAGACGATAATGGGTAATTAGCAACTGGAGTAGACCAATACACATAATCTTGTCTTCTAATATTGGTATCTCTCCGCATGGTAATTTCTCCAGAATTGGCCACATCATTCACTTGGATCAAACTCCCTGTGTCATATTCAAACCCATCTAATAGGAAAGTGCCTCCTGGTTCAACCGTAACCGCATCTTGAACAGTGATCGTACCACTTGGTCTAACTAATAAATTTCCTCCAATCTCTACCGTTAAATTAAAAGCATTGGCATCTGTGGTATTAGAAATTATACACTGAATACCGTTATTAGGGATGATGACACAGTCAGTGCTGGTAGGAACACCAACAGGTGTCCAATTATTAGCGTTATTCCAATCGGTACTTGCTGAGCCATCCCAAGTTTTACCACCAGAAATAACCACACTTCCGGTAAGACCCGTAGGGTCAGCGGTACAATTTATATCATAAGCATCTGTCAGCGTATAGGTAGTCGCGCCAGATGGTGTGACACTGAAGGTGTATGGAGATGACGTGATGCCATTTATAGTAACGGGTGTTACACCATCCGTGTACGTAAAACTCCAAGGTTGTGCACCTGTAAAAGTAACCGTAAGATCGACAGTTCCACCACAAGCCGATCCTGTTCCTGATAGGTTCGCAGTTGGTAATGGTTCGATAACAAAATCTACAGGGACACGAGTTGCTGGACTATTAGCACAAGCAGAATAAAAGGTGTAAGTTCCTGCTGTATTGGTATCTGGCAATCCAGAACCTGCGACTCCAACTGGATTGAAAGGTGATCCTGTACCTATAGCGGTACCACCAGTTGCAGCTGTATACCATTCAATACCCGTAGGAGGACCTGAAACATTCCAAGTAAAATTAGAGGTAATAGTGGTGCTAGCAAAATCGTAAACTGTTGTAATCAAGGTATAAGTGGTTCCTGCGGTTAAATTAGCAGTTAACATGGCTTCCAGTCCCGGTCCATTGTCATCATCACCAGTAATCCATGTACCTGTAGCACAAGAACCCGGAGTGAATGCTGTTGGTGTGTTGGTTACAATATAACCCATACAATCAAATCCAGAGTTCGAAGTAAAGGAGTAAGTACCAGACACCGTCACTGTAAAATCTACGGTGGTATAGTTCGAGGTAAGAGCTGCATCAAACGCACAACCATCTGCATCATCAATAAAAATAATTGGGCGGTTAGCAATTGGGTCTGTTGCGGCATTAAGATTACCAGTTATGGCATCACCTAAACTCGTAGTTCCGTTACATGATATACCAGATGTGATTGTGCCGCTACCACCTTCACAAATAACAGGAGGTGTTGGCGACGTCACACAAATATCAAACGTCCCATTATTATTGTTTCCATATTCCCAGAATCTGATATACAAAACTTCGCCAGGCGTTCGTCCAGTTAATGTGATTAAAGACATAGCGCCATTAGGGCTGTCATCGTCGTCGCATTCAATGAGTGACAAAGCACCACAACTTCCTGAATATATAGCCATACCACTATCGGTTATGACCCCTGTTTGACTATCTACCGTAATTTCACCACTGGATGGTACGGTAACTGTAAACCAGACATCGCCTCCGGAATAAAAAGCACAACCTGGACCAGCTACACCACTATCGAGTGCACTTTCAGTAGTGTAGGTCGCATAGTTGCAAACCGTATCAACTGTTAAAGATATGGCGCCAGCACAAGTGTCATTGGTTGGAGGAGGCGGAGGCGTTCCAACACAAATATTAAAATTTGTTTCATCACTTGAATTATTGTAAAAACCGTAAACACGCACATAATAGGTGTTTCCTATTGTTAGTCCTGTGAGATTTAGTGTGTTTGGGTCACTATCGTTTTCTAATACTAATGCAGCACAACCTGAGGTGCCGTCATAAACTCCAAAGGCCATATCTGTACTGCCGTTTACGGCTACAACATTTTGAAGTGACACTTGATGGGCTGTGCTCGTCGCAACAAAGCTAAACCAAACATCATTATTAGGAGTACCTATAACATCATCGGCTTGTGCTGAGGCTGTTGCTGAAACGGTTGTTCCTGGAGTCGTGTTTCCACAGTTTAAATCGGTATTAACGGTCAAACCAATAGCATTCACACATTCGTCATTCGAGGGTGGCGGTGGCGGCTGTGAAGAACATATATCGAACGTTCCGTTGTTATTATTGCCAAGCTCCCAAACTCGAATATATAAAGTTTCGCCTGGCGTTCTGCCAGTTAAGGTAATGGCAGACATATTGCCATTTAGACTATCATCATCATCACATTCCACTAAGGTTAGTGCTCCACAAGTACCGGAGTAAATGGCCATTCCGCTATCAGTCATCACGCCAGTATCCATGTCAATGACGATATTACCACTGGCTGGTACTACGGTTGTAAACCAAACATCACCACCAGAGTATCCGGCACAACCAGGTGCTGGCACACCAGAACTTGCTGTGGCAGATTCATTGGTATAAGTGCTAAACGAACAAGTAGCGTTATTCGGTAACGCAATAGCATTACAAGGTTCGTCGTTTGAAGGTGGTGGAGGTGGTGTTCCTACACAGATGTCAAAATTCGTCTGGGCGCTTCCTGCACCTGCCACCCAGCCATAAACTCGTACGTAATAGGTGACTCCTATAGTTAATCCGTTGAGATTTAGTGTGTTTGGGTCGCTTGTTGCCTCAAAAGTTAAAGCGCCACAGCCCGAAGAGCCATCATAAACACCCATACCCATATTTGTAGAGGCACCAACGATAGCCACAATGTTTGTGAGACTTACTTGATGCACCGTACTTGTTGCTACAAAACTAAACCACACATCATCATCGGGCGTTCCTGTTACGTCATCGGCTTGAGACGAGGCCGTCGCATCCACATTGGTTCCTGCGGTTACTACACCACAAGCTAAATCGGCATTAACGGTCAGGCCTATAGCGCCTGTACAGTCATTATTTGGAGGTGGAGGAGATGAGGTGTCCGATATTATTGAAATGTTATCAACGGCTGCTGGTGGATTGGAACCTGTATTGTTATTATTTCTCCACTCGAAAACTAACCGAAAGGTAGTACCAGCAAAAGAGGCAGGAATTGTGATGTTGACGTTCGTCCAATTTGTTTGACCACTGTAATTAACGCCAAGTTGCGTTGAGGTTGGAGCCGCTGATAAAACGGTAGTGGCATAACTTGGTGCATAACTAGTTGGAGCTGCCCAAACTTGCATGAAATCAGATCCATTTTGACCAATACCTACCCAATCAAAATTTAACGTTATTAGATCTTCACCAGCAGGTACTGTAATGTCTCTGTACATATGTACAACCCTATTGGTGCCAAAATTGTACGTATGTGTTGGTGGTGCTCCGTTAGCATTATCGGTTATGTATGCGGCCCTTGCTCCTGAATATCCTGCTTGTGCACCTGTGTTAATGGCCCATTGATTTCTGTTAGCTTGATTAGGATTATCGTTCAACCAACCATTGGCGGCAAAGGTGGTGCCGCTTTCAAAGCCACCATCACCAGTTGGGTCGAGCAAGGTCGTTTGAGCTTCTGAATAAAAACTAATGCAGAAAATACTTAGAATGGTAATAATGGGTAATCGAGGGATGTGCTTATAAAAGACATTTGAAAGTAATCTTTTAATCATAATCTATATGTTTTAATAATAACTTAACCATTTTTTAAAAACGGCTAAGGTAATTGTAGATGTTATTAGCTATAGATTTGGGGATAAACAGGGTGTTAAATTATTAAAAATAATAATAATTTTAACATTTTTTTAAATAATTATTACAATTTTAGTTAACATGTTACAAATAACAGATTATATTAACCAAAAACTAAGTCATCAACTAGACTTAAAGCCCGATTATTTGAATCATGCCTATGTTTCTGGTAATAAATATCGTAAGCTAAAATATAACCTTTTTGAGGCAAAAAAGCAAAATGTCAAAACCTTGCTTAGTTTTGGTGGTGCCTATTCCAATCATATAGCCGCCTTAGCAGCTGCTGGGCAGGAGCTAGGTTTTCAAACCATAGGTATTATCAGAGGCGATGAACTGGCTGCCTCTTATCAAGACAATCCGACCTTGCGCTTTGCGGAATCTTGTGGCATGGTACTTAAATTCATATCACGAGCAGAGTATCGCAACAAGACAAGTTCCAGTATGCTAAAAGAATTACGATCAGAGTTTGATGATTTCTATCTGCTTCCAGAAGGCGGTACCAACACCTTGGCTGTTAAGGGATGCGAAGAAATCCTCATTAAGGACGATGCAATCTATGATTTTATTTGTTGTCCTGTTGGGACTGGCGGCACTATTGCTGGGATCATAAATTCAGCATTGCCACATCAAAAAATTCTTGGTTTTCCTGCATTGAAAGGTGATTTTTTACAAGAAGAAATTACTAAATTTGCATGCCAGTCGAATTGGGAGTTAATAACGAATTATCATTTTGGAGGTTATGCAAAAACTGATGATGCCTTAATCGCATTTATCAATGATTTTAAAAGAACGCATCAAATTCCGTTAGACCCAATTTATACTGGTAAAATGATGTTCGGAATTAATGATTTGTTACAACAAGGCTTTTTTCCGAAGCATTCAAAAATATTGGCAATTCATACTGGCGGATTGCAAGGTATAATAGGAATGAATCAAAAATTAAAGCAACAAAATAAGGCTTTAATCGTTTAAAATTTTATGAAAAGAATACTAATCGTTTTACTTGTGGGTTTGGTCGTTTTTAGTTGTGGATCTAAAAAAAGGATAGTGACTAAAAAAAAGCGCGCTGAGCCAGAGGTTGTTCAGCCAACTACAAATACAGAACCAGCAAAGGAACCTGTCTCGATAATAAGTAAACCAACAGAGACCGTTTTAAATGCTACGGAACAATACATCTTAGATTATCATTTAATCGCTATGGAGGAAATGCGCAAGTATAAAATACCTGCGAGTATTACTTTGGCACAAGGGATTTTGGAATCTGGTTCAGGCAGAGGTCGTCTTTCAGTAGAAGCTAACAACCATTTTGGAATCAAATGTCATGGCTGGACCGGTAAGAAAATTTATCACGATGATGATCGTTCGCAAGAATGTTTCAGAAAGTATGATCATGCCAAAACATCTTTTGAAGATCATTCTGATTTCTTGACTTCAAGAGGCCGTTATGCGAATTTGTTTAAACTTCGTGAAAATGATTACAAAGGTTGGGCCAGAGGGTTGCGTGCCGCTGGATATGCAACAGATAGAAAGTATCCTGATAAACTCATAAGTCTTATTGAGCGTTATCAATTAGATCAATACGATGATATGGTACTTCATGGTGTGAAAACTACGAAATCAGTAGACTTACCTGAACTAGAAGTGGTTAGTCATAAGGTGGTCAAGGGAGATACGCTGTATTCATTATCAAAACGGTATGATACTACGGTTGAGGAATTGAAGCGTCTTAATGGCTTAAAAAATAATGACCTTTCTCTTGGTCAAATGCTAATTGTAAAATCAAATTAATATGTTATATCAACGTAGCAGTACGTTATTTAAATCTGCGGAAACAGTCATTCCTGGTGGAGTAAATTCACCGGTTAGAGCTTTTAAGGCGGTTGGAGGTACTCCTATTTTTGCAAAATCAGCTAAAGGTGCCTATGTGTATGACGAAGATGGGAATCGTTTTATAGATTACATCAATTCTTGGGGACCTATGATTTTGGGACATGCCTATGAACCAGTGGTCGATGCCGTTATCGAGAAGGCAAAACAGGGGACTTCTTTTGGGATGCCAACAGAAATAGAAACTAAAATTGCCGAATTAGCGGTTTCGATGGTGCCTAATATCGATAAGATCAGGTTTGTGAATTCAGGAACCGAGGCTTGTATGAGTGCTGTAAGATTGGCCAGAGGTTATACTGGTAAAGATAAAATAATCAAGTTTGCCGGTTGTTATCATGGTCATAGTGATGCGTTTTTAATTCAAGCGGGTAGTGGTGCTGTTACTTTTGGAAGTCCTAACAGCCCTGGTGTTACTCAGGGAACTGCACGAGATACACTTTTGGCTACCTATAATGATATTGATCATGTGAAAGCATTAGTGGAAGCCAATGAAGGAGCCATCGCTTGTATTATTTTAGAACCAGTTGCTGGTAATATGGGATGCATTCCACCAAAAAATGATTTTCTGAAACAATTACGTGTGCTCTGTGATCTTCACGACATACTTCTTGTGTTTGACGAAGTGATGACAGGTTTCAGACTTTCTAGAGGTGGTGTTCAAGAACTTTATGGTGTGGATGCTGATATTGTTTGCTTCGGAAAGGTGATAGGTGGTGGATTACCAGTAGGAGCATTTGCCGCTCGTAATGAAATTATGAGTCATTTAGCACCCTTAGGAAACGTGTATCAAGCAGGAACACTCAGTGGCAATCCATTAGCCATGGCAGCGGGATTAGCAATGTTGACTGCTATTGATAACGATCAAGCACTTTTTCAACGCTTAGAAGAAAAAACCCGTTATTTACATGAAGGATGTGCTCAAGCCTTGACAAAATTTGGGATCACTCATACGATTAATAGAAAAGGCTCTATGATATCCATTCATTTTACTGATGAAGCCGTTGTTGATTTTGCATCTGCAGCCAAAGGTAATAATGAGACCTTTAAAGCCTTTTTTCATGGCTTATTAAAGGAGGGAATCTATATTGCGCCTAGTGCTTTTGAGACCTGGTTTGTTACAGATGCCTTGACTTATGCTGACCTCGATGAAACTATAAAAGCTGTTGAAAAAGTAGCACAAACCTTATAAAAATAGAAAAGCGACCATTTTGGTCGCTTTTTAATTTATAGATGTCTTAAAGATTAATTTCGAAACGTTGCCAGGTATTTTTCGTATTGCTCGTCTGTCAAAATTTCTTTTAGTTCTTCGTCAAATTTGTTATTGATTTTTTCTAAGCGTTCGGCATTGAGCTCTATTTTGTCACTGATCTTTTTATATGCTATGGCGTAATTGCGATACGCTTCATATACATCATGCATTTTAGCTTGTTCAAACTTGATCACTTTTCTTAGCTCTTTTGTCTTTGTATTCGCTTCTGCATTAATCTCTAAGGTGTTTTGTGCAGATAATGTTTGGGCGCTAAAGAGGAGGGCTAAAGCAAATGCGCAAATAGTAACTATTTTTTTCATGGTCTTTGTAGTAATTAATTCAACAGGATTTAAAATTAATCAATTTTGTGATAAAAAAAAGCATCGATTACAAAAATCGATGCTTTGTTGAAAAATCAGACGAATAGATCGTATTTAATGTCTTTGCGGTCGTTTGTCCTTGTTCTTGCTTTTATGATGTCTTCTGCGTTGACTCTTTTCCCATTTTTGGAATTGTTCCTCAGACAAAATAGATTTCATTTGTTGTTTAAAAGCTATTTGTGCATCTAAGCGCTCATTCTTCATTTCATAGCGCTCTTCTTTAGAAAGTTTTTCTAATGCTCCGCTTTCCTTCATTTTTTTATGAGCTTCCATTTTTGCCTTTCTAGTCTTGGCTTCATCTAGAAATAGCGCTTTGACCTGATTCTGTTGTTTATCTGATAAGTCTAGAGCTAAGGTTAATTTTTTAGATTTCAAGGTTGCCATTTCCTCAGGAGATAAGTCTTGCAATTTTGCCATGCGTTCTTTTCTCATTTCATTGGATGCGCGTTTCTTTCCGTCTTGGGCAACTGCTTGAAGCGTTGTAAAAGCAATTGCAATTAAAAATAATTTCTTCATGTGTTTCGTAATTAAATATGTTATTGTTTTTTAATTGATACTGCTTTGACTTTAGATTTGGATTATGGTTTAATAAGCGCTTAGATTTTAACCTCTAATTAACATTTTGAGCTTTGGCGATAAGATCTAGCGTTGTCTTGTATAGATCCCTTTGTTCCATTTTGCTTTTTAGCCAAGCATAAAAGCTCATCACAAAAATGTCTTCTTGTTGTTCATTTACCCAATCAAAGGCGAGCTCAACTCGCTCCTTAAAAGCGGTGGTTTTTACAATATGAGGTTGTTTGTAATACGTATTTACGAAATTCAGGTATACAATAACTCGATCTTGATTGATGGCTTTTAAATACTTATAATAAGAGCGTTTAAAACTTAAAAATCGGGAATCTACCAGGTCAATTTCCCCTAATTCGATATATAGGATGATTTCCGCTAAGTTCTTTTTTATTACCCATTCTTTACCGGCTTTTTCTGCGTAATAGTTATCGGTGTGATAAAATTTAGCGTAAAGGGATTTTGCTTTTTTCAAGTCGTTTTTTTGCATGTAAAACATGACCAAACTTAAATGTATATCAAGAATGCTTTCGGTATCTACGTGTTTTTCGGTTTTGACAGATTCGAGTAGATCAATAGCTTCATCTTGATGGCCTAAATAATTTTTATTGAGTGCCATTAGCAAAAAATATTTCAGTTTGAAGGCGGTTTCATATTTACTGCGTTGTTGCTTCATGAGCTTCCGCATTTGTTCCAAAAAATCGATAGATTGATTGAATTTTTTGTTTCGAAATAACGTGTTGGCAATCATATAAACCACTTCTATGTGGTATATGAGCTGTTTGTCTTTAGTCTTGTGTTGATGAATCTTTTGGTAGGTCGCCAATAGAAATGGTTCAATCTTTAAATAGTCGTTATTTACAAAGGCTGAAATACTCACAATGGTCATTAGCTGGTAAAGCGATTTGAATGAAAAAGCTTGCGATAGATCAATTTGGTGTTCTTTTAGCACGTTTTTGAGTATGGTTTCGAAATCGAGAACTTTGCCATCATATGTCATATCGCTAAGCGTTTGTCGCACTTTTGCGTAGACTAAATTCAATTCTTCTTCCATAGCATGTTGTTTTTGATTTCTTCGGAAGCTGGTAATGACATCGTTTAGATCTATCGATGGATTGAGATAAGCGTATTGGATCTTTGTGTGATAAATTTCATTGAGAATCGGAAATAGCTGATATTCTTGCGCAAGACTTTCCGCTTTGTCTAAAACATCATAGGCTATTTTAGGTTCTTTATGAATCAGAAATGTCCTAGAAGCCAGAATGTATTTGATAACTTTCATGTCTACGGAGTTTTCTTCAGCTAAACTTCGATTGGCTATAAAGTCTATAAGCGATTGGTAAAGACGCTTACGAAGCGCATGATAAGCGCCTTTTTTATGACTGTTGTATATCTTAAAACAAATATCATTAGAACTTAATTCATTTTGTGCTAGCAGCTTAAAAAGTTGAATGTTTTTGGTGTCATTTCGCTTGTTGTTTCTTTCGAGCAACGCAATATAACGCTGTTCCTCTTCTGGAGTTAGTATCTGAATTATGGCTTTAAGGTCTGTCATTTTATCGTCAGTATATTATTTCCTGTATGAGTAATTATAAAGGTAATATTATATTATTAAATAAATAAATCGTCAGTAATATTTTAAATCTGTATTGAGGATGTGACAGCTTCGTTTCATATTTGTATCCTAATCAACAAAGCAAAAAAAATGAAACAGTATTTGAAAACCATCGTCATTATTATGTGTCTCGGAACAATAGTTATTTGTTCGAAATCGATTCAGAATTATGCTTCTAAGAATTATGAATATTGCATAAATCAGTTGGCAGGAAACACCTTAGCCAATACCAATCCGATAGGACTTTAGAATGCAACTCAAAAAAGTAAATACGGCTTTCTTAGTAACTACTGGAGTATCTGTAGTGGTATTCATTTACCTGGTGTTTCTAGGCTATGACGATATCAAGACACTTAAGGATCTCGTTAAAATCGTTGCATCCGTTTTGTTTCCACTACCATTGCTGTTTTTTGTAAGATTTGTACTTATAGAGCATATCATGCCAGAAAACACGGATGAGTATAAGTTGGAAAATCAAAGACCAGCAACCATTCTTCTCGTTGTGACCGTGATTATTGGTGTGTCATTTATGAAAATCTTGGAATGGATCACAGGTCAAAAATTAGAAGATCATCTCATTGTTGCGCATTTAATAAATTCCACGACCATCAGTAGTTATGTCCTTAATTATTTGTTATACAACAACTTGAGAGCTAATGGGATTTTAAGCGGTATGTTACTCGCATTAGCTATCCATGTATTTTTTATATCCGCTTAACCAAAACTAATTGTTAAATCATCAAAACTTTTTAATTATGAATCCAATTATGCAACCTCCAAAACCCAAAACAAATGCTCATAAACGTGAGTTATTGTTTACATTTCAATCCATTATTGTGACTGGTTTGTTAGCTTTTACAGCTATCGCTTTTTTCTTTCATTTCAACTTGAGAATTGAAAAGGGAATCAAAGTCATTTTTGCACCATTTTTGTCTGTAGTACCCTTGCTATTCATTCTCTCCATTTTAAGGGATTTGCGAAAGGGATTTAAAGATGGGAATTATACCAAGGATGAAATACTCAAATTTTGCCTTATAACTGTCGGTATAACCGCCATGTTCACAGGAGTTACTTATTTAATGACTAAGATTGACGCTCTTGAAATCCTATTGGCCGCCATTATGGCGATTCTCAGCATGGTGTTTTTTATGCGCAGTAAAATAAAGGATGTTCTGGGAATGAGCATCATTACAGGTATAGCAGAAGGCATCATTATTTATATGATTTTT
This sequence comes from Algicola sp., assembly GCA_018222915.1. Taxonomy (GTDB): domain Bacteria; phylum Bacteroidota; class Bacteroidia; order Flavobacteriales; family Flavobacteriaceae; genus Psychroserpens. Next base: position 26,844 of record JAAEZI010000005.1, on the reverse strand, counting down.
TTGTTTTGATGATGGTTGAATTGTGACCCTAAGCCTTTCAGGCTGTAAGTCTGGAAGGTTTAAAATATTGATTAGTTATGAAACCAAAACTCACCACTTATTTAATTGACTATTGGAATACTCAATTAACGAGACCGATTTCGGATAGAACGCGATGGCTAGAAATTATGGCCGTAATCCTCACTGGTATAGGGAAATTTGTGTTTATGGATTATCTCAATTGGCGATTACCATATGTAGTCATTGTCATTCTTGCATGGTCAACATATGTCATGTTGAGATATAGAAAAAATCCACTTGTATTGCAAGATTGGGGATTTCGAAGGGATAATTTTAAATCGGTACTGTTTATGATTATGCCATTCGTGATTCTTGCAGTGATATCCTTCTTTGTTATTGGATATATACAAAACACGCTAAACTTAAGTTGGCACATATTACCTTTGCTTATCACGTATCCTATTTGGGGAACGATTCAACAATTTTTAACGATTGCTTTGGTTGCGGGAAACTTGAGTACGATGAAATCTATAAGACTGAAGAATTGGCTGGTAGTACTAATTACAGCTATGGTGTTTTCCTTAGTTCATTATCCGTCAATTTGGCTAGTAATTGGCACCTTCACACTAGCATTGGTGTACACGTCTGTTTATTTGAAGACAAAGAACTTGTATGTTTTGGGTCTATTCCATGGCTGGTTGGGTGCTTTGTTTTATTACACTGTTGTTAATCAAGATCCATTTGCGGACGTGTTTTTGAAGTATTTTCATTAGCACTAGCACTCACAAATTTTTCCTATCTTGTTAGAAGAAAATTCTTGAAATGCCTTATTGGTTATCCACAATTATCACTGTTTTAATAATTTATATCGCGATTAGTATTGCGTTGTATTATTTGCAGGATTATATGCTTTTCAAGCCTGAAAAACTGCCTGCCGATTTCCAATTTGATTATGAAAATCAGGTAACCAAAGAATATAACTTAGAAACACGCGATGGTGCTATCATTAACGGTTTGCGTTTTTTTCCTAAAGGAGAAAGCAAAGGGGTTGTGCTTTATCTAAAGGGGAATTCAAAAAGCATCAAAGGTTGGGGAAAATTTGCCGTAGACTTTACCAGGCATGGTTATAATGTGCTCATGGTTGATTATCGAGGCTTTGGAAAAAGTACGGGCAGACGTACTCAAAAGGCTATTAAGCGTGATTTACAATTGGTATATAATAAGATAAAAGAAAAAACAACTGAAGACCGCATTATTCTTTACGGACGCTCATTGGGCTCAGGTTTCGCAGCAAAATTGGCTTCCATGAATCATCCTAAAATGTTGATATTGGATGCGCCCTATTATAGCCTCACAAAAGTGACTGCGCGTTATGCGCCATTTATGCCTTTATCGTTACTGATGAAATACCCATTACCGACTTATAAATGGCTAAAATATGTGCAATGTCCGATTCATATTATTCATGGAACACACGATAAGTTAATACCATTTAAAACCAGTGTAAAATTGTCTAAGGTGAACCCAAAACTCACGACATTACATACGGTCATTGGAGGTGGTCATAAAAATCTTAATAATTTTGAATCCTATCATCAAATGTTGGATGATATTTTAAATAAAACCCCTAAAACCATCGATTTAGAAACTACAAGTATCCATGTCATTCACAGTTCAAAACCCACTAAGAAAAAAGCTTAAAAAAGTAGTTAAC
>JAAEZI010000005.1:0-25120 GCA_018222915.1 Algicola sp. | reverse complement strand
ATTTTTTACAAGAAAAAATACTGTTTCTTCCCACAGTTTTAGCACAAGATTACCAATACGAATTTAAGTATCCATTTGAAGAAGTGTTTTTAGAACCTGATGAGGATGTGCAGATCAATGCGATTCATTTTAAGACTCAAAACCCTAAGGGCGTGATCTTCTATTTACATGGAAATGCTGGTGATCTGAGTCGTTGGGGAACGATTACTGAATTCTTTGTCGCCAAAGATTATGATGTATTTGTGATGGACTATCGTAGCTACGGAAAAAGTACTGGTCCACTGAATGAACAGGCCTTTTATGATGATGCACAATTTTGCTATAACTATCTTTTGCAACACTATTCAGAAGCTGATGTCACGATTTATGGCCGATCACTAGGAACAGGAATTGCGACGTATTTGGCATCTAAACACCAGCCTAAACAACTCATTTTGGAAACACCTTACTATAGTATACTAGATGTGGCAAAACATCGATTTCCAATTTTTCCAGTGTCGGTTTTATTAAAATATAAGTTTCCCTCCCATCAATATATCAAAAATGTGACTTGTCCCATTACTATTTTTCATGGCACAGCGGATAGTGTGGTACCTTATTCTTCCGCAGAAAAGTTACATATGGTTGCCCCTTCTGAAAGCACAAAATTCATTACTGTAGAAGGTGGAAGTCATAATGATTTGGTGGAGTTTGAGATTTATAGAAAAGGAATTGAAGATATACTAGAATAAAAAAAAGCTCCAGATTTCTCTGAAGCTTTTTTTTTGTATAATTATAAACTTATATCCTAGCCATTCGGATTTAATATCGCATCAATACGTTCTAAAGCATCAGCAATATGAATTCTACTCATAGCATCTGCACCACGAGCAGAGCGCAACTGGCTTCTTAAAGACTTTAATTCAGCTCTTACAACGGCTCTAATATCAGATTGGCTTGTGTTAACAGCTGTGGCTTTCATATAGGGACTTCTCGTGCGTCCACTTTGGTTTTCAGCGGTCATTAAGTAAGCTAATCTATCGATGTGAGCACGCTGTAAATTACGTCTGTAAGTATCTATTTTCTTACCCGTACGCAATTCGCTCCAAATGCCCTGACGAAGATCTTTCATCATGTCTGTAAGTGCGTAAGCATTGTTGTCAAAGGTATGAGCTTCTGTTAATCGCTGCATTTTACCTAAACTTAAAATGTTATTAAGGGTTCTCACTTGTAGCGAACGTATACGATCTACAGACCCTGAATATTCTATACGATCAAAAATGTTTTTATTGATCAACCAGTCTGGTGTTGTAAATAAATTCTCTTGTAAGAATGCCATGGCACGTTCTTGATGATCTTTTGCTACAGGCGTATAAACAACGCCTTCTTGATCGGCGGTTTTGTAGTATTCATAAACACCACCAATATTATTAGAAACATGGCCCATATAACGATTAAATTGTGATACCACATGACCGTACATTTCTTGTAAGTCATCATAATCCTCACCGGCTTCTGTAGTCCAATCAATTAAATTTGGTACAATACGTTTTAGGTTTTTGATACCATATTCACTAGCGAGCATAGCATCATCTCCTAAGTCTTCTGTTTGAGAGCTAGGGTCGTGAATATCTCCAACCTGTTGATGGCCAAATCGGTACATTGGATCACCTGCATGCTCCATAATCCATTCGTTGAGAATAGGTTTTTCCTCCTCAGCACTTTTATCTAAAATTGGTTTATAACCCCAAGCAATAGCGTATTTATCGTAAACACCAATATTCGGCATGAGCGCAACACCTTCATCGCCTGGCTGTGCCACATAATTAAAACGTGCATAGTCCATGATAGATGGTGCTGTTCCGTATTTTTGAGTGAATTCAGCATCGCGAAGTTTTTCAACTGGATAGGCAACACTACTTCCCATGTTATGAGGTAAACCCAAAGTATGTCCAACCTCATGCGCTGAAACAAATCGAATAAGACGTCCCATCACTTCATCCTTAAACTGTGGACTTTGAGCATCTGGATTGATAGCTGCAGTTTGAACAAAGAACCAACCACGCAATAAGGACATCACGTTATGATACCAGTTAATGTCACTTTCAAGGATTTCACCGGTTCTAGGATCACTCACGTGAGGACCATTGGCATTAGGAATAGGAGACGCCAAGTAACGTACCACGGAATAGCGAACATCTTCAGGAGTCCACTCTGGATCTTCCTCTACAGAAGGTGGGTCTTTGGCTATAATAGCCTCTTTAAATCCTGCGGCTTCAAAAGCCACTTGCCAATCTTCAATACCTTGTTTGATATATTTACGCCATTTAACTGGTGTTGCTCTATCAATATAATAAACAATTTGTTTTTTAGGAACCACCAATTCACCTCGTTCGAATTTTTCAATATCTTCGTCTCTTACTTCTAATCTCCAACGATCTAAATAGGTCAAGCTTTTACTTTTCTGATCCTCTTGACCATAATCTGTCGTACTGCTAGTAAACCACCCAACACGTTCGTCGAAATAACGACGTTGCATCGGGTTGTCTGGTAACAAAATCATAGAGTTATTAATTTCAATTGAAATTGATCCAGTACTAGAATTGGATGGTGGATTACCAGCCGCATAGGTTTTTACATGTCTCGCCTCAATATTTCTTGGGTAACTTTTGATACTTTCAATAAAAGACTTGTCACTCTCCAATCGTGAAACCTTGTATGGAGATCTTCTAAATTGCGGTAATCCTAACGATTTTACATCCTTCTCAAATAGAGGCGATGCATCAATCACAGTACTTGTCGAGTCTTTACTAAACGCAGCAATAGGAAACGTAAAAAGCACAGGTTCAAAGTTAGAATTGGTCACTGCTTCATTCACTGGTAGTGAATCTGCAGCAGTCACATTATATGAAACAACACGAAGAATGACTTTTTTATCTTTTTTCTGCCAGCGCAAAACTTGCTCGTTTTGCTTTCCGCCACCAAAACCTAAGCCACTAGCCGTTTTAGAAATTCGCGTTACCATAAGCATCTCTCTATCAAATAAAGAGTCAGGAATTTCGTAGTAGTATTTATCGTCTAAGGTGTGTACAGTGAACAATCCTTGATCACTTTTTGCATCTTTAGTTATGACTTTGTCATAAGGTTTAGGGTCATTTTTACCGGGTTTTTTTCCTGGTGGTTTAGCTGTTGTTGAAGCTGTTTTGGATGAGTTTGCCTTTTTTGAAGTTGAGCAGGAAACAGCAACAAAGAATACCGAAGCTACCAAAAGTAGCTTAATAGAAAATTGTTTCAATGTAGTTGATTTTTAAATTAGTCTCCTAAAATAAGAAATCTGTGCTTGGCATGAAAAAAGTAGGAATGCTTTTAATACTATTTTAACGAATATGATCTGTAAAATACTATAAAAAAAGCCACTTTGAAGTGAAGTGGCTGTGTCAATGATATCTTATGGTCTGTTATTCCAAGGAATTAATGTAATCAATCATAAGAGCGACACCTTCGTCATGCAAAATTGTCGTACCAATGTAAGGCATCCCATATTCTGGAATGGTATTTTGAATTCTAGCTAAAATACTATTACTACTTTCCATGATATTAGACTCTCCGAAAGGTGTTTCATAGGATAGTCTTAAGTTGGATTGCTCTTCGCAAAATCCTCCAGAAATATGGCAATGTGCACAATTCATATCCATATATGCTCTCGCACGTCTATCTAAAGTGACAGAGTCATCTTCCCAATTTGGTAGGGCATCTACAGTTGAAGGATCAGCTAGACCTTCCAATAAATTCAAATCAATTAATGCTTGTAATTGATTTGATCCGTTCACTTCAAAATTAAGTGATCTTAATTTCGGTCCTATAGGTGTAGTTGCACCATTCGAAATATGACATACTGTACAATCCGTACTCGAAGGAATTTCGTAATTGATACTCTGTGATTCACCTTGAGCATTAATCCATGTGACAGGAACAATAGCGCCCGCAGTATCTAATACGGCATCTGTTTGAGCATCGTTCCATTTGTAATTACCTGTTTCCCAAGATCCATTTATTTTTATAAGAATTCGTGTTTCTATAATGTGTTGCCCTTGTGATAAATCGGTATCATCGTTGTTGTAGAAAAATGTTTTGGCAATTAAGGTATTGTCTGGGAATAGCGGGAAACCATTACCATTATACGTTAATTTTTCACCGTTAGGTAAAACAATCAATCGTTGTTTTGTGGCGTAATCAGTAAATAATTTTGTGCTCAGTTCATAGTTGAAAGCATAGGGTGAAGGATCAAGGTTAGCTAAATCTCCTACGAACAAATTCAATTCTGAAAGTGTTGGTCTAAACTCAGGAATGACAGGAATTGCTAAGGTTGTAAAACTTTGAACCTCTGTATTGAGACTCAAGTTGCCTTCAAAGCAAATCGCTCTTACGTAGACATCGTACTGAGTTGTTGGATTTAAATCGGTGATTTCAAGCGTCGTTTCTCCAGTGTTAATAATGGTTCCAGAACCTACAGTAAAACCTGAAAGACCATATTCAACCTCATAAGAATCTACGTTGTTTACAGTGTCTTCCCAGCTTATGGTTGTTGTTGTGTCTGATATCAAACTTACAGTCACATTGGTGACTATTTCACATGGCGTTACAGAGGTTGTGAAACTGTGTATCTCAGAATACATGCTCTCATTATTTTCAGAACAAACCGAGATAATATATACATCGTAACCAGTGTTGGATTGTAACGCTGTAAGTGTTGTTGCAACTGTTGTTGCAGTCGTTTGTGTTCCAGATCCGAGCGCGAAACCAGAAACACCATATTCTACAATATAGGATCCAGAATTGTCGGCATCGTTCCAAGTGATGGTTGCCGAAGAATTCGTTATTGCGCTTGAAGACACATTGGTCACGCTTTCACAAGCTTCGACCATGTCATCATCGTTTTTACAGGCTATAAAAACGACAGCAATTAAAATTAGGATATAGGCTTTTTTAAGCATTTGGGTTCAATTTTCTGATTAATAGCTGATAGCGAATGTAATAAAAATCTTTTTTAGCAAAACAATATTTCGATATGAAGTTTATTTTACCCTTTGAAATCCCCATATTTTAGAGCCATTCAAAATAAGTGATTACACTTCAGTCCTTTTTTCGTAAGCTAATTGTAGCTCGATAATCGAGGGATGTTGCTCTGGTCTCACTTAAATTTTAGTAAGCTCGTATGCCTTTCTAAACTACCTCGACAAAAAGTCCATCATCGTTCTTAGTGACTTTTGCTACTTTTTTGGCGGTTAAACCTTTTATCGCTTTGTCCCATTTCTTGTTACTTAGTCCAGACTGAGACTTCAATTCATTCAAGTCTATTGGAGATTTCGATTTTAAGGTTTGGAACACTGCCTTTTCGTCTTCACTCATTTCAACTTGCTTCTTTTCAGGTCGCATTTGAGGGAAGAACAAGACTTCTTGGATGGATTGGTTGTTTGTCAAAAACATGATAAGTCGGTCCATACCAATTCCCATTCCAGAAGTTGGAGGCATGCCATATTCCAGTGCTCGAAGGAAATCGTAATCGATAAACTCCGTAGCTTCATCATCGCCTTTAGCTGCTAATTTTAATTGGTGTTCAAAGCGCTCACGTTGATCGATAGGGTCATTGAGTTCCGAATACGCATTGGCAATTTCTTTTCCGCAGACCATCAATTCGAAACGTTCTGTTAATTCAGGGTTATCACGATGTTCCTTGCACAATGGACTCATTTCCTTTGGGTAATCTGTGATAAATGTTGGTTGGATGTAATTGCCCTCACATTTTTCACCAAAAATTTCATCTATGAGTTTTCCTTTACCCATCGTGTCATCTACTTCTACACCCATGTCTTTTGCTGCTTGACGAATTTCAGATTCCGTTTTACCTGAAATATCAAATCCGGTAAAATGTTTAATAGAATCAGCCATGGTTACACGCGCATAAGGCGCTTTAAAATCTATTTTGTGCTCGCCATAGGTCGCTTCAGTTGTGCCATTAACAGCTATGGCACAATGCTCTAGTAATCGCTCGCAGAAATCCATCATCCAGTTGTAATCTTTGTAAGAAACATAGATTTCCATGGCTGTAAATTCTGGGTTATGCGTTCTGTCCATGCCTTCATTTCTAAAGTTCTTTGAAAACTCATAAACACCTTCAAATCCACCAACAATTAATCGTTTAAGATATAATTCATTCGCGATACGCATATACAAAGGAATGTCTAAACTATTGTGATGTGTCACAAATGGTCTGGCAGCTGCACCACCTGGAATAGGTTGTAGTATGGGCGTTTCAACCTCAAAATAGCCTGAGTTATTGAAAAACTCGCGCATGGCATTAAAAAGTTTGGTACGCTTTACAAAGACGTCTTTCACATGTGGATTCACCACCAAATCGGCATAACGTTGTCGGTAGCGTTGTTCGGCATCTGTAAAAGCGTCGTGCACTTTACCTTCACTATCAACACGTGGCTGTGGTAGAGGTTTTAAAGCTTTACTTAACAACATAAAGTCTTTAACCATCACTGTTTTTTCACCTACTTTTGTTGTGAATAATTCGCCTTCTATTCCTATAAAGTCGCCAATGTCAAGAAGCTTTTTGTAGACATCGTTGTATTTGCTTTTATCCTCACCAGGACAAATTTCATCTCTATTAAAATACACTTGAATTTTTCCTGCACTATCTTGAAGTTCAGCGAAGCTAGCGCTTCCTTGAATTCTACGCGACATAAGTCTTCCAGCTATAATAACCTTCTTGCCTTCTTCATACATGTCTTTCACCTGTTTTGATGTGTGATTTACAGGATATAAATCTGCAGGATAAGGATTGATGCCTAAGGCTCTTAATTTTGCGAGTTTGTCGCGTCTCACTAGTTCTTGTTCTGAAAGCTGCATGCTAAATGTATTTTGAGGTGCAAAATTACATTTTTTACAAGAATTAACGTAAAAAAACCATTAGCATTTGTCGTGCCAATGGTTTTTAATGTTGTGGTCATTCTAATTTGATTTAATGACGTCAAGATTCTCTATGAGGTCTTCATTTTTTGGAAAACGTTGTAAGGCATTTTCCAGAACCTCAATACTTTCACTTTGACGTCCAGAAATTCCAAGTGTATTAGCTAAACTCATGTAAGTATTCGGAATTTCAGGAAATAGACGTGTATTTAATCGGAACACTTCTATCGCTTCATCGATGTGATTGTTGTGATACAGAACGCGTCCATACGTGTTTAATTCATGCATACTCGTCACTTTTTCTGCGTAAGATTTTGTAAGTTTTTCAGCGGAAGCTTTTAATCCATTGATTCCGTCGAGCTTCAGTATACTATGAATTTCGTTCACAATCATGTAATTAGTTTGATATGCATTGTCACTCACAATTTGTAACATATCACTTTCTAGATCTTCCACGGGATGTTCCACGATACGATTCACTTCTTTTCTGTCTTTGTAAAAAATAAAGGTAGGAACACGATGAATATTTAATCCAGCTTCTTCATGATTCGGACTTTGTTTATACATATAGGGTTTTCTGCTAACAGCCACAGTTGTTAATTGGGTTTTTGGAAAATCGCAGGCCTCTAGAATTTTATAAAACCTAGGAACTTCTTGTTTGCTGTCACCGCACCAAGTACCCATAAAGACTGTAATTTGATAGTCTTTTAATAAAGGCCTCAATTTGTCTATAATTGTATTATTTGGCTCGTATGCGTCATACGCTGTCGAAAACCAAAGGTTATAATTGGGTGCAGTTAAGCCAGATTTATCAATTTTCCCTAAGAGAAATGGCTCTGATGTTTCAGAATCCATTTCAAGATTAAGTGTTTGACAGTAGGCTAAATTCAGGACAAAAAAGACGAAAATGCTCGAAATGCTACGTTTTTTCATAATCATTTTTATTGTTGTTCATCAGTATTTTTTAAGACCTCTCCTTTGATTCGCAAGAGTTTTTTGGACTCAGAGGCATTAGACATAACTGTGATTGTTTTTGAAAACACACCAACTCTATTGGTGGCATATTTCACACTTATTTCTCCCGTATCTCCTGGCATAATAGCCGTTTTAGGATAGGTTGGCACTGTGCAACCACAAGAGGTTTTTACATTGGAAATAACAACAGGAGCATTCCCTGTATTCTTAAAGGAAAAAACGCGAACGCCATCTGCTTTATGAGGTATTTTTCCGTAGTCTATGATATCCGTTTCAAATGTGAGCGTGCCAGCTATTTCTTTTTGATCAGTTTGTGAAAAACTAAACGCTGCGGTCAAAAAGCAAAGGATTAATACAGGTAATTTTAAAAAAGTCGTTGGACGATTCGTTGGTTTCATTGTAATTGTCATCATAAATGGATTTGTGATTAATAGAACACAAACATCAAAATTACAATTGAAAACTAACGAAAAATAGGGTTTGAAATAAGGACTAGTACTAGGGTTGAATTTTGTAACTACTTGTTAAACAGTGACTTTAATTCGTCTCTAGAATTAACGTTCATTTTTTTATAAACACTATTAACGTGGGTTTTAACGGTGCTCACACTTACAAAAAGTGTTTCAGCAATAGCTTTGTTACTGTTGTTTTGAAGTAATAGATCTAATACCTTTTGCTCTTGATTAGTTAATTGTTCCTTAACTTCAAGTAACTGCTTTTGCTTTTTATTTTTTGAAGATAGGAGCAGCCAAATATTTAAGCTAAAAGATAAAACTAACAATCCAATCAATATGTAAGTCCAATCAAAACCTTGCGTATCTTTTGCAGTTGAAATGATATATTCATCGGAAGTTAATTCTGCTTCATATTGCTTGGTATAGGATGTGTTGGGATACGATGTTTTCAACCGTTCTAAGAGACCATCGTAATAGGGATTAGACTTTAAGTCTTCAAGGTAATAGCTGTGAAATGCGTTGCCTCTATCGGAAAGGTATGCATAAATGTATAATTCGGCGAGCGGTTCATTAAGAGATTGGCCATAATCCTGAAGGGTCTTGAACCATTTTTTGTTATTGAGATCACGATTAGCCTTACTTCTGAATTCTGAATAGGCGAACTTCATTTCTTCCTTGAGCGAATCAATTTTTATAAATGCTGCCGTTTTTTGATTTGTAGAAATAATATCACAAAACATTTGCGCATCAAATGACAATGGAAATGTGATGGTATCATTACTTTTTGCAATGAATAGGATATCTTGACTGTCTTTACAATGCCCTTCAAAATGATTACTTCCCTGTTCAAATGTTGAGCAGTTGTCGACATGGATTTTATAGATTTTTTGCACCGTATCTAATTGATCGCCTGTAAACTGAAAAAAACCATCGCTGTTAGAAGTAGTTTTATTAATGATTTGTTCGTCGTTGATGCCTTCAAGTGTTCTGTAATCTTCAATGACTGATAAATAAACGTCATTATGCCAACGCTCAACATCAATATGACCATTAAAATTATGTTGTGCTATAGCCACATTTGCGAATAACAGCGTAAATAAGATGTACCAATGTTGTCTCACGCTACTAAACTAGTATTTTTTATTGACATCAAATATGGGATAGAGAAGAAAGCGTAGCTGTAACAATTTTGTAAAAAAAACGTCTTATAGAAGCATCAATCATCAAACAGTATATCTATGAGTTTTTGGAGAGTCGTTCTCGCTATTATTTTTCCGCCTTTATCTGTCATTGGTAAGGGTTGTGGATCCATCTTTATCGTGTTTTTATTATGGATTTGTGGTTGGGTTCCAGGGGTAATTGCAGCCTTGGTAATTCTTAACAATCCTGAGAGATAAAAAGCGTATCTTTGTATTTGTAAATCTATAATTTTATTAAAATGAATAAATTTTTTATCGCGTTGGTATGCGCATTTGCACTTGTATTTACAAGTTGTGAGTTTTCCGAAAATATATACATCAATGAAGATGGTAGTGGAAAAATGGAATTTTCTGTAGACGCTTCTGAATTGATGTCTATGGCAGGTGATATGGGTGATGGCGAAGGAGCTTCTACAGGTATGGATAAGGCTGTGGACTCTACGATAGTATTTAAGGAATTGTTTGCAGAAAAGCGTGATAGTATTTCAAAACTACCTTTAGAAGAACAGCAAAAATTGAAAGCTTTGGAGAAGTTCAAGATGCATATGGTGATGGATCCTGAAACTAACAAAATGGTATTTGAACTTAACAGTGAATTTAAAAATGCCACCGAACTGCAAGAAATGTTTTCAGCTATGAATAGTTTTAGCAACATGAATGGTAAAGGTGGGTCACCAGCTGGAGGCGCTTCTTCAAGTCCGTTTTCATCCATGGGAGAGGATGGTACCACTGATGTACAATATACGTTTGATGGAACCGTTTTTAAACGCTCAGCCAAAATCATTGATGAAGAAAGGCATCAGATAGCTATGGATAGTTTAGGACAATCTGAAATGATTTTCGCTTCGTCTAAATATAAAGTGAATTACCACTTTCCAAGACCTGTAAAATCGGTTTCAAAAGAAGGTGCATTGTTTAGTGAGGATAGAAAAACAGTCACCTTAGAAGTTGGATTTTTAAGTGTCCTAAAAGATCCAGAATTATTGGATTTTGAAGTCGTATTAGAAGATAAGTAGTATTTTGAATAAGCAAATAGTTTTAGAAGATTTAGGAACAAAAGATTACAAGGCTACTTGGGATTACCAAGAGTTGTTGTTTAAACGCATCCTAGATACTAAAATCAAAAATAGGCGTGAGAATGCACAATTAGAAACGAATAATTTCTTTTTGTTCGTAGAGCATCCACATGTGTATACCCTAGGAAAAAGTGGTGATATCTCTAATTTGCTCTTGTCTGAAGCTCAGTTAGAAGAAAAGGGCGCCACATTTTACAAAATCAATAGAGGAGGCGATATCACTTATCATGGACCAGGTCAGATTGTTGGATATCCCATATTAGATCTCGATAATTTTTTCACAGATATTCACAAATACTTGCGATTCCTAGAGGAAGTCATTATTCTTACCTTGGAGGAGTATGGTTTAAAAGCAGAGCGAAGTCCGGGAGAAACAGGAGTGTGGTTAGATGTTGGTACGCCTTTTGCGCGTAAGATTTGTGCTATGGGTGTGCGTGCCAGTCGATGGGTGACAATGCATGGTTTTGCATTAAATGTCAATGCGAATTTGGGGTATTTTGACCATATCATTCCTTGTGGTATTCGCGGTAAAGCGGTGACATCGCTTCATGTCGAGTTGGGAGTTGAAAATGTTGATGAAGCAATGGTTAAAGCAAAACTATTAAAGCATTTTGAAGTGCTTTTTGAATCTACGTTTGTATCACATGCCAACACTGAAACGCCTTAGTTGCTCGTGCTAACAACTACCTGATTGTTATTTTATTCTAACCTTCTTCATTAAAAAAGACTTTGTAATAATGCATTTTTTTAGTCTCGTCATACCCGCGTTCTAAATATTCTGCAGAGGCATCAGGTGCATCAACATCCAGTTTAATCTGAATGTTTGTGTCTAGTTTGATTTCCGTTTTTATTTTTTGTTTTTGTTTTTTTAGTACTAATTCAGAGACATCAAACTGATTTCTAATGAGGATATTGTGGTCGTTTTCGTAAGTTTTTTTATAATCTTCAAATAACTGAATGGTATCTTCTTCTTCAAAGACCTCCTCTTTAAAGGTTTCGATGTTTACAATCTCGTTTTCTTTGAAAAAATCCACAGTCTTAGCGAGAAAATGACTCTGTTGCTGACCACCAAATTGCGGTTGCATGATGTCTTTTGAAAACTCTCGGCACATTTCGATATAGTTTTTGGTATGCTGATTTGAATCGTCAGGATATTTGATGTTTAAAAAGCTTTTGATCCAATATTGCGCATCGTAATTATTATTATCTACACTTAACACAATCTTACCTTCAGTATCTGCCGCATTCAGAATGAGAACACCTTTATCTACTTTTTTGGTGGCAATTCCTTTTTGTGTAATGATGTCATAACTGCCATTTTCCAGATAGGTTTGAAAAAAATGGGATTTGTTTTCAATTTTGAATATACCAACGGCATCTGTTTGGTAGTCTTCATATTGGATGTCATGAATCATACCAATAATAACGTCTCCAGTTTTAATTTGTGAAGAATTGGACTGCTCAAAAAGATGCATGACGATATGTTTGGAAATCTCTACGAAGTCTGTGTCGTCCTTTAATAATTGTGAGGCGTAACTATTAATTTCATTTAATTCAACATTAGAATGATGATTAAATCTGTAAGACTCTGCAACACTGGTAAAAGGACGCAATAAATAGGGAACAATTAAGTCGTAGCTCATTTCTTCAAAATCTATTGGCTGCTCCGAAAACGCATTTTTTGTACTATTGAATTTATTACCAACTTTATGAAGAATACATTTTGAAATGGAAGCTTTTGTACGTTTAATCATGACATTATTTTATAGCGCAATACTAATAAAAAATGGGGTGATAAATAGGAAAACGCCAAAGAAAAACTTTGGCGCTTCATTGAGACTGAGGCATCGATTTGGTTACCTTAAAAAGAGCAATCTCTTTTGTAATATTGGATTGATGTCATGATTTATGGTCAAAAACATCAATGACATTTAAGATTTAAAAGTATATAATTTTTTTAAAAATACAGTGTTAAGTATCTGATTTTTAGATTGTTTAAATATATGTATTATTATTGAGTTCACAAAGCACAACTGTATTATTCGTGGGTTTTATTGTATGGTTGGCCTTTGTGATTACTAACTATTGTATTTCGTAAACAATGATGGCGTCATTATCTCCTTTAGTGATAACTTCTAATGCGTTATCCCGATCTATGTTGTCCAATTCAAGTTGAGAATTGGCGTATACTGGGAAATTGGCAATAGGTTTCGCTTGACTGTCGAAGAGGTAACCTTTTTTTGCCTGAAGATCAGTGACTGTTACATAGATTTTGTCATTGATGTAGAATATCTTTGGCGCTGTGTAAACACCGTAATCAAGAGCTATTGTTTTAGATTTAATCGTCAGTTTATTATCATTCATAACCACTAATGTTTTGCTAGTAGTTGCTATTTTATGATCACTATTAGCATTGAGGTTTTTATGACTGACGTTACCGTTTTGATTAATTTCCAATAATTCACCATTCGTATTCGAAGTAGTAAATTTGTTGTTGTAGAGATAGATTTCATTATCTGAAAAACTGATGTTTTCTTTCACTTTAATTCTAGTTTTTCCAACACGATCCAAAATTTCTAATTGGTTGCCGTGAGCCAATAAAATGTAGTCTTTGCTGCCAATTCTGAAATGTGAAGGTTGAGAGCTAATCGTATTATTTGCAGATTTATAAGTAAATCCACTTACGATGTCTCCATGCTTATCATACATCAACACGGATTTGCCTTGCGTAATCATGAGACGGTAATTCTTTTTCTTATCGTAATCAAAAACGGATACGGGTTGGGTGATTTCGTCATTAAATTTTAACGGGAATTTATTCACATCTTTTCCATTTCTATCAAGCACATAGAGTTGTTTTTTTGTGTTAAACACAAGTTGAAGTCGCCCATTCTTATACGTGTCAATTTGTGCTATTCGTCCTAGAATAGGACCGTCTAGTTCTCTTTTCCAAAAGACCTTACCTTGATTAGATATGAGATATAAATTATTCTGAATGTCTTGTACCGCAATATCCATTTCATTGTTAGTATGGTTGTTTACTAGTTGTGGTGGTCCCGCTAATTCGGCATCTAAGGTGATATTGAGTTCCTCGTTTACGGAGTTCACTTTTCCTTTACTTTTTTGAGTTTTAAAGAGGGCATTCACGTGCGCGAAATCTGTATCGTAAACAAATTGTATAGCAGAAGCTTTGTAAGCGGAAATATCTAATTTTATATCGTCATTAAAATTTAAATTTAATTGTGAATTTAGTACCGAAGCATCACCATACATTAATAGGGAGGACTCGTCACTCAAATTTTCGAGAATGCCAGCATATGTTTCACTTTCTGAAAGTGTTGTATTGTTTTGATAATTCGCAATGAAAGATTCCAAAAATGAGGTGCTATTGGAAAAAATGAAAAAATCATCCAAATTGATAAAATGGTTAGCTGAATTGATGCTAATTATTGGCGCAAAATCATTTAAAAAGCTCATGGCATTTTCAATGGCATATAACTCAACACCTCTAAAATTATCAACCACCACACGATTCAAATCAAATGAGGTACTAGGATCTAGAGATCTTAATATAAGGGCTTCTTGATTGTTGTTATATGCGTGCCCAACTTCAACGATATTTTGAAAAAGAGTTCTATTGTCGGTTAGAGAATCTAAGAATTCGTGCTTGATCAGATTGTCTCTCAGTACTTGATATTTATCGAAGGTTATACTTTTAAACCCAGTAATATCAGCCGGTAGAATGTTCGCTATTAAATTTTCTTGAGGAATAGTATGTTTAAACACATTAATCAAACTTTGAGTTGTGTCATTGGCCTTAGTGATGCCATTCATGTAAATGGCATTTTGGGATACATCACTATCAAGCAAAGTGTATTGTGAAAATGACTGCTTATTTAAAGTAGAGTCCCTAAAGATGAAGGGTTGAATAGACGTGTTTTTATGATTAATGAGAATGGTCATCATTTTGCTGTCGTCGGAGGTTGACAACATTTTTTCGATAGTAGGATCAGTGGTTATGGAACGCAAGGCGTTTTTTGTGTTTTGTACATTGTTGGATACGAAAAACGTGCTATCGACAAAGGTGTAGTAAAAATGATTGCTACCATACGTTAATTTACCAATATCTTTCAATTGTTTGTAGCTGCTGTCTATTTTTACCTCAGAAATAGAGTCGATGCTACTGTGACGTTTAAAATGAGGAATGATATAGCTTATGTTGAGACTATCATTGTCGTTTTTAGATAAGGCTAATAAACTGTAATCGTCATTGACATCGTCCAGAGGTAGCAGTAAAGCCTTTAGCGTTTTGATTTGGTTATAAGTGTCAACTTCATGGATCAAGACATTATTTTTTAAGCCATTTTGTAATCCTTCAAGTGAATTAATTCTTAGTAATACAGAGGTGTCCTCAGGAACAAGAGCAAAAGGATTTTCTGACTGTGTTGAGGGATTGGTGCAACAAAAAAGAATAGATGAGCAAAAAAATATAAGCCAGATTTTTTTCATATGAAGCATTTTTGCAAATATAAAAAGTTACAGCTCTAATTGTAATTGTTCTGGTAATAATCTGAAAGATTTTCTATGGTATTTGGTCACACCAAATTTCTTGATTGCTTCTCGATGCTCTTTGGTTGGATACCCTTTGTTCTGTTTCCAGTTATACATTGGGAATTCTTCATGAATAATTTCCATATATGCGTCTCTATACGTTTTTGCTAAAACGGAAGCCGCAGCGATTGAGACGTATTTACTATCACCTTTTACGATGGTTTCAAAAGGGATGTCTTTATATGGATTAAATCGGTTGCCATCAACAATAATAAACTCAGGGGTTGATTTTAGTCCCTCAATAGATTTGTGCATGGCAAGTAGAGAGGCGTTCAAGATGTTAATCGCGTCGATCTCATCAGGGAAAACGTGTTGATATGCGAAGCTAATCGCATCCTTCTCAATAATAGGTTTGAGCTGATTTCTTTTGTTTTTTGAAAGCAACTTGGAATCATTTAATATGAGGTTTTGAAATGTTGGTGGTAAAATAACGGCTGCAGCAGTTACAGGACCAGCCAAACAACCGCGTCCAGCTTCGTCTGTACCACATTCTAAACTAAATTTCGAAAAACGGGATTTTAACCTCAAAATGTTAAAGTTTATACAAAGTTAAAATTTTAACGCAACCTATTTACAGTTTATGTATCTAATAACTAGTAATTATAAGGTTTTGCATGCAAAAAAACGATTATTACTCAATACAAGTGTATTAACATTTTTTTAGTATAAATACTTGTTTATTTAATATATTATTAAGATGTTTGCGCTAGACTAACTCAAATAATTGTTTTATGAAATTAAAGTTAACATGGTTAATGACGCTTTTTATGGCGTTTGTGATGCAATTCTCTTTCGCGCAAGAGAAAACAATCACAGGAACAGTTACATCTGCAGGTGATGGATTACCTTTGCCAGGTGTAAGTGTTATAGTAAAAGGAACTTCGCGCGGAGTTCAAACAGATTTTGATGGTATTTATTCTATCAAGGCTAATACCGGTGAAACACTTGTGTTTTCATATGTCGGTACTAAAACTGTTGAGAAGGTAGTTGGGTCAGCATCGAAAATTGATGTTTCTTTGGCTGAAGATTTAACTGCTTTAGAAGAAGTAGTAATCGAAGCATACTCTAATAATGCTATTAGTAGAGAGAAATCGACTTCTGCAATTACAACTTTAACAGCTGAGTCCGTAGAATCAAGACCGAATGCATCTGTTGTAACGGCTCTGCAAGGTCAGGTTTCTGGTCTTAACATTGGTACTGGTTCTGGGCAACCTGGAGCTAACAGTACGATTATCTTAAGAGGGGTAGGATCTATTAATGGTAACATTGAGCCATTATTTATTGTAGATGGTGTGCCTGTCGATGAAGATAACTTTAGAAGTATAAACCAAAATGACATTGCAAGTATCTCTGTTTTGAAAGATGCTTCTGCGTCATCTCTTTATGGTAGCCGTGGTGCAAACGGAGCGATTGTTGTAACAACAAAGCGTGGTAAGTTTGGAACTGCTACTGAAGTAAATTACAGATCTCAGTTTGGTTACTCTATCTTACCTGAAGCGAACTTCGAAGTAATGAATACGCGTCAGAAATTATTATTGGATAGACAACAAGGTGAAGGTTTAGGAAATGGATTGTCTGATGCTGCCATTGCAGTTATCGCTAATTCTGTAGATACTGACTGGAGTGATATTTTCTTCAGACAAGGAACTACTGTAAACCATAACATCAGTATTTCTTCAGGTGCTGCTAATTCTTCTACGTTCTCTTCTATAGGGTATTTCGAGCAAAACGGTGTAACTTTAAGAAGTAACTTGAAGCGTTTTTCTTTTAGAAATAACTATACAGCGAAAAGCGAAAATGAAAAATTCAATTTTGGATCTAATGTGACTATGAACTATAGTGAAAGTAACTTCATTCAGAATGAAGCAACTGGTAACTTGTCTAACCCGTTCATCGTTCCTTACGTTGCGAAACCATATTTCTCTCCTTACAACCCAGATGGTTCTATAAACATCATCGGATTTAATGAGGATAGTTTTGATAACACGCCTTACACGTCTTTAAATAACACGGAGCTTAACACCAACAAAACAGAGGAGATTAAAATTATTGCTTCTGTAAACGGTAGCTACGAATTATTAAAGAATGTGACCGCTGGAATTCGTTTTGGTTTGGATTACACGCAACAGAATGGAACGTTTATTGAAGATCCAGAAAGTATCTACGGTTCAACTGCGGTAACACCTGCAGGACCTAATGCAGCAGATTTTCAAGGACAGCACTTTGAATCATTATCGAGAGATGCAAGATTTAACAATGTTGTTAGTTTAAATTATAACAATATATTTGCTGATAAGCATACTATTGATTTATCCTTATTTACGGAGTATAGTAAGTCTTACTTACTTTCAAATTCTTTGAATGCATTTGGTTTAGATCCTAAATTAGATGGTTTTGGTACGGCTTTTATTGGAGGTACAACATTTGAAGATTTGAATGACAACGGTGAGATTGATGGTGCTAATGAATTTCCATATATTCCAACTGTAAGTGTTGGTAGAGCTGTAGTAGGATTATTCTCTTACTTCGGTGTAGCTAAGTATGATTACGACGAGCGTTACGGTTTACAGGCATCTGTAAGACGTGATGCATCTTCTAGATTCTCAAGCTCGAACAGATGGGCAACTTTCTATTCTGTATCTGGACGTTGGAATATTCATAACGAAGCATTTATGGAAGACAGTGTCTTTAACTCATTAAAGTTAAGAGTGTCTTACGGTACTTCTGGTAATGATCGTATTACAGGAGGTTATTATGGAGCGCGTTTCAATACATACAACACGTATGCATTAGGAACTGGTTATAACAACACGCCAGCATATTTCGCTAGTCAAATTGCTAACGAAACCTTGAAGTGGGAAACTACAACTCAAACAAACATTGGTTTAGATTTCGCATTATGGGATTATAAATTATCTGGTACTATTGATGTATATAGTAAAGATACAGATGACTTATTCCAGTCGCAACCAGTATCTGCGCTTAATGGAATTACGACATTAGCTGCAAACATTGGATCGATGAATAACAAAGGAGTGGAGTTGTCATTAAATTGGAAAGCAATTTCTAATGAAGACTTTAACTTATCGTTCTTTGCTAATGGATCTTATAACAAGAATGAGGTGACTAAATTACCTAACGGTGAAGATGTACCTGGTGTAAGATTATCATTGTCTGAAGGACAACCTATTGGTTCTTTCTTCGCTGTAAGATGGGCTGGTGTGAATCCTGCAAATGGTAACCCACTATATTTAGATATAGATGGAAATATTACTGAAACATATACAGAAGATAATAGAGTATTTATTGATAAAGCAATTTATCCGACATTCCAAGGTGGTTTTGGATTTAATTCAAGCTACAAAGGATTCAGTTTAGATACTCAGTTCTCTTTTGTTGCAGATATCTACAGATATAATGGTAGTTTAGGAGTTATTGAAGATCCTACGCTTACGGGCTTAGCTAACTCTTCTGTGACGTTAGCAACTGCTTGGCAACAGCCTGGTGATGTTACTGCGATTCCATCGTTGAATACACCATCTACTAGAAACTTATTGACTGATAGATATATTGAAGATGCATCTTTCTTAAGACTTAGAAATGTCTCTTTGGGGTATAGCTTTGATGATGTCTTAAAAGAGGGATCTTTCATTTCAAGTTTGAAACTTTATGTACAAGCAGAAAACTTAATTACATTTAGCAAGTGGAGAGGTTGGGATCCAGAATCTAACTATAGAGCTTCGGATTTCTTCGACTATCCAACAGTTAAGATTGTGACACTTGGTCTAGATGTTAAATTTTAAAAAAAAAGATAGATATGAAAAAAATAATAATTAATAGTGTAGCAATCATGCTACTAATGGTATCCTTTACATCTTGTAATGATGCCATAGACATTGAACCTGTCGACCAATTAACTCCTGAAATTACCTTTGAAACGGTAGATGACCTTCAACAAGGTTTGAATGGGGTTTACGGACAGTACGGTTTTGAAGCTGATATTACCTTTAACTCTGTGTTTGCAGATAACTGTAAAGTAGGGTTTGACAACGGTGGTCAGTTAATTAACTTGTACAACTGGGTAATGACTGCAGGTACTGCTCAAAGTACCACTTTGTGGACAACTTACTACAGTATGATAAACGGTGCTAATAGAATCTTAGAAGCATCTGACTTGATAGACGTTGACCCAGCTGATCAAGCACAGTTAGCGAATATTAGAGGGCAGTTATACGCTTTAAGAGCAGCAGCTCATTATCATTTACTAACGTATTTTACGACTGATTATTCGGATGAAAATGCATTGTCAATCATCATTTCTGACGAAGTGCCAATCGTAACAGATGTTTTTCCTAGAAACACAACTGGCGAAGTATTTGATTTTATTGAGTCTGATTTGGAATTAGCAAGTTCTTTAATTGCTACGTCACAAACAGATATAACTAGAGCTACGCGTGACTTTGTTACGGGATTAAGAGCTAGAGTGAGTTTATTAAGAGGACAGAATGGATTAGCAATGTCTTATGCACAAGATTTAATTGACGCTTATCCGTTAGCTAACCAAAGCCAATATTTCGGAATGTTTGCTGACACAGATAACACGGAAGTTATCATGAAGTTAGCAAGACCTTCTTCTTTGGTTTCAGGAATCTGGTACTTTACGAATTCTGCTGGTCCTTTTATGGAAGCGTCTAATAGTTTGTATGATTCATTTGATCCAAGTGATATTAGATTACAAACTTGTATTAACTTTAGTACTAACAATGCTGGACCTAGTGAACCAGAAAACAACATTCATTTAATTAACAAGTATCCTGGTAACCCATCTGGTTTCATTAGTGATATTAAAAATATGAGAGTTTCTGAAATGCATTTAATTAAAGCGGAAGCTCAAGCATTGTCTGGAGATTTTGAAGATTGTGCTATTACGCTTAAAGGTATTAGAGATGCACGTTTAGGAACTTCTACTGATTTAGATGTTTACACAGGTGTGGCTCAAGCTGCTTCTGCTGTATTATTGGAAAGAAGAAAAGAGTTAGCGTTTGAAGGACAAAGATACTTAGATATCAAGAGACTTAGAAGTGTTGTTGGTCAAGGAATTGTTAGAGCAGAAATCGATTGCCAAAATGGTGGAAACTGTGTATTACCAATCAGTGATCAAAGATTTACATTGCCAATACCACAGGTTGAGCTTAACGCTAATCCTGGTATAACTCAAAACCCTGGATACGGGAATTAATTTAAAAAATTATAGAAATATGAAAAATTTATTATACATATTAGCATTGGCGTTCATCATGGTTTCTTGTGGTGAGCACGAAGATGTTATTTTTGATCCAACTTCTGGTCAAACGGCAATTGGTTTTGCAGATTCAGGCTTAGATTTGTCTGTGCCAGTTGAGGGTGTAACAGTAACAGTTGGTGTTATTTCTACCACTATTTCTGATCAAGCGCGTACGTTTAACGTTGCGGCTGATATGGAAAATTCAAGTGAAGGACTAGAGCCTGCTGATTCTTCGTTAGGTACTATCACAATTGCTGCTAATTCATATGAAGGAACATGAGATGTGACCCTTAACTATGATGGCTTAGAGGATTTTGTACAAAACTCATTAGTTATTAACATGGATGTTCCTGAAGAAGTAGCGACATTAACTTCTTCTGTAACCATTACTTTCTTAAGAGAATTTGATATTGCAGAATATGTTTGTGCTTCTGATTACGAAGTATCAATCCTCCTAGATAACTGGGGTTCTGAAACTACGTGGGAAATTGTAGATGATTCAGGAGCTGTGATCGCAACTGGAGGTCCTTACACGGATGGAACTGCTGAGCAAGTTGTTTCTTCTGTAGTAGCATTACCTACAGGATGTTATTCATTCACAATTTTTGATGCTTACGGTGATGGTTTATTTGATGGAACCACTACAGGTACTTATGAAGTAAACTGTGAAGCACAATCTGTGGTTAAGTATGTAACTGGAAGTGGAAACTTCGGTGATTCTGAGACAACTGATTTTTGTGTAAACTAACAACTAAAAAATTGAATTTATTATGAAGAACTTTTTAAAAATATTATTTGTAGCCGTATTGGTCTTCACTTATAGCTGTGAGGATAAAGATAACAGCGACAAGTTTAGAGATGATCCAACAACTGGATGGATTGAGTTTATCACTGCTGGTACGACTACGGGTCAAACTTCGCCGTCTATTTCAATTCCATTGGATGTAAGTGTTCCTATTTACGAAAACGGTTTGAATATCGCTTATTCAATTGAAGCAGTTGAAGGAGATTTCACGCAGTTTGTATCGTCTTCTTCTGGAGTAGTTTATGCTGATCCAGCTGATGCGACTAGAAATGTGACTGTAGATTTAGCGCTTGCTAATATGGAAGTTGCTAGAGATTTCGTAACATCTTTTGATATTGTACTTGAGTCTGTTGATCAGCCTGGTATCTTATTAGGTTTAGAAGAGGATGGTATCACTCGTCATAGAGTTACGATTCCTTGTTCTAATCCAGAGGTTTTGCCAAGTGACTATTTCGTAGGTGATTATGCAATTGCTGACTTAGAAGCTGCTATCGGACCAGGTAATGGTACTGAAAACTTTGCAGCTGGTACGGTAACTTTAGCTGTTGATCCATTCAATCCTAATAGTAGAGTATTCACTGTTGGTGTATTACCTGCTTTTAACGGTGAATTAGAAACAGTTTCGATTAACTTTACTACGGATAACGTAGTGGTGTTAGGAGGAGATGTTGATCCGAGTTTAGCATGTAGTGCAGCTGGACCATATATCTTTACACCTGAAACTAGTGGAAATACACCATGGGATATTTGTAGTGATGACTTTATGACTGTCATTTACATGGAAGATCCTAATGGATCTTGTGGTGGACCATATGAAGCATCGTTTACGTTGACAAAGCTGTAAACGTTTCGTATATAATTTTAAGGAAAGCCTGTGATTTTATCACGGGCTTTTTTTATTGTTATAATTAGTTGTTAAATTCCATCCGTAATGGGGCATTACTATTTGATTCTCGGATTAAATATTTACTTTTACCCATTATTAAAGTGCAATGAAGAAAAGAATATTAGTATTTTTATTACTGTTAGTGTCTGCTAGTTTTTATTCTCAACAGTTGAAAATTCCTGAGAATACTAAAAAAAATAACCAATCATTAAGGGACTCTACTAAACTTTCTAGTAAAAGTACCAGCAATAAAAACATCAAAAATAATGATGCTAAAATAGATCAATATTTAATTCGTGATGTTAATGGAAATGAAAGGTTTCTCGATACGACTTTGTCGATTTCTAAAGATTATAAATTTAATTATTTAAGAAAAGATAATTTTGGTTTATTGCCTTTTGCAAATTTAGGGCAGACCTATAACGAGTTATCTAAAGATTTTACAAATAGCTCAATGCTTCCCAAATTTGGGGCAAGAGCTAGGCACTTTAATTATTTAGAGATAGAGGATATTAATTACTATGAAGTTCCTACACCTTTAACTGAATTGTTTTTTAAAACAGCCTTTCAACAAGGTCAATTATTAGATGCTTTTTTTACTGTTAATACATCAAAACAATTAAACTTATCTATCGCCTATAAGGGTTTAAGATCTTTAGGTAATTATCAACATCAAATTACCAGCACTGGTAACTTAAGGTTTACAACAAACTTCCATACTAAAAATGATAGATATCATGCTAAAGCTCATATCACGACTCAAGATCTTTTAAATGAGGAAAACGGAGGAATAAAAGATGAAGATATTCCGAATTTTTTATCAGGTGATGAGGATTTTTTGGATAGATCTGTGTTTGATCCTAATTTTGAAAATGCAGAAAACATATTAGTAGGGAAACGGTTTTATTTAAATCATGATTATAAAGTATTAACATCTAACGACTCATTGAATAAATCGTTATCTGTTAAACATATTATTGAGTTTGAGGACAAGTACTTTCAATTTGATCAGACCAATAGTGTTGAAGCGTTTTTTGGTAATTCATTTTACGATAATAACTTAAGAGACAAGGTAACTTTAGAAAATTTTAATACGAAATTAGCTGTTCAATATGATTCACCCGTTATTGGAGATGTGAGTTTAGGAATTGGTTATACGGATATTAATTATGGTTATGATAGGGTAACAATTTTAAATCAAGAAATCATACCTAATAGAATACAAGATCAAGTCGTTAGTATAGAAGGACAGTATACACGTAGATTCAACAATATTTTATTAAATGCAGAATTTGGTTCAAACCTCATAGGAGATTTTAACGGTAGCCACTTTTCAGCTTTGGCAAATTATGCGCTTAATGAAGAATTAAAATTACAATCGCGCTTGTCGTTGTTTTCTCGAGCTCCCAATTATAACCTTTTGCTAAATCAAAGTGCTTACATCAACTATAATTGGTATAACGTTGAAAGGTTTTCAAATCAGAATACAACTAATTTTCAATTTGAGTTGATTTCTAAGAGATATTTGGATGTGCACTTAGATTATTCCACTATAGAGAATTATGCTTTTTTTGGATTAAATGAGGACACAGGACTGGTACAACCTAAACAAACGAATGAAACGATAAGTCTAATTAAATTAAAAATTAAGAAAGAGTTGAAACTTGGAAAATTTGCATTGAATAACACCTTGTTATATCAAAATGTGAATGATGAAACAAAATCAATTAATGTACCTGATTTCGTGATTAGAAATACCTTCTATTATTCCAATCATTTTTTCAAGAATAATGCACTTTTCTTACAAACTGGAGTCACTTTAAATTATTTCACAGATTACTATATGGATGCCTATGATCCATTACTAGCTGAATTTTACACACAAAATACGACCAAAATGGATGGTTTTCCGAGATTAGACTTTTTTGTCAATGCAAAAATCAGACAAACTAGGATATTTTTGAAGGCAGAACATTTTAATTCTTCGTTCACAGGTTATAATTATTTTTCTGCGCCGAATAATCCTTACAGAGATTTTACAATAAGATTTGGTTTGGTTTGGAATTTCTTTTTATAGTTTTGGTTGTAAAGTACTGTAAATAAGGGTTTGTTGTTGAGTGATACTAAAAAGGGAAAAAAAAGAGCAAAAAAGTTTTGGTTGTAAGAAAAAAAGGGTTGTATATTTGCACCCGCTAAACGGATGATGTTTGGCGTAAGTTCTACGAGAAAGTAAGTATTGAGTTATCGGGATAAATTTTTCGAAAAAAAAGTACAGATAGTGTTGTAGGAATAAAAAAAGGGTTTTATATTTGCACCCGCTTAATCGTTAAAGCGTTTAAGGAAAGAGAAAAAAAGTTCATTAACATATTGAATTGACAGCGTAAGGAAGATGTCGGCGACGGCATTTTTCAAACAAAAGAATAGACCATTTTGAGTACAAATATCGAATAATTCCGATTGGAAGTTAAGAAACAGTCGTAAGACTAAAAGATTAACGATGAAGAGTTTGATCCTGGCTCAGGATGAACGCTAGCGGCAGGCCTAACACATGCAAGTCGAACGGTAACATTGGTTGCTTGCAACCAGATGACGAGTGGCGCACGGGTGCGTAACGCGTATACAACCTACCTTTTACAGGGAGATAGCCTTTAGAAATGAAGATTAATACCCCATAGTAAGTGACTGTGGCATCACAGACACTTTAAAGCTTCGGTGGTAAGAGATGGGTATGCGTTCTATTAGCTAGATGGTGTGGTAACGGCACACCATGGCAACGATAGATAGGGGCCCTGAGAGGGGGATCCCCCACACTGGTACTGAGACACGGACCAGACTCCTACGGGAGGCAGCAGTGAGGAATATTGGACAATGGGCG
>JAAEZI010000050.1 GCA_018222915.1 Algicola sp. | reverse complement strand
GTCCTTATTTTAGATTTCGGTTCGCAATACACTCAGTTGATTGCGCGTCGCGTAAGAGAGTTAAATATCTATTGCGAAATTCATCCATTCAATAAAATTCCAAACGATTCAGACAGCTTCAAAGCCGTGATTTTATCAGGAAGTCCTAATTCTGTAAGAGGCGAAGAGGTACTTCATCCTGACTTGTCCAATTTCCGAGGAAAAAAACCAATGTTGGCCGTTTGTTATGGCGCACAATATTTGGCACATTTCTCTGGTGGAGAGGTTGCAGAATCCAATACAAGGGAGTACGGAAGAGCCAACTTGGACTATGTAAAATCAGATGAAGATTTCTTTGAGAATATCCATGAAGGCAGCCAAGTATGGATGAGTCATAGTGATACCATCAAGAAATTACCAACAGGAGGCGTTTTATTAGCTAGTACAAGTGATGTTGAAAATGCAGCCTATAAAATTGAAGGCGAGGCTACCTATGCGATTCAATTTCATCCAGAGGTGTATCATTCTACTGATGGCCATCAATTATTGCATAATTTTTTGATTAAAATCGCTGAAATTGAACAAGATTGGACACCACAATCTTTCGTTGAAGAAACCGTTAATGACTTAAAAGCAAAACTTGGTAATGATAAAGTGGTTTTAGGATTATCGGGAGGTGTAGATTCTTCAGTGGCAGCCATGCTCTTGCATAAGGCTATTGGCGAGAATTTGTATTGTATTTTTGTGAATAACGGTTTGTTACGAAAAAATGAGTTTGAAGATGTATTGCATCAATACGAAGGTATGGGACTCAATGTGAAGGGTGTTGATGCTTCGGCACGCTTTTTGGATGCTTTAGCAGGAAAGAGCGACCCAGAAGAAAAACGAAAAACCATAGGTCGCGTGTTCATTGAAGTTTTTGATGATGAAGCACATGAAATATCGAATGTTAAATGGCTGGCACAAGGGACTATTTATCCAGATGTCATTGAAAGTGTTTCGGCGACTGGAGGTCCGAGTGCGACCATAAAAAGTCATCATAATGTTGGTGGTCTTCCCGATTTTATGAAGCTGAAAGTGGTAGAACCACTGAAAGCCTTGTTTAAAGATGAGGTAAGACGTGTTGGTGCTTCCATGAATATGGATACTCAATTGCTTGGACGCCATCCTTTTCCTGGGCCAGGACTCGCCATTCGTATCCTTGGTGATCTAACTCCTGAGAAAGTTCGTATATTACAAGAGGTAGATGCTATTTTTATTAATAACCTGCGTTCATGGAATTTATACGATAAAGTTTGGCAAGCGGGAGCTATGTTGTTGCCAGTAAATAGTGTAGGAGTGATGGGAGATGAGCGTACCTATGAGAAATGTGTGGCATTGAGAGCCGTAGAAAGTACGGATGGAATGACTGCCGATTGGGTAAATCTTCCGTATGAGTTTTTGCAAAAAACCTCAAATGAAATTATAAATAAAGTGAAAGGTGTCAATAGGGTGGTTTACGATATCAGTTCCAAACCGCCAGCAACTATTGAGTGGGAGTAAACCACCTACAGGATTAAATTAAATATAAATGAAAAAACTCGTTGTTGTTATTATTGTTCTCTTGTACTCTGCTACTGCTATGGCGCAAGGTTACAAGACTCATAAAGTAAAAAAAGGTGAAACCATCGAAAGTATTGCCAAAATGTACATGGTCACACCTTTCGATATTTATGCGTTGAATCCAGATGCAAAAACAGCTTTGGATGATAACACAGTATTGATTATTCCAGATACGAAAGTTAAAAATGAAGCGCCAACAGAGCCTGTAAAAGAAGTAGTCAGTTTTAAAACTCACAAGGTGAAACGCAAGGAAACACTTTTCAGTATTTCCCAAAAGTACAGTGTGGCCATTGAGGATATTAAGAAGTACAATAAGTATTTATATTCTGAAAATTTAAGAAAAGGTGATAAAATAAAGATTCCGAAGTTTAAAACAATCGTGAGTCAAGTGTCACTAACGAATACTATCAAAAAATATAAGGTGCTACCGAAAGAAGGTAAATGGCGCGTGGCCTATAAGTTTGGGATAACCGTACCAGAGTTAGAAGCGCTCAATCCTAATTTAGGAGAGGTCTTGCAGCCAGGTCAAGAGGTTAACGTTCCTAATATTAGTAATAATGAAGAAAAGACGGTAGAAGAAACGTACAACTATTATACGGTTCTGAAAAGTGAAGGCTACATGGCACTTAATAGAAAACTAGGGGTCACCCAAGAGGAACTAGAATCTTTAAATCCTGGATTAAAAGAAAGTGGACTTAAATTGGGAATGGTGTTGCGAGTCCCTGCGAATGTGAAAACGGATTATGTAGTTAAGGATATCGCAAATACTGATTTGTCGAAAGAGCTTACCAATTTAAATACCAAAAAAATCGCATTGATGCTGCCTTACAGAACCAATAGAATTGATGTGGATTCTATTGAAGAGGCGAAGAAAAAAATTAGAACAGATCGATTGCTTTCAGTCTCTTTAGATTTCCACGCTGGTGCATTGATCGCGATTGACTCAGCAAAGCGTTTAGGGATATCGACACACCTGAAGGTATATGACACACGAAATCAACCTTCTCAAATTTCTGAAATATTGTCATCTAGTGATTTTTCAGAATATGATGTTGTCGTTGGACCACTGTTACCGAAAAACTTCGATCGTGTCGCTGCTTCACTGAAGAAAGATAATGTGCCTATAGTGTCGCCTTATTCGATGCCAGAGAATCTCTACGATAATGTATTTCAAACGGTGCCTTCGAGTGAATTGTTAGCAGAAACCATCGTGAATTATGTGAAAAAAGACTCTGTACAGAAGCACATTGTCATTATTGCCGATTCCAAGCATAAAAATATAAGTGATAAATTAAAGGGTGATTTCCCTTCAGCCAAGCAAATCTACTCTAGAAAAAATAAGAAGGGTGAAGAGGCGTATTTTATATATCAGAATGATTTAGTGAATGTTTTTCAAAATGGAAATAATATTGTCTTTTTGGAAACAGATAATGAAGGGTTTGCCTCAAATGTTATAAGTATGATTAATGGCTTGAATGATGCTCGTAAAGAAATCATTCTTATGACTACTAATAAAAATAGAGCGTTTGAAGGAAGAGAAATTTCAAATTACCACTTATCAAATCTCAAATTTCATTACCCGTCGGTGAATAAAACCACTGATATTGCAACAGCAGATAATGCTTTTATTAGAACTTACCGAAGAATTTACAATGTGAGCCCAAACCGTTATGCGGTGAGAGGATTTGATCTAACCATGGACTTACTTTTACGTTTGGCGAGTGGTGATGATCTGTATAAGACCTCGAACAGTGCCATTGAGACCGAATATGTTGAAAATAAATTTCGATATTCTAAAAAGCTTTTTGGTGGTTATTATAATGAAGCCGTTTATGTGGTTAAGTACGACAATCTTACCATTGTAGAGGCAAAATAATCGAACTCGAGTCGTTCACTTTTTTATAGGTAACAGATTGATAATGGGTGAGTTTAATTCTATTTTTTTAAATAGAACGACACAATATTCAGGTTTTTACGACGTTAATTTTAACACCTATTCATCTGAAAATTTAGGTGTTTAATTCGAAATAAATCGCAATGATATTACGCTTCTTAATTATCGTATTATTTTGTCTGAATGTGTCTTCAGATAAGGAAAAGACTATTTCGTGGAAGGCTTCTAAAAAATTAACATGGGAAGATTTTCAAG
Source organism: Algicola sp. (assembly GCA_018222915.1). Lineage (GTDB taxonomy): Bacteria > Bacteroidota > Bacteroidia > Flavobacteriales > Flavobacteriaceae > Psychroserpens. The sequence continues at coordinate 13,108 of JAAEZI010000050.1, read as the reverse complement.
GACCTGTAGATTCAGGTTCAGATGCTGTTGCTGTGACAGCGTCAGGCATCACATTTTCGTTTTCAGTAAAAGAACGTGAGAATGTGGTCTTGAGCTTTGAAGCAGATGTAAGTGCACATTTTTATCCTAAAAAGTCTTGGTATGTAAAGGAAAAAGGCGATGATCATATTTTAGCCCATGAACAACTTCATTTTGATATTACCGAATTGCATGTAAGGATGTTGCGATATGAGATCTCTAAGCTAAAAGTCTCCAACCGAATTAAAAGTGAATTGCGTGCATTACATGAACGAGCCAATATCAATTTAGCGCAAATGCAATACGACTACGACACGCAAAGTGAAAACTCCATCCATAAGGAGCAACAAGCAAAATGGAAGGCCTTTGTTAGTGCTGAACTTCAAAAGTTTAGAGCGTATCGCTCACAATAGGATGCTGCAACCAGATAAAGATTTTCTAATTAAATTAGCTCATACCAGGATGCCTTTCGGTAAGTATGAAGGACGATATCTGATTGACTTACCAGAATATTATATCGTGTGGTATCATAATAAGGGATTTCCGAAGGGTCAATTAGGAGCTATGCTCACGCAAGTATATGAGCTCAAATTAAATGGATTAGAGTATTTGATACGTGATATTCAAAAGCGATATCCTAAATGACATATTATCTTAGCGATACATCTCAGTAATCGTAACTCCTTGGTGACCTGTTTCCTGTGTTCATAGTTCCAAGTTTAATTGGATTAATTTAAAATGTGATAGAACACATGAATTGTTGAAAATTGTAGGAATTTAGCAAGACTAATTACTTCAGCCCTTGGCTTAAAGTCCTATCTTATGAAAACATCAATAACCTATACAGTGGGTTCTGAAACGCTTCAGAAAATACTAATGACGAGTATAAAAGCAAAGGAAGCTTATCGACACTTGCAAGAGCAAACGGAAAACCCGTACATTCAAAAATGGTTGACAACCAAATTAAAAAGCATAGATAATTTTATTTTGGAAGTTCAAGTGCATTTGGAAACGATGGGAATTGAACCTGTATCCATATCAAAGATGCAATTGCGAATTATGAAATTAATGGCTGAATTAAAGTCAATAATGACACGCAAAGATGATGAAATGGTTATTAGAGAATGTCTTAATATTGACGGCGTTTATCTCAGTAGTCTTTCCAATGTTAAAAGGTCGGCTGTAGTAACAGACACGCTATATCAATTGTATAGCAAGCAAATTGAAGCCATTAGAAGAAGACCTATAAAACAAATGGAGAACCATAACGTTTTATTAGGTTAATTATATTCGGTCTTTCATATTGTGGATGCTTCACGCCTTTCAAAAGAAAGCATTCGGGATGTTGATAATTAAACACTAAATTGATACAACAATAACTATTTAAATTTTGTAAATTTGCCTGCGTTTAACAGCGCAACATGACAACTACTAAATATATTTTTGTAACTGGAGGTGTGACTTCCTCTTTAGGGAAGGGAATCATTGCTGCTTCTTTAGCAAAATTACTTCAGGCTCAAGGTTATAGAACTACCATCCAAAAATTAGATCCATACATTAATGTAGATCCAGGAACCTTAAATCCTTATGAGCACGGTGAGTGTTACGTAACAGATGATGGTGCTGAAACGGATTTGGATTTAGGCCATTACGAACGCTTCTTAAATGTCCCAACAAGTCAATCTAATAACGTAACTACTGGACGCATTTATCAAAGTGTCATTGAAAAGGAACGACGTGGTGAATTCTTAGGAAAAACCGTGCAGGTTATACCTCATATAACAGATGAAATTAAACATCGTGTACAAATTTTAGGGAAATCTGGTGATTATGATATCGTTATTACAGAAATAGGAGGAACGGTTGGTGATATTGAGTCCTTACCCTATGTAGAAGCTGTTAGACAATTAAAATGGGAACTTGGAGAGAGCAATGCTATTGTGATCCACCTCACGTTGATTCCCTATTTGTCAGCTGCAGGCGAATTGAAAACCAAGCCAACACAGCATAGCGTGAAAACCTTGATGGAAAGTGGTGTTATGGCAGACGTCTTGGTTTGCAGAACAGAACATGAATTACCCGAGGATTTAAGAGATAAACTAGCAAAATTTTGTAATGTTAGACCAGAAGCCGTAATTCAGTCTATAGATGCGTCAACAATTTATGACGTGCCTAATTTGATGTTGGATCAAGGTTTAGATACGGTTGTTCTTAAGAAATTAGGACTAGATAGCTCAGAGCCAGACTTAACGCAATGGAATCAATTTCTTGAACGCCATAAAAACCCCATTGGTGAAGTTACTATCGGTTTGATTGGGAAATATGTAGAATTACAGGATTCTTATAAATCCATATTAGAAGCATTCATTCATGCAGGAGCAGAGAATGAAGTCAAAGTGCATATAGAATCCATTCATTCCGAACACTTGACTTCTAAAAACGCAGCAAAAAAATTGAAACATTTACATGGTGTTTTAGTTGCTCCAGGTTTTGGAGAGCGTGGTATTGAAGGGAAAATCGAAGCGGTCAAGTATGTGAGAGAACACAATATTCCATTCTTGGGAATTTGCTTAGGCATGCAAATGGCAGTCATCGAATATTCAAGGAATGTATTGGGCTTAAAAGAGGCTAATTCCACAGAAATGGATGAAACAACAGCACATCCTGTAATCGATTTAATGGCATCGCAGAAAGATATTGTTGATAAAGGTGGTACCATGCGATTAGGCGCTTGGGATTGTGACATAGCCAATGACAGTATTGCGAGTGAGGTGTATAAGTCGCATACTATTAAAGAACGTCATAGACATCGTTACGAATTTAACAATGCTTATAAATCTCAAATTGAGGAGGCAGGAATGAAGGCGACAGGCCTAAACCCTGAAACAGGCTTAGTGGAAATTATTGAAATTCCTTCTCACAATTGGTTTGTTGGTGTTCAGTATCATCCAGAATATAAGAGTACCGTAGCGAATCCGCATCCCCTTTTTGTTGCTTTCGTGAAAGCTGCTTTGAATTTTAAAACCAAGAACAATAGTGTCAGTATGGCACAAAACTAATATTGGTTAGCTTTTTGTTAAGCAATAGCTATCCTCTCCTAAGCAAAGGAGCAACTAAATTTTACCCATGGAAGAAAAAAAATTAGATATCAAATCCATCATAGGATTCGTTCTTATCTTCGGAATATTACTCTTTATGATGTGGCAAAACACGCCAACACCAGAGGAGCTTGCCGAACAAGAAAAACAAGAGCAATTAAAGGCGGCAGAAGAAGCAAAAAATAACGAAAAAGAAGCGACTACCGACACTAAAGTGACCACATCTGAAGACTTCTCAAATCTCAATGTTGGCGATTCACTTAAGTATGAAATGCTCAAAAATAAATTGGGTGCTTTTGTCTTCGCGGCAACTTTACCTTCTGCAACGGATGCGCAAACCTCAGTTAAAACGAATGTATTTGATTTAAAATTCAGTAATAAAGGTGGTTTTCTTTCCGAAGTCATTCTGAAAAAATTTGTGGATTATGACTCTGTACCGATTGCCTTGATACAAGATGGTAATGAGCAGTTCAATATTAGTTTTCCAACGACTGATAATCGAATTTTAAATACGAATGATCAATACTTTCAACCGTCTGTTACTAAAAATGGAGATAACACGGTGGTTTCGATGAAACTGAAAGTGTCTGAATCTCAGTTTTTAGAGTATCGTTATGAGTTAAAACCTGATGATTACATGATTGATTTTTCAATCCGATCTGAAGGCTTGAATAATGTGATTAATTCCTCTCAGAATATTGATTTGGATTGGGCGCTGAAAACCTATCGTCATGATCAGAGTATCACCTATGAAAACCGCTACACGCGATTAACTTACATGTATGAAGGTGATAAAATTGACAAATTGGCGCAAGCTGGAGACGATGAAGAAATTATTGAAGACGCGCGTTGGCTCTCTTATAGACAGCACTTTTTTAGTTCGATATTAGTCGCAGATCAACCATTTAAAAAGGCAACTATTGCTTCTAAAACACTTGTGGAAGATGAAGAGGTTGACACTATTTACACCAAGGAATTTGCTTCAAAATTGCCACTTACTTTTACCAATGGTGAGGCGAATAATAACTTTAAGTTTTACTTTGGTCCCACAGATAGTAAAGTTTTAAAAGCTTACGATTATGACTTAGAGGAAAGTATTCCTTTTGGTTGGGGTATTTTTGGGTGGATTAACAAATCATTGTTTATCCCGCTCTTTAGCTTCTTGAGTTCATTCTTGCCTTATGGGATTGCTATTATTGTCATGACTATCCTAATTAAATTATTGATGTCCTTTGTACAGTATAAACAATTTTTGTCGCAAGCTAAGATGAGGGTCTTAAAGCCAGAATTGGATGCGATTAGAGAAAAGCATAAGGACAATAAAATGAAGGCGCAACAAGAAACGATGGCTTTACAAAATAAGGCTGGTGCCAGTCCTTTGGCTGGATGTTTGCCAGGATTGATACAATTGCCAGTGTTTTATGCCTTATTTATGTTCTTCCCTACGGCATTTGCATTACGTCAAAAAAGCTTCCTTTGGGCGGATGATTTGTCATCCTATGACGTGATTGCAGAATTACCATTTACAATTCCTTTTTATGGAGATCACGTAAGTTTGTTTCCAATATTAGCGGCCATCGCCATTTTCTTTTATATGAAAATGACAACCGGTCAACAAATGGCGTCACAACCTACGCAAGAGGGTATGCCAGATATGGCTAAGATGATGAAGTACATGATATACTTCTCTCCATTGTTAATGCTGGTCTTCTTTAATCAATATGCTTCTGGTTTAAGTTTATATTATTTTATTTCTAACCTGATTAGTATTGGTATCATGCTTGTTATCAAGAACTATATTTTGGATGAAGACAAAATTCATGCTCAAATTCAGGAGAATAAGAAGAAGCCTAAAAAGCAGAATAAATTTCAAAAGAAAATGGCAGAGATGATGGAACAAGCAGAACAACAAAAACAAGCGCAACAAAAGCGTAAGAAATAGCCCATGGTTATAGCATTTAAAAAGCCTTCCAATCGGAAGGCTTTTTTTCTAAACTTCTATCTATTAAAATTAAAAAGAGTCTCTAGAAATATTCTAAAGACTCTTTCAAAATATTCATTTAAAAAAGGATGCTATTAATCAATCCAAATGAATATCTATATGATTAATCATTAGCAGGCAACATCACTGTGTCTAAAACGTGAATGACGCCATTCCCAGCTTGTACATCAACGGCAATAACACCAATTCCAGTGTTTCCAGCACCATCAGTAATATCTGCAATATTTCCTGCGGAACCTGGTAAGTTGATAGTAATTGACTGACCATTTAACATGGTTGGTGATGTACCATCTGTTAAGTTTTCTGAAGTCACATTAGCATCTCCTAAAACGTGGTGTAATAATACTAGAGTTAGTACATCTTCGGCTGGAATTTCAGCTAAAGCATCGAAGGCAGAATTAACTGGTGCGAATACAGTAAATGGCGCAGGACTCGTACCGTTTGGAGTTGATAAGGTCGCAACGAAATCAGTTCCAGGTGTTAAGTCGGTTAACGCTGTTACCAACGTAGAGAAATTAGGATCAGCTGTGGCAAAAGTTACGATAGATGGAATGTCAATGACCGCATCTACGACGTGAATAATTCCGTTGGTCGCGACGATATCAGCTTGTGCTACAGACGAAACACCATTAAAACGTACACCATCAGACGTGTCATAATAAAGACTCAAATTGTTAGCTGTCATTGCTAAATCTTCTGGTCCTACAGCATTGGTTTTTGTATATCCTGATCCAGCATTAGTAAGTGTACTAGATGGTACAGCTCCTGTAATCACGTGATTCAATAATAAATTGTTTAAAACATCGGCTGGTACATCACCTAATGAACTTCCATCTAGGAACGTATTGAATGCCGTGTTATTTGGTGCTAAAATTGTTAATGGACTGTCTCCACTTACCGCACCTACTAAATCAGCAGCACTTAAAGCGGCCACGAGACTACTTAAATCATTATTAGCAGAAGCGTGATCCACAATACTCGGTAATCCTATTACAGCATCAACCACATGAATTGTACCGTTGGAAGCATCGATATCTGCACCACCAGGTACTACAGAAGAAACACCATTGAAATCAACACCACCACTCGAAGTGTCAAAATAAATACTGATATTTTGTCCACCAGCACCAGACGCATTGGTGTTTGTATAACCAGAACCTAAACCGGCTAGATCTGCTGCTGTTAAATCAGCAGAAATGACATGATTTAAAAGTACTTGTCTTAAAACATCTGTAGGGATGTCTTGTAATTCATTATCTCCTAAGAATGCATCAAAAGCATCATTGGTAGGCGCTAAAACTGTGTATGGACCACTACCGCTTAAGGTGGTCACTAAATCGCCATCAGCGGCTTGAAGTGCAGCAACCAAACTACTTAAATTTGGATTAGCACTTGCTAGTTCTACAATATTTAGAGGCGTTGGAACGATTGTCCCTGAATCATCATCGCTACTGCATCCATAAAGAGAGAAGATGAGTAAAAATACTGGGATTAATTTAAAGGTTTTTGAAATAATTTTCATTTTTTTGAGTTTTTATTGTTCAACATTTATTAATAAATAATTAGTCTGTTTAATAAAATTACTAAATCATTAAACAAAAAATGAAAAAACCCTTTATTTTTATATATATTTTAACAGTATTTACTTTAGGCTTGAATGCTCAAAATATTGTTAATCAATTTGATAAGGATGGAAACCGTCATGGCGTATGGCGAAAATACTTCGATAAAACGAAAGAGCTTAGATATGAAGGCGAATTTGACCATGGCAAAGAAGTTGGTACATTTAAGTTTTACACATTAAAAGGAGGTAAGAGTGTCTTAAGTGCTACCAAAGTATTTGATCCAAACTCAAATCAGGTGGCCGTTAAATTTTTGTCATCTACAGGAAAACTCATAAGTGAAGGTCAAATGATAGGAAAGCTATATTATGGTAAATGGATTTATTATCATAACAAATCGGATGCCATTATGACCACTGAGTATTATAATGACCAAGGTAAATTGGAAGGAGAACGACAGGTATTCTACCCCAATGGAAACACCGCCGAAAAATCTAATTATATAAATGGTATGCTAGATGGTGAATCGATATGGTATGCTGAAAATGGCACAGTTTTAAAAAGGTTCCTCTATAAAAATGATGAGTTAAATGGTATCACTAAGTATTTCGATGCTGACGGTAACATTAAAGCAGAGGGACTTTACAGAAACAATTTAAAACATGGTGTTTGGAGTTATTATGAAGATGGTAAGTTAGTGGAAACTAAAGATCATACAAAGCGTAGCAAAAACCCGAAAAAGCAATAGCTTAAATCAATACATATCATATGTATTTAGAATGGTAACTAGCGTTATGTTGCTGTTTTTATTTCTTAATTTTGCATCATGCAAAGAGTAATAGTAGGACTTTCAGGAGGTGTAGACTCAAGCGTCGCAGCTTATTTATTAAAAGAACAAGGCTACGAGGTTATAGGTCTTTTTATGAAGAATTGGCACGATGATTCTGTGACCATTTCTGATGAATGTCCGTGGTTGGACGATAGTAATGATGCCATGTTGGTAGCCGATAAGCTCGGTATTCCTTTTCAAACTATTGATTTAAGTGAGCAGTATAAAGAGCGTATTGTCGACTATATGTTTGATGAATATCAAAAGGGTAGAACTCCAAACCCTGATGTCTTGTGTAATAGGGAGATTAAGTTTGATGTTTTTATGAAAATTGCACTTGATTTAGGAGCCGATTTTGTAGCAACAGGTCATTACTGCAGAAAAGGAACTATTGAAAAGGATGGTAAATTGGTCTATCAATTGTTATCTGGAGTTGATTCAAACAAAGATCAATCGTATTTTTTATGCCAGTTGTCTCAACAACAATTATCCAAAGCGCTTTTTCCAATAGGGGAACTTACAAAACCAGAAGTAAGGGAAATCGCTGCCAAACTGGATTTAGTAACGGCTGATAAGAAGGATTCACAAGGTCTCTGTTTTATTGGTAAAGTGCGGCTCCCAGAATTTCTACAACAAAAACTCAAACCAAAGGAAGGTGTGATCGTAGAGATTCCAAAAGCGCATACAAGGTATACGAGGGCACTTCCAGATTTTGAATCTAAAATTCAAGAACTACAATATTTAAGTGAGAAGGATCGCTATATTCCAGCAGATGGGAATGTAGTAGGTCACCATCAAGGTGCTCATTATTTTACGAAAGGACAGCGTAAAGGTCTTGCAGTAGGTGGTACTGTGGAGCCTCTTTTTGTTATTGATACAGATGTTATCGATAATGTGATTTACACCGGACAAGGAAAAAACCATCCTGGCCTTTTAAAACGAGTCCTTTTTGTGAATGATGACGAATTGCATTGGGTACGTGAAGACTTACAATTAGCTATCGACGAATCGATGGTGGTTAAAGCACGTATTAGATATAGGCAACCATTAGAAAAGGCAACACTTTATAAGGTAGATGGTGGCTTATATGTTGAATTTGAGAAGCTGCAATCTGCTATAACAGAAGGTCAATTCGTGGCTTGGTATCTCGATGACGAATTAGTAGGTTCGGGAGTAATTTCTTAAATTGCAGTAAAGAAAAGTTATTCTTTTTCAGATTACCAGACTGAAAATTATAATTCTTAATGTCCTATTGTTATGAAAAAAGTCCTGCTGTTATTTGTCATTTTATATCAATTTAATGCCTATGCGCAACAAGATGCGTGGGTGTTTTTTAGCGATAAAGAAAATGTCCAGTCGTCAATTAACAATCCAATTTCAATTCTAACGCAACAAGCCATTGATAGAAAAAATACGCAAGGCATAGCGATTGATGCTCGTGATGTCCCTGTTAATGAAAATTACATCTCACAGTTAAAAGCGCCTGAAACGGGTGTCACCGTATTTGCCAAATCCAAATGGATGAATGCTGTTTATGTGAGAGGTACGGAAGAAGCTATTAATGCCTTGGTAACCGACTTTGACTTTGTGTCTTCTGTGGAATTTGCAGACCATAGTTTAAATTCCAATTCCAGAGTAGGCACTATTGACGACAAATTTTCAATAGAAGAAGCAGCCGTCACATTTAATTATGGCGATACGCAAAATCAAGTCACAATGATTAATGTGGATGCCCTTCATCTTGACGATTATACAGGAGAAGGTGTGATTGTAGCAGTACTAGACTCCGGTTTTCCAAACGTTGATACTATGGGTGCATTTCAGAGGTTAAGGGATAATAATGATTTGCTGGATGGTTATGATTTTGTGGATAGAACAGATAATGTCTATGCCTTTACAGGGAATGATCATGGTACGAAAGTCTTGAGTGATATGGCTGGTTTTATTCAAGATCAGTTTGTAGGAACGGCTCCTGATGCTTCTTATTATTTATTCAGAACGGAAGATGTAGCGTCGGAAACACCTGTGGAGGAAGCCTATTGGGTGGAAGCCGCTGAACGTGCCGATAGTTTGGGAGTTCATTTAATTAATACTTCATTGGGATACAAAACGTATGATAATCCAAATTATTCGCATACAGATGCCGATTTAGACGGTAACACGACATTTATTACTCGAGGCGCAAATATTGCCAATGAAAAAGGCATTTTGGTGGTGACTTCCGCAGGAAATTCAGGAACGGCTGGTGTTGGTGCGCCTGCAGATGGTACTGGTGTTCTAAGTATCGCAGCAGTTGATGCTAATGGTGATTACGTGGCTTTCAGCTCGCAAGGAAGTGCATTTCAGACAACTCAAAAACCAGATGTGGCAGCTCAAGGCGCAGCAGCCGCTGTCGTAAATGCTTCAAACACCATTGTTGGCAATAATGGGACTTCTTTTAGTTCGCCAATTGTGGCTGGTGGAATTGCGTCTTTATGGCAAGCCTTGCCAAATGCAACTAATGAAGATATAAAAAATTATGTCCGAATGTCGGCATCCCAATACACGACACCTGATTATTTGATTGGCTATGGTATTCCTGATTTTCAGCTTGCATTAAATATCGGCTTGTCTTTACAAGAGGTGACTTACCTTCAATTTAAGGTTTTTCCGAATCCTGTTAACGACATTCTTACCGTTCAAATACCAACCTTAAATGATGTCACTGTACTTAGAGTTTTTGATATTCTAGGTAAAAGGGTATTGGAACAGAATATTACAGAATCTTCTACGTCTTTGGATACGTCTGCGATGGCACCTGGGATGTATATTTTGAATTTTCAATCTGGTGAAACGATAAAAACCTATAAACTCATCAAATCATAACATGGCAAACAAAATAACGGAATTGTTCCAAATTGAATATCCAATCATTCAAGCTGGCATGATATGGAATAGTGGTTGGCGATTGGCTTCAGCTGCTAGTAATGCTGGTGCCCTAGGTTTAATTGGCGCAGGTTCGATGTATCCTGATGTATTACGAGAACATATTCAAAAATGTAAAAAAGCTACCGATAAACCCTTTGGTGTCAACGTTCCAATGTTATATCCAAATATTGAAGAAATCATGAACATCATCATAGAGGAAGGTGTTAAGATTGTTTTTACTTCTGCTGGGAATCCAAAAACATGGACCGCATGGCTCAAGGAACGTGGTGTGACTGTTGTCCATGTTGTGAGCAGTGTGAAATTTGCACTGAAAGCGCAAGAAGCAGGTGTTGATGCGGTAGTAGCTGAAGGTTTTGAAGCTGGAGGTCATAATGGAAGAGAAGAAACCACCACATTGACATTAATCCCTATGGTCAAAGAGCAATTAGATATTCCACTGATTGCGGCAGGCGGTATTGCGACTGGACGAATTATGCTAGCAGTTATGATTTTGGGAGCAGATGCAGTACAAGTAGGAAGTCGCTTTGTGGCAAGTGAAGAGTCTTCTGCGCATCAAGCTTTTAAGAAGGTTGTTGTTGCTGCCAAAGAAGGTGATACACAATTGACCCTAAAGGAATTAGCACCTGTAAGATTGGTCAAAAATAAATTCTTTAATGAAGTGCAAGAACTCTATAAGTCGGGTCCAAGCATCGAAGCACTGAAGGAATTATTAGGAAGAGCGCGTGCAAAGCGCGGCATGTTTGAAGGTGATTTAGAAGATGGTGAATTAGAAATTGGTCAAATAGCAGGTTTAATTCATGATATCAAACCCGCTGCGAAAATCGTGTCCGATATGATCCAAGAATTTGAGGAAGCAAAAATTTCAGCAAATCAAATTTCATTTTAATACACTATATTTGAGAACCTAATAATTAATTGCTTAGAGAGAGTATATGAGCTCAAGACTTCATGTTTTGGTGCCAGATGGTAATAGTACTTGGGCTTTATCTGTGATTAGGTGTTTATCGCAGGTTGAAGACTACAAGATTTTTGTACTTGCTAATAAAAAACGCGCAGCCACCAAATATTCTCGATATACGGCTGCTTTTAATTTTTTAAAAAGAGGTGATGATGAGCAATGGTTGCAATTAGTAAATGCTGAAATTGCTTCAAAATCCATTGATATTGTTGTGCCAATAGCAGAACATGAAATTTCTTTTTTTATCAAACATAAGGCCTTACTAAATCCTTCTGCTAAGATTATTCCATTACCAAGTTTAGAGGCTTTTGAAATTGCTACAAACAAAAAGCGATTGAGTGATTTTGCCTTAAAACATCAAATATCGCATCCGAGATCTTTTTATGTTTCTAATGAAGAAGAGCGAAAGACATTTCTGCTCGAGGCGACGTTTCCAGTCTTAATAAAACCCTTGAATGAAAAGGGTGGTGATGGTATTAAAAAAATTCTTAGCAAAGATAAATTTCCAAAGCGCAGTAAATCAGCCTTGTTTATCCAAGAGTATATCGAAGGTTATGATATAGATTGTAGTGTTTTGTGTCTCAATGGAAACATCTTGACACATACGGTACAGAAAGGTAATCTAAAAGGACATAGTGCTTTTGCGCCACAATTAGGCTTCGATTTTATAAAGAATGAAGAGGTTCTTAAAGCGGTATCAAATGTTATGTCTCAGCTCAATTGGTCGGGTGTCGCACATTTAGATTTGCGTTACGATGAATTAGCCCAAGATTATAAATTGATTGAGATTAACGCTCGTTTTTGGGGCAGTGTTGAAGCTTCAGAAAGAGCAGGTGTTAACTTTCCGCATTTAGCAATTCAATTAGCGATCAATGGGGTTATTCCTGATACGGATTTTGATGCAATTCCTTATATGAGACTTAAAGGTGTTTTGAAATCTATCAAGCGAAGGCCCTCATTCATATTCAATACGAAATTTTTAATGGATTATACCGAAGTCAAGGCTTTTTTAAAAGATCCATTACCTACTGCTTATAAATTTAGAGAATGGTTGGGTCGCCGTCTTTAATTCAGAAAACCAGAAATATCAACTTGGTACAATCTACTCGATCCATTGTCATAGGAATCAAAAATTTCTAATAAACTTTCAATATTCATATGCGTTTCAAAAGCCTTCAATTCGTTGATTCTTTTACTTGTAAAATATAAGGTTTGTGACTTCGTATCCACAAAGGGGCAATAATCCATTTTATTTGAATTGACTTTTGGTCCCATGTTTTTGACTTTGCTCCAACTAGCGTCTTCTTGCTTAAAACTGATATAAAGACTTGTTCTGATGTCCAATTACCCTCGTACCATTTGGCAGTAACTAAAGCTGAAATATCACCCATAACACTTTGCGCTGAAAAAATAACCTCGTCCCTCTTGGTAGACATCGCCATATCTCTTACGTTTGGAAATTTGGAAACAATCGTCTTTAAAAATGGTCTAACGGTTGGTTGCTCTGACTGTGAAAAAAAAAGAGAGGGTAATAAAAGGGAGAGAATTATTAATGATCTCATGATGAAAGTTTCCTACCAAATTACAAAATTAAGACCCTGACTTATTTAAAAATTTTGTTCATTCATGATGGCTATAAATAACAAAAAGAGGCTGAGCCTCTTTTTGTCTGAAACGTTTTTTAACAACAAAATTTTTAAATCCCTCTAAAAT
>JAAEZI010000004.1:134400-146105 GCA_018222915.1 Algicola sp. | reverse complement strand
GCCACAAACACAGAGGTTGTAGGTCCTGTTTCTTTAAACCAATTAAACGTTAAAGATGGATAGTTGAGCGGTGAATCATTTGCTCCTGTGCCTGGATTATCAATAGTTAACAAATAGTTACCACCAATACAAAAAGCAGCGGTAGACACTAAATTATTAATTGTAAATGGCGAATCCTGAATTTTATAATAGGCAGCAAAAGCTGCTGAACTAGTACTAGAAGCAGCTGGCGCACTACTTTTTATTCTTATTTTGTAGTTTTCACCTGCTGTGGTGTTAGGCAATGAAAAGTTTAAAGTTGCAGGTGAAGTTGCAATAGCGCCTGGATTAGACGTAAAGATCACTACAGGATTTGAAAAATCACCATCAGCATCAGACATTTCAATTGTAAATTGATTAGAAGACTCTAAAGAAGATTCCGGAGAAAATACAAATGTGGTACTGTAGGAATTAAAAGACTCACTGGCACAAGCTTGACTAAATCCTAAGTTGGGTGTTCCAATTACTATTTGCGCATGAGCACGCTCTTGTAAGACAAGAGTAAATAAGCAGACTGCGAAACGTAGGTGATATGCAATTTTTGTAGTGGACATTTGGTTTGGGGTTGTAATAGTCTATCCTATAAGCATTGTTGTGTTAAAAATGATTCAAGTAGTTCATTCCAACTACTCGAACCGTCATTTGTTTTCCCTTAAAATTTATGATGTTTATTATGAGCTAATTTGGGGCATTAGTCGTATTAATCGTCATCATCTATAGAATCGTTGGCTGCAATAATCCTATTGATTCGTAAGCGATAATCTGGTCGTTTTGTGTCTTCAGCATCAATAAAAGTTTCAGAATCTGGACCTTTGGAGTACACATTATTAAATGCTCTATTTCCATACCAGTTTTCTAAATCTTCATTGTTACTTGAGTTTTCAACGAAAATATTTCCTTTACAATTATTAAAATACGTTCTAGTGAACTTAATTTTTTCTAAATTCTCGCTGTTAATCTTCACATTGCTATTAATAATGACCGCAGGATTGAATCCTGAAATCACACTTTTATCAATTGCAAAAGACGTGTCTTCACCGATATAAATAGCCTCATTGACTAATCCAATTTTAATGTCATAATCTAAATCGCTACTCAAATTTAATAAGGTCAAGTTTTCAGCAGCTACCGATGTTTGCTTTCTACTAAAATCGACTTCTTCTTTGATATCATGGTTAACAGCGTATAAGCATCTCGACTTGTCAGCTCCAGAAACATAAGGCGATCTGATAGCTAGTGAATTATTGATTTTACATTGTGCACCGTAATTGAATGCATAATCATTGATGTTCGATTTATAAGACACCATTTTATCTAAAATAACATCTCCACCGAGCACGTTAAATGAATTGCCTTCACAATAGCTCACCATGACATTTTCTATGATGGTTTGCTGACCAACACCAGCAAGTGTTAATCCGTTAAAATACCCGTAGTCTTTTGTACGTTTCCCAGCAAATTCAATTCTTACGAAACGAAGGACACCAGAATAGCTCGCCGGATTGTCACCACCGTAACTAATATTTTTAGACGAGGTAGGACGCAAACCATAATTTAAAGAAGATTCACTTCCGAACTTATTGGTTGGTGCATCACCGAGAATAAATAATCCTCCCCAATCTCCAGGTTTCTTAACACTGCGACTAGAGGTGAAGATGATAGGATCTGTATGTGTCCCATCAGCAATAATTTTCGATCCGTTACTAATCGTTAAAGAACCTTTGGTTTTGAAGTCACCAATAATGACCGTACCAGGCTCGATGGTAAGCGTGGTGCTATCTGTTACGAAAACATCGCCCAATAAGAGATAAATATCTCGTTTATAAAGCTTTTTGTCTTTCGTAATATTTCCACTTAAAATTTGTGTTGGAGCGCCGTATTCTACCTTGTTAGGTTTGAATTCTGTCCAAGGGTTTAACCAATTATTATAACCAATTATCCCTTTTTCTTGCTGGGCAAACATAGTGCCAGATACTAATAAACATAACAGTATCAGTTGCGTAGTTTTTTTCATAGTGGTCAAATTCGTTTATTTGTTAGATTTGTGGGCTTAAATAATATAAACCAAACATATACAAAATACTTATGAAATGCAAATAATATCGACGAAATACTTATTTCTTGATAAGTTTGAAGTATTTTCCTACATATTTTAACAAAAAAATTATGTTGAAATTCTATTATTTTCAAAATTTTAGTAGAAGGCACAAAAAAACCCAACAATTCATGTTGGGTTTTTTGTTATTTAAAAGGTTCTATGACCAATCATTTAGTCGGTCTTAAAATCATTATACGTATGTAACGATTTTAATGTTTCCTCGTAGAATAAAATAGCGGAAATCAAATCTCTTGTATCTGAATAGGGAAGAATTGATCTTTGAAACTCTACGGTACTGTCAAAATAATTGACAGATGCCTCTTTATTGGCATCTAACGCTTTCTTGTTTTCCTTAGTCTCAGGAATACCTAAAGACTCCATGGTAACACCAGGCTTTGTAGCAAAAGCGATGTTAGGTAAGATATTTACTATCACTTCTATACGTTCTATATACAAGTTGAGTAATTCACCTTTCGTCATTCTGCTTAACTCATCATGACTGTGGTATTTTGAGATACTTACTTTTCCACTAATAATATTCACAGGATTGTTCTTTTTTTGAGCAAATCCTATACTTATCATCAGCAAGAAAATGAGGGTTAATAAAGTAGGTTTTGTTTTCATTTTTAGGACATTTAGTTATTCTTGGAGCAACAAATCTATACAATTTATTAAAAAAAACAACTTTATTTGGACTTTTTTTGCAAAGAATTTTACCGCATGAAATGCATATTTCTTGGATAAACTGCATTTTCACTAGATTAAATGCAAATTTATACGACGAAATACTTTGTCTGTTTTTTGACAATTTGCTCATTTTTTAAAGCTAAAATTTCAACTTTTGTCATCAGAATTTACGGACAGAATTTTTATTTAAGTAGCGCTTAAATTTTTAATTCAACCTCATAAGGCCTTCCAGGTGTCTGAGCGTCATTTTATGAAAAAATAGGGAAGTAGTTCATCGATATAATTGGAAGTTTCTAACAGTTCGTCGGAAGATTTGATGCATTGATATGATTTTTAAGGTGTTATGATTTCTATATATGACATTTGAAGTATTAAATACTTAACCTCATGAATTATCGTATTGCCCTTTTATCATTTTTTATCCTATTAGGAACACAGAAAACCGTTCAAGCTCAAAATTATTTAGTTGATGAAGATGCTGATTATAGCGCTATCTTTAATGAGTCTAACCTGTCTCTTACCAACACCGATACCATTCCTGGATTCAATTCAAAAGCACAAAAATTAAAAGTTACTGGAACTATTTATGAAAGTGATGGTGTGACGCCTGCCAAAGACGTGGTCTTATATATAGAGCAAGCCGATGAAAATGGCGATTTTGATTTGAGAACCTCTAATGAGCAACGTTATGTTCATCATCGTGGTTGGGTAAAGACCGATGCCAACGGACAATATACCATATATACCTTTTTACCAGGTAATGATAGACGTTATAACTTATTACAGCAACTGTTTCTGATTGTTAAGCACAATGGTGAAGCGCGCGAAATGGAATCATTACTTTTTGATAGCGATCCCTTATTATCAAAAGCATGTCGTAAAAAAATCACCAAAAAAGGGGATCCGTCACGTATTCTAAAGACAACGACGGTTAATGATATGCTTGTGGCTCAAAAAGATATCGTGCTTTACGAATCTTCTGAAGCGACCAAATAGAAGACTGTTTAGTTTTTCTCACCTTTATTTCTAAGTAATTTTCGGAATTCCTCAACGGCATTTTTAACTTGAGGCGCACTGTCTGATGATAATGACACCTTTGTATTGCAGTTGATACATGTATATTGAGTGCCTTTAAGTAGTCCGGAAGCCTCTATACTAATAGGTGTTTGGCATGTTGGACAAGCAATAGTGGTTTTCATAGACATTCGTTTTAATTCGATAGGTCTTTTATCTAAAGTTTTTTAAGACACTATAATGTAAGGATTTTTCCTGACTTCATCGCCTACAAGCATCGTAACTGAGTATGATTGTAAATTCATTTACTCGTACTGCAGAATCGCATTATCGTTCATATTCTGCGGATTAGAGTTAATACAAGTCGTTAAAAAAGGGGATACTTAGAGTATCACTTTAAAGTTTATTTAAAACTAACATTTATGCGACCATTAATACAATCCACTACGGAGACCTTAACAACTTCAGTAGAAAACTATTACGAAAGCTTCATTGAAGTCCTACCAAGAATTGCCTTGGGCATCTTAGTGGTCGTCTTGGGCGTTCTTATTGCCAAATTAATCACCAATATTTATAAAAAACGCATACTCAAAAAAGCGGAAGATCCGTTAATGGCGAAGTTCTTGGCGCAGGCCATTAAAATCGTCTTAACCATCATTGCGATCCTTTTGGCGCTTCAGGTAGCTGGATTAAATGGTGTTGCGACCGGAATTCTTACCGCAGCAGGTGGTGCAGCCATCGTGTTAGGTTTTGCCTTTCAGGATATTGGGAAAAACTTTCTGGCAGGCATTATTTTGGCATTCAATCGTCCGTTTAACATTGACGACACTATTAAAGTATCCGATTTATTTGGAAAGGTTAAAGCCTTAAATTTCAGATATATGCACATGAAAACATTTGACGGAAGGGATATCTATATTCCGAACAGTGATGTGTTAACCACACCTGTTCAAAACTATACAGCCGACGGGTTTTTTAGAAATGATTTTGTCGTAGGTATTGGGTATGAGAATGATATTGAAGAAGCCAAGCGCCTCATTCAGGACATCCTTGATAAGAACACCGATATTGTACATGATGATCTACATGAAAACTTTGTGTTTGAAGACGAACTTGCAGCGAGTACGGTCAATTTAAAAGTCTTTTTCTGGGTGAATACCATGGATTACCGTAAATCGGCCATTGTGGTTCGTGGTAATCTGATTCGTCACATTAAGCAAGTCTTAGAAGATCACGACTTCAACTTACCAGCAGATATCAAAGAATTGAAGTTATATGGTACGGAAGATGATATTCCATTGCGCGTTAGAAATGATCAGTAACATGCTTTGATTTCCTACACTGGCTAATAGTAGGAATGATCAACGTTGACTAACATTGAAACTTCTCAACGCGAATTTTACCATTCTTACGTTTGATGATAAAAGGTAATTTTTCTAAGGTGCATTTTGGCTCTATGGTAAATTGTATATGTCCGATCACTTCAAAATCACCGGTGTCTAAGGCTTGAAAATGTTGCGTGTAGGTCGTGTTCTGACGCACCCAGTTCACATCACCTCCAACAAAGGGATGTGAATCATTTTCTTCCAAGGACAAAGGATATTCATCTAAAGGATTCAAAAGCTTAATAGGTTTATCACCTTCCCAATGCACACTGAACTTACCAGAGAAATCTCTTTTCGCATTAGGCGACACAAAATACGCATCATTCTTTAAGACCATGTCAATGACCAAGGCATAAGTGCCATCAGCCTGTGTTTGGACAAATAAGGACGTTTCATATAGTTCAGTAGAAAACATAGGAATGTTGGCGTCTTCAAGAGGTATCGGACCAACAGGATGATTCAGTTCAGCTGTTAATAGGGCAGAGGAAGACGCGGTTGTTGTTTTTTGGCAACTGCTCATAAGACATAACAATAAGATATAGACGATGGGTTTCATAGTAAGGAGTATTTTTAAATTCGGAAGTGAAATTACGATATCAAACGCTTTAAAATGTCAAACGACTGTCAAAAAAGTGTCAAAAAACCCTCAAAGCGCTTCAAAAGATTGATTTTTACTCAAATTTCCGAAGAAAAAGAAAAACTCTTGCTATTTGATTCTTTAAGCTATTATAAGAGCCTTAACTTTGTGCCCATTTTAATTAAAAATACATTATGAGTAAAGTAACAGCAAATGATAATGTGACATTGCATTATACTGGAAAATTAGAAAACGGACAAGTGTTTGATTCTTCTTTGGAAAGAGAACCTTTTAAAGTGCAGTTAGGAGAGGGGCAATTGATTCCTGGATTCGAGCGTGCTTTGGTAGATATGGAAGTCAATGAAAAGAAAACCGTAACCATTGCCAAGGAAGACGCTTATGGCGAGATTCGTAAGGATTTATTTCAGAAAGTCCCAAAATCGGAACTTCCTGACACTATAGAACCACAAGTAGGCATGGGCTTAGTTGCCTCAAGACCTGATGGTACCGAGCAGCAGTTGCGTATTGCGGAAGTGGGAGAGGACGACATCGTGATTGATGCGAACCATCCGTTGGCAGGTCAAAATTTAGTGTTTGAACTAGAAGTATTAGAGATCCACTAATACGGAAATACATACCAATATGGAAACGCTTTGACTCAGGTCAAGGCGTTTTTTGTTGGATGTTATAGAGGATTCATTTTGAATGTGTTATATTAGAATCACCAAAACCAACCATTATGCGACATTTACTAATACTAATTGGTAGCTGTTTGCTGCTGATCATATCCTGTAAACAAGGCGGAACCCATGATATCAAAGACGTGGCGGAGTTACCTGAAGTTGCGGATAGTGTGAGTATAAAGCCATTCATATTTGGCGTTTATGATATAGGCACACATCATATTAAGGATATGCGTTCTTATGAAGCAGTGACTGTGATGGCTTATCCAGGTTACCTTATAGATCCTAAAACAGGAAAATCGGAGCGTTCGAATGATTGGGAAACCACCATAGTGATAGACTCCATGCAGGCTCAGGGCATTGATGTGCTTATGCAAGTTTCGATTAAAAATGTGCAAGATAGTCATGACTTTTTGCGTGACAGAAGAGCCATTGCGACTTTTAAGAAGGAGTTCCTCAAGCAATTAGCACAACGCAACGCTTTAGGCGTATATATTGCATTTGATGAAGTCAGACCTTCAGATCGACGGACATTCAGCGCATTTATTCAAATCTTGAAGCGCGAGTTTATAGCGTCGAAATATCAAATTTATCTGAGTTTACCTAAAGAAGCCACGGAAGCCTATGATGTTAAATTTTTAAATAATGTGGTAGATCGCTATGTGTTAAAAGGGTTACAAGAAGATGACCATCGCGAACGTATCATCATGCATTATTTAAACATGGGAGTTCCAGAAGCAAAGTTAGTTCTTGAAACCAAGTTGATGGATTAAGAATAACAATGGCTTTTAGATGTGACTATTGAAAATCTTATAAATAATTACCAACACGACAAATGGGTAAGCAGCCAAATCCTTCTATAAACTTCTATTTTACATAATATAAATTATAGGACAATTATAGCAAATTACTGTATACACAGTATTTTACATAATTGCAGATATAATGTCTATAGACTTATATCGATAGTAATTATGTAAAAAGTAATTTGCGCCAACCATAATCCAACTGTAGCTATAATGATACTATGCAAAATAGAGCTTGTCGTTAACTTGAATATTCTGTACAATTATCCAGAAAATATTTTTTAAGCGATTCTCAGCGATTAACATTTAGTCAATTAAAATGTAACTATAATTTGACGTTATGTAAAATTGCCGCTACCAAACGCTCGATTGCTTTATAAAATAAAATTGCTCTGGCAATTTATTTTACACACAATTATCCATCGCTTGCCAACGCCAAAATAAAAGCTAACCTTTTTGCACTTATTAAAAATCGCGTATTCGACAAAATGTACGTAATAAAAAATTTTAGACGATTCTCGTAAGCTTGCCACAAGAGTATAAAATTTTCCCTTGCTCAAATCCTTGCTTAAAAATTTCTATACACTTGTTATATTTAGTCTTTTAATTGAAGTTTTCTTTTTTGCCAACGCAACAACTGGCACACAAATCAAATCATCCACTGGATTATTTATTTTATGTCCTGTCTTTTGTCTTGAAACAAAAGAAACAAAAATTCAAGGCTGCATATAATTTTGGAAACAATTAACGGCTCATTCGCTATATTTTAGGAAAGATTGTAACTGCTTAAGATTGCTTTGAAATCCCTTGTTTAATTGAAAACCTTAAAAAACTGTAATACTAACTCCCTAAAATATGTACGCTCTTTTCGCCTATTGTTTTAACCAAAATTTTATGAGGCCAAGTTAAAAATTGATTTTAAATGACATTTATCATATAATAAATTTAAAAAACATGATATATTTGTTAACCAAATGGTTAAACCGTATAGTTAATTATGAAACAAACAAAAGACGAAAATACCGAAGAGCAAATATTGGATGCAGCAAAAAACGTCTTTCAAACCAAAGGAATGGAAGGCGCGCGTATGCAAGAAATAGCAGATAATGCTGGGATTAATAAAGCAATGTTACATTATTATTATAGAAGCAAACAATTACTTTTTGAAGCTGTTTTTAAAAATGCATTTTCATTGTTAGCACCTCAATTAAATGCTATTTTAAATGACGATTCTTCAATTGAAAACAAAATTAAACATTTTACAGCAAGCTATATATCGTTTATTGTTAAGCATCCTTATTTACCCAATTTTATTATTCAGGAATTAAATAGAAAACCCGATTTCATTTTAAAATTAAAAGAAAACAAAGGGTTTCCAAATCTAGAAAAATTTAAAAAACAAGTTGCTATTGAAGTTGAAAAAGGCATTATTAAACCAATAAGTGCTGAACAATTATTTATCAATATTCTAGCGCTTAACATATTTCCGTTTGTTGCGAAGCCTTTAATTTTAGCGTTTACAAACACTAATAAAAAAGCTTTTAAACAACTTATGATTGACCGAAAAACTGAAGTTTCAAACTTTATCATCAATTCTATAAAGAACACATAAAATGAAACGCTTTATAATTATTATAACAATCCTAACAACACTAACAAGTGTGGCGCAACAAAGCATCACATTAGAAGAATGTTACAGTTTAATGGCTCAAAATTATCCATTAGCAAAACAATCACATCTCTTTGAAGTACAAAACAAATTAGATTCAGAAATTATTTCCAATACAAAACTGCCTCAATTTAGTTTAGATGCTCAAGCAACGTATCAATCTGATGTTATTGAAATTCCAATTCCAAATGTTGACATAGAAACGTTAAACAAAGACCAATATCGTGCAACAGTTTCTGTAAATCAGTTGATTTATAATGGAGGTTTAGTCGATGCTTCAATAAAGGTAAAATCTACGCAGTTAAAATCCAAGCAGAAACAAGTTGAAGTGAGTTTGTACCAACTCAAACAGCAAATTAACCAACTTTATTTTTCTATTCTATTGTCTCAGGAATCTGAGTTATTATTGAACGCTAAAGAAACACAATTAAAAGCTAAACTTAAAGAAGTTCAATCTGGTATTAAATTTGGTGTTATTTTACCTTCTTCTGATAAAATTTTGGAAGCTGAATTATTGAAAATAAGTCAACAATTTCAAGAATTGGAAAGCAATAAAATAGTACTCATAGAAACGCTTTCAAGTTTAATAAGTAAACCATTGGGTACTTCTACCCTATTTCAAAATCCTCTTATAGAAACGCAATTGCAAACGGAATTAAAAAGACCTGAACTGGAATTATTTCAACTTAAAAAAGAAGAAATTGAAAATTCAGAAAACTTGATGTCTAAAAAAAATGCTCCAAAATTTCAAGGTTTTGCAGTAGGTGGTTATGGTAACCCAGGATTAAATATGCTTGATAATTCATTTCAAACATTTTATACAGTTGGTGTTAAATTGAATTGGAATGTTTTCGATTGGAATTCTAACAAAAAACAGCGCAAATCATTAACAATTAACAAAGACGTTATAGATACTGAAACTGAAACGTTTAAACTAAATACCAATATTAAATTGAATCAACAACAAAAAGAAATTGATAAAATGAAGACCATTATTGCATCAGATACTCAGATTATTAATCTTAGAAAAGAAGTCTTACAAATTGCAGATTCACAGCTTAAAAATGGAGTCATTACGTCTTCTGCATATATTACAGAACTCACCAACTTATACGAAGATGAGAACACCTTGGTAAAACATCAAATTCAGTTACAACTTGCTAAAGCAAATTACAACGTCATAAAAGGACAGTAAATTTATTAAAATGAAAAAACACAACTATATATTAGGATTAAGCATCTTAACTTTTAGCTTGTTTTCCTGCGGAAACGATAACAAAAAAGCAGATGGTTACGGAAATTTTGAAGCTACAGAAATCACTATTTCAGCAGAAAATAATGGAAAATTAATGCAGTTTGATGTTAATGAAGGTGACGTTCTTCAAAAAGAACAATTTATTGGTTATATCGATACGATTCCATTAGCATTAAAACAAGAGCAATTAGAAGTTTCAAAAGCTGTAATTAGTTCAAAATCTAAAGGTGTACTCTCACAAATAGCTGTTTTAAATTCCAAATTGAAAACGGCAAACACGAATAAAGCAAGAACTGAAAATCTCATTAAAGATAATGCAGGCACACAAAAACAATTAGATGATGTTACTGGAGAAATTGATGTGATTAAAAATCAAATAAGAAGTGTAGAAATCCAGAATGCTCCTGTTGTTAACGAATTGAAATCAATTGATGTTCAGCTAAAACAAATTGATGACCAAATTGAAAAAAGTAAAATTAAAAATCCAATAAACGGCACAGTTTTAACCAAATATGCCGAACCAAATGAGATTACCTCTTTTGGAAAACCACTCTATAAAATTGCCGATTTAAACACAATGCAATTACGAGTCTACATTAGCGAAACGCAATTAGCAGACTTAAAAATAGGTCAAGAAGCTACTGTGAAAATTGATGATGCAGACGAAATAAAATCGTACAAAGGTGTTGTGAGTTGGATCGCTTCAGAAGCCGAATTCACGCCAAAAATTATTCAAACTAAAGAAGAACGTGTGGCTTTGGTTTATGCTGTGAAAATAGATGTTACCAATGATGGAAGCTTAAAAATTGGTATGCCAGCAGAACTATGGATCGAAAATTCTAATAACAATTAATTATATAATTATGAAAAAGTCAGTATTCATTATCTTAATAATTACAACAGTAGTTGCAAGTTGTAAAAACACAGAAAAGAAAGAGAAAAACAGTAATTCTGAAGAACCTGTACAAGCACAAGTAGATGCCATTTTAAGCACGCAATGGATGAATGATATTCAATTAAATGATGGTTCAAAATGGGAAGCAAACATTGAAACTACTGAAGGTGTCATTAAAATGCAAAAGCTAATAAAAGCACAAACTACTACAACTATTGAAGACTTTCATTTTTTGGCAAACAATTTAAACGAGGTAAAAAACAAAGTAGTAAAAGAGTGTACAATGAAAGGTGCTTCTCACGATAATTTACACATTTGGTTGTATCCACTCATAGAAAAAGTTACTGCTTTAACAGAAACCAATGATATTAGTGATGCTTCAAAAATAAAGCAAAGTATAGTTGAAAATTTGAATGCATATTCTGATTATTTTGAATAAATGAGTATTACAATTTCCAACATATCAAAATCCTATAAAAACGTAAAAGCTTTACAAGATATTTCTTTTGAAGTAAAAGAAAATGAACTTTTTGGATTGATTGGTCCTGATGGAGCAGGAAAAACAACATTATTTAGAATTCTAACTACGCTTTTAAT
>JAAEZI010000004.1:73721-134390 GCA_018222915.1 Algicola sp. | reverse complement strand
TTGCAAATGAAGGGACTGCAACGGTTGCAGGTTTTGATGTAATTTCAGACTATAAAATGATTAGAAATAGTGTTGGTTACATGCCAGGGAAATTTTCATTGTATCAAGACTTAACTGTTAAAGAAAACTTAAACTTTTTCGCAACTATTTTCGGAACAACAATCGAAGAAAACTACGATTTAATAAAAGACATTTACGTACAGATTGAACCCTTTAAAGATCGTCGGGCAGGTAAATTATCTGGAGGAATGAAGCAAAAATTAGCATTGTGTTGTGCGTTAATTCATAAGCCAAAAGTGTTGTTTTTAGATGAACCTACAACTGGAGTTGACCCAGTTTCCCGAAAAGAATTTTGGGACATGTTGAAACGTTTGCAACAAAAAGGAATTACCATACTAGTTTCAACGCCTTATATGGACGAAGCGGCTTTGTGTGATAGAATTGCACTTATTCAAGCTGGCAAAATTCTAGAAATTGATACACCTAAAGCGATTGTAAAACACTATTCCAAGCCAATTTATAACGTACGTGCAAATAATATGTATCAGCTAATTAATAGTTTAAATGATTATGAATATAACCATAGTGTATATCCATTTGGTGAGTTCGTTCATTATACAGATAAGAGAGCAGATTTTAATCAGAAAGAATTAAAGATGTATTTAGAAACAAAAAACTTAACTGATATTGAAATTGAAAAAACAATAGCTACAATTGAAGATACCTTTATGGAATTAGCAAAATAATGAATCATAACAAAGTCATACAAGTAGAAGGATTAACCAAAATGTTTGGTGATTTCACAGCTGTAAACGCCATTACATTCGACATTGAAAAAGGTGAAATATTTGGATTTTTAGGAGCCAATGGTGCAGGAAAAACGACAGCCATGAAAATGCTAATTGGTATTTCTAATCCTACGTCAGGAAAAGCCAATGTTGCAGGATTTAATGTGTTTACAAATGCTGAGGATATCAAGAAGAACATTGGCTATATGAGTCAGAAATTTGCTTTGTACGACGATTTAACAGTAAAAGAAAATATTACGTTTTTTGGAGGTATTTATGGCTTGTCAATAAAACGTATCAAAGAAAAATCAGAAATATTGATTCAAGAATTAGGATTAGAGAAAGTAGCCAATACATTGGTTGGATCTTTGCCTTTAGGTTGGAAGCAAAAATTATCCTTTTCAGTGTCTTTAATACATGATCCTAAAATTGTGTTTTTAGATGAGCCAACAGGAGGCGTTGACCCAATTACCAGACGACAGTTTTGGGAAATGATTTACAAAGCAGCTAACCAAGGAACAACCGTTTTCGTGACCACACATTATATGGATGAAGCTGAATATTGTGATCGCGTATCTATTATGGTAAATGGAAAAATAGAAGCTTTAGATACACCAAAAAAACTAAAAGAGAAGTTCAAAGCTGCAAATATGAATGATGTGTTCTTAAAACTAGCAAGAGGATGAAACGTTTTATAGGCTTTATAAAAAAAGAATTCTACCATATTTTTAGAGATAGACGCTCATTGTTTATTCTCTTCGGTATGCCAATTGCCCAAATTTTATTGTTTGGTTTCGCTATTACCAATGAAATCAATAATGTTGATATTGCTATTTTAGACCATTCAAAAGATGCAACTACAAAAGAAATCATTAATAAAATTTCTGCATCAAAATATTTCAGTATCAAACAAATAGTAACTCGTGAAGCAGATATTGCTTCCGTTTTTCAAAAAGGTCATGTGAAAGCGGTTTTAAACTTTGAAAAAGATTTCAGTAAAAACCTAATTAAAGAACACAAAGCATCGGTTCAAATTATTACAGATGCAACAGACCCAAACACAGCCAATACAATAAGTAATTACATCAATGCTATACTATTACAGTACCAAAAAGAATTAAACAAAGACATCACTATTACTTATCAAATAGTTCCAGAAACACGAATGGTTTACAATCCAGAATTAAAAAGCGTGTACATGTTTGTGCCTGGAGTAATGACCATTATTTTAATGTTAGTTTCTGCAATGATGACTTCTATTTCAATTACAAGAGAAAAAGAATTAGGCACAATGGAAATCCTCTTAGTTTCTCCATTAAAGCCATTTCAGGTGATTGTTGGAAAAGTGTTTCCTTATATTTTTCTATCGATAATCAATGCAGTAGTCATTGTAATGTTGAGTATTTTCATTTTCAAAATGCCTGTTCAAGGCAGCTTGTTGTTAC
The DNA here is from genome assembly GCA_018222915.1 of Algicola sp. Lineage (GTDB taxonomy): Bacteria > Bacteroidota > Bacteroidia > Flavobacteriales > Flavobacteriaceae > Psychroserpens. The sequence goes on along the minus strand of JAAEZI010000004.1, from coordinate 132,157 downwards.
TGGCTCTAGAGAGCATTCTATTTATCATTTCAGCTTTAGCTTTAGGGATTTTAATATCAACAATTTCAGCAACACAACAAACTGCCATGATGATTTCTTTAATGGGATTAATGCTTCCTGTAATATTATTATCAGGTTTTATTTTTCCTATTTCAAGTATGCCTTTACCTCTACAAATGATTAGTAATATTATTCCTGCCAAATGGTTCATCATAATCATTAAAGGCATCATGCTCAAAGGTGTTGGATTGCAATTTGTATGGAAAGAAACCTTGATTCTTTTAGGAATGACTGTGTTTTTTATTGCATTGAGTGTAAAGAAATATAAAATCAGATTAGAATAATGAAAATAATTCTTTACATCATACAAAAAGAGTTCAAGCAAATCTTTAGAAATAAAGGAATGCTTCCTATCATTTTTGTTTTGCCATTATTGCAACTAGTAATATTATCTAATGCTGCAACTTTTGAAGTTAAAAACATCAAATTTGGCTATATAGATAACGACCATACATCAACATCGCGAGCGTTAGTAGAAAAATTTAATGCATCTACATATTTTGATGTATTAACAGATTTTCCATCTGAAGGATTAGCAAGTTCATCCATGTTAAACGGCGAAGTAGATGTAGTTTTGGAAATTCCGCAATACTTTGAACGTGATTTACAAAAAGAAAAATATAACAGCTTAGGTATAACAATCAATGCTATTGATGGCGCAGCAGCTGGAGTAGAAAATGTTTATGTGACACAAATTGTACAGAATTTTAATCAAAATTTAAAAGTCGATTTATTACAGGTTTCAGACAAACAAATACAACCAATTACTATTGAAACTATTCCGCTATTCTGGTATAATGAAACCTTAAATTATAAAACTTTTATGGTTCCAGGAATACTGGTTTTGCTGGTAACTATGATTACCTTATTCTTATCAGGAATGAACATCGTAAGGGAAAAAGAAATAGGCACTTTAGAGCAAATTAACGTTACACCAATTAAAAAAAGTCAGTTTATTATTGGGAAGCTATTTCCCTTTTGGGTGATTGGGATTGGCTTATTAACTATAGGATTAATTATTGCCAAACTAATTTTTGATGTTCCAATGATTGGTAGTTTAGTACTTATGTATTTCTATACATCCATTTATATTTTGGTCATTTTAGGAATAGGTTTATTTATTTCAAATTTTACAGACACACAACAGCAAGCCATGTTTATTGCTTGGTTTTTTACCGTTATTTTTATTTTAATGAGTGGCTTGTTCACGCCTATTGAAAGTATGCCAGAATGGGCTCAAATTCTCACAGAATTTAATCCAATAAAATACTTTGTTGAAGTCATGCGTATGGTTATGCTTAAAGGTTCTAGCTTTATCGATGTTCTTCCTCAAATCATAAAAACCTTTCTCTTTGCTTTTATAATGAATGGATTAGCAGTTTGGAGTTATAAAAAAACCACGTAATTCTTCTCCATTCCACACACATTATGCTTCCCTCCTACCTCGTCGCATAAAAAGTGTTTCATTAACATTGCAGAAGAAACTTTTAGAATAAATTTTTTCAAGAAAAGCAGCAACAACTTTCGCTTTTTACCAAAGCTCAAGTTACATAACGCAAGTACATTATAGAACAAACTCCAACAATTAACGGAATAGCGCATTCATGCGGTATTTGACATAATGACTGATATCAGTTCGTGTATGCGAATGATATCTAAAGTCATTATGTACAAGTGAATTGTGATACACCATTTCCCAATTGAAAATGATTCCACAATTTGGGCTTGCACCAATACCGGACTTAACAGAATAAATTTTAACTCAGGAGGCACCTACGCTATTCATACCATCACAAAATCAGATGGCTTAATAAGTAATGACATCAATGATGTTGAAATTATTAACGACACGGTTTGGGTGGCCACAAAAAAAGGACTTTGCTATTTTAAAAAAGCCGTTATACAGGAAAAAGAAACTGCCAACATCCTATCCCTCACTCTCAAAGAAATGATTGTGAATAACCAAAAGACCATAGGTGAAGATTTAAAATTGTCCTATCATAAAAATAATATTGACTTTAAGCTACAGGCCATTACGCACAAAAATTCCAATAACATCAATTACAAATACCGCTTAAAAGAAATAGACTCGAATTGGAACACGAGTAGCAACCGTCTTATAAGTTTTCCCTCGCTTTCTCCTGGAACATACACTTTTGAAGCTCGGGCTCAAGTCCTTAATCATCCCAATAACTTATTAGTAACGAAACGATTTAAAATCCTAACGCCTTTCTGGAGAAGTTGGTGGTTTTATAGTTTGTGTTTCGTTGTAATTGCCAGCTTGGTGTATCTGTTCTTTAAAATACGTGTGCTAAGTTATAACGAAGACGTGTTTCGAGAGCTCATTAGACTGGCTATCAAACGCTTAAAACGCAAGGAGCAATTTTATACCTTTCGATCGAATGGCGAGGATTTTAAAATTACCACCATGGACATCCTATTTGTCAATTCACAAGGGAATTATTTGGACATTGTTACTAAGAAGAAAACCTACACTATCCGCTGTAAAATTGGTGATTTTTTAGGCACAGTCCCTGATGCTTTGGAGTTCCTGCGGTTGCATCGCTCGTATATTGTGAGGATCGATCAGGTGTCCAGTAAAGGCCGAAATTGGGTAATGATTAAAGATCATAAAATACCAGTTGGAGAAACCTACCTCAATGAGTTGGATAAGATTCATTTCTAATTTTGAATTGAGCTTATAAGGCTATCTTATCAAGCAAATCTCTATTTTCTTAATCGTTCCTCTAGCATTGCTAAAGTATTACGGTTTTCATTCATAAAGGCATTCAGCTGTGGTTCTAAATTACCATAGACTAAGGTGGAATGAATAGCCAAACGCGCCCGATATTCTGGACTTAACAAATAGGTCATCATCTGAGGATTATCCAAACGTCCTAATAATAAGTCTCCAATCCATGGTTCGTTGTTTTTTAAATACAACATATTTTCATCAATATCCTTCCCGATGCGTTCATTTGAACCCTCCAATAAATTTTCAAAGGCATTATGCGTCGTTAAAATCTTAGATATTAAGGTGTCTTGTTCCTTATCGGCATCATTTACATAACGCTGTAATAAGTTAATGCCTTTCTGCTGTAATTTAAATGGATTATAAGACAGTATAAGTCCGTAACCTTGTGGATTATTTTTATAGGTTCCTGCCGAAACGGTATCACTTAAGAACACTTTAAAAACTTCTTTACGTTTTTTTAAATAGTCCAATACCGAAGTAACGACTATAGTATCTTGTACTAGATCTTGCTTGTAAACTTGCAAATAACTCGTCAACAATTGCTCTGAGGACTTGCGCTGATTGTAATTATTAATACTTACCGCAATCAGAATCCCAATGACTACCAAAATGATTTCGCCAATACCATAAAGAATATAGCCTGAAATACGCTTATTATTTAAAAATCCTAAGCGTTTTGTATTGAATATTCCCATATAATGTTTCTAATAGTTTCATAAATATAAACTAATACCATTAGAAATAAAAAACACCGTTTCGAACAGATCAAAACGGTGTTTTTAAAATTTGGCTTTTAAAAAGCTTATTTAGGATCTAGAATGTCCTCAATACGTTTTACGATATCTCGATAATGGTATTTGGTTTCTGTGTTGACTTGTCGGTTAGCTGCTGAAGCCACCTGACGTTTCAATACGTTCAACTCACCTCGTACCAAGGCTCTCACGTCTGATTGTGATACATTGTAATAGCTATCACTTCGTTGCGGATTTAGTTCTTCTGTCATTAAATACGCCATACGATCAATATAGACACGCTGCAGATTTCGACGATACACATCCACATTCTTTGTCTGTGACGTTTCACTCCACATGCCTTGTCGTAAATCTTTCAACATATCCAACACACTGTAGTTGGTCGCATCCAAAGCGTGATGATCTATTAATCGTCCCAGACGATCAAAACTTAGCAAACCATTCACATAGCGACTTTGTAAGCGTCTTAATCGGTCGGTATAACCCGCATAATCGATATTCTGTAACAAGGATTTATCGATAAGCCAAGACGGTGTTTCAAAAGCATTATCATGTAACCATGCCATAGACGCTTTTTGCTTTTCTTTTGGAACAGCCACATAGGCTATGCCACCTTGTCTAGGGGTGATTAGGTGTTCTTCTACACCACCAATATTAGAAAGTACGTGTCCGATGTAACGGTTATAACATCCTAATAATTCACCATAAAGCTCTTCCAAATCCTCATAATCATTAGTTTGATCACTGGTCCAATCCGGTAAATTTTGAGCCACATATTTCAAATTTTTCAAGGCATAATTAGAAGCTTTAATCGCATCATTACCGATGTCTTCGGTTTGAGATGTTGGGTCAAAACGGCTACGCTGGCGACCAAATACATATTTAGGATCTCCTGCTTTTTCCATAATCCATTTATCTAAAACAGCCACTTCAGCTTCAGGTGCATAAGCGCCTGGAATTCTTCGGTAACCCCAATTTATGGCATAGTCGTCATAAGGTCCAATCTGACGAATAAAACGAATATTTTCATCACCAGGCTGCGCAATGTAATTGTAACGTGCATAATCCATAATGGTTGAGGCAATTCCAAATTCTTGGGTAAAAGCGCCATTTCTATAGCTTTCCACATCATAAGCTTTACTGGCACTCATATTATGAGGCAAGCCTAAAGCATGACCTACTTCATGAGCAATTACCATTTTCATCATTTCTCCGATTTCTTCATCAGGTGTATTTAAGGTTCTAGCGGAAGGATTAGCAGCACCTGTTTCTAATAAATAACGGTTTCTGTAGGATCTTAAATGGTTGTGGTACCAGATGATATCACTCTCGATGATTTCTCCACTTCTAGGATCTGACACACTTGGTCCAACTGCATTTCGAGTTTCACTGGCGACATATCGCACTACTGAGTATCGAATATCCTCCGGACTAAACTCTGGGTCTTCTTCTTTGCTTGGCGGATACTTAGCAATAATGGCATTTTTAAAGCCTGCCTTTTCAAAGGGACCTTGCCATAATTCGATGCCTTCTTTAATATAAGAACGCAAACTTTCAGGTGTGGCTGGATCTAAATAATAGACGATAGGCTTTATTGGCTCTACCAATTCACCTCTCGCGTAAGCTTCAGGATCTTTAGGCTCCAAACGCCATCTGCGGATGTACGTTTTCGTATCTGCTTTAAGTTCATCACTACCATAATCCACTTGACTGAAGGTAAACCAGCCTACACGATCATCTGCAAAACGTGGTTGCATAGGTTCTTCAGGTAATAAAATCATAGATTGATTCATTTGTAAACTTATCGTTTCTGCCGAACGTGCCGAAGGTGGTTGAGACGCATTATAAGTCATATCCTGAACTACTTCAATATTCTGAGGAAAACTCTTCATACGATTGATAAAACTGCGTGAGCCATCGAGATTCCTTACTTTATAAGTGCTACGTAATCGACCAGGCAATCCGCTAATGGCTTTGACATCGGTACTGTAAAATTTGGTGACATCTACCACGACTGCAGAAGAATCCTTACTGAAAGCCGCAATATCAAATGCGAACAATGTTGGCTCATAGTTGTTAGACTTTACAGAAATACTGATAGGTAATTCCTCATCAGCGACCGCATTATAGGAGCGTTCCTTGATAAGTATTTTATCATCAAAACGTTCCCAAGCTATTAATCGTTCTGCGGTTTTCGAACCAGCATTGATATAACCACCTCCTAAATTAGCAGGTAGTTTGGCAATTCTACTTACCAATAACATGTCCTTACCCAAATGCATCTGAGGAATTTCAAAATAGTACTTCTCTCCTACTTTATGGACTTTAAATAAGCCATCATCGCTCACAGCATCTTTGGTAATGACTTTGTCATAAGGTTTGATTTTACCAGGATTCTTCTTGGGTGCAGGCGCTTCTTTGTTGTTTTTCTTGTTCTTACGAGATTGTGCATGGGTCGTTTCAGAAATTGGCAGACTGCACAAGAATGCTACCAATAACAAGGGTAATAGCTTTTGCATGTTAAATTGTTTCAAATGAGTTAGGCTTAAAATTAATGATTGATGCATAGACTCGTGGCATTTTCACAAAATTTTAAGGATGATTTTTCAGCATATGCGACAATATTTTATAGGATACAGTTATTGCCATTGGTCTGTCTGACTTACCTTATACTGAAGAAGAAACTAGAGTCGTTTTTAGTTTCAATGACTTAAAAATTAAATCTATGACTATTAATTATGAATACGATGGTGTTACTGCGAGTGACACGCTAGAAGCCTTTACAGAAGAAAAACTAAAACCGGTTTTTGAGCGCTATGAATTTGTCATCCGTGCTGATGTTTTTTTTAAAACCGAAAACACAACCAGTGATGAATCGGGTAAAATATGTAGTATCCGTTTAAGTGCGCCTGGACCGCGTCTATTTGCAGAAGCATCTCATGAGAACTTTCAGCGATCGGTATCAGAGACCGTCGACGAATTATTAAAACAACTAAAAAAACGAAAAGCTCAAATGAAAACACATTAAGTGTTTGATTTTATTCTAGTTGTACGCGATTATGTCGGTAATTTTTCAGTTTAAAAACTCTTAAAAATTTCATAATCTGCTTGCAGAAAAAGTCTAGAATGAGTTTCCAACCGTAAATAGTAACATAAACCAATAAAAAGAATTTAAACATTATGAAACGAATTTCAGTAGTAGTACTATCCGCATTATTCTTAACCGCATGTGTTTCAAAAAAGAAATACGTCGCTTTACAAGAAGATAATGGTGAACTTAAGAGTGAATTGACAAAAACGAAAGTTGAAAATGAAGAATTAGAAGCTAAGTTTGCTAAAATTCAAGAGCGTGTAGACAACTATAACTCTAAAATAAATGAACTCACTGAAGATAACAATGCCAAACTCGTTAGCGTTGATGGTGTAGTGATCTCTGAAGATCAAAAAGAAGCCATGCGTGAATCGTTGAAAAACGTACCACCTGCATACATGGCAACAGCGAAAACCTTAAAAGATTCTATGAATCTCGCCTTACAATTCAACTTAAAATCATCGATGGATAACATTGAAGAAGACGAAGATATTGCAGTTAACATTGAAGAAACTGTGGTGATGATTTCTATTTCTGATAAGATGTTATTCGACTTTGGAAGCTATAAAGTAAGTAATAAAGCTAATGACATTTTACAAAAAATTGCTGATGTAATTAATTCTGAGGAAAGTTTAGACGTGATGGTAGAAGGTCATACAGATAATAAACTCATGAAAAACAGTGCTGCCGTAAAGGATAACTGGGATTTATCAGTGTTAAGAGCGACTTCTGTTGTAAAGAAATTACAGAATGATTTCGATGTTGCACCAGAACAATTGATTGCTGCAGGTCGTAGTTTTTACCAACCTTTAGCAGCCAATGATACGGATGAAAACAGAGCTAAAAACAGAAGAACACGTATCGTTATTTTACCAAATATTGATAAGTTCTTTGCGATGATGGCATCAAAATAATGAATGACTTGACCTATTATATTTGTGGTTGATTAATCCACGAAAAGACTGCTTTAACCGGCAGTCTTTTTTTTTGAATATCATTTCAGGCCAATCATAGTGCCTATTTAAAAATGTTTTTTATTTTTGATTACCTATGATTGATGACTATGAAAAAAATTACACTACTCCTATTTTTAATCGGTTTTTCATTTTCTAATGCGCAACACACCGTTGCGAGAGATTGGAATGAAATGCTTTTGACTGCCATACGAGCTGATTTCGCGCGACCTACTGTTCATGCTAGAAACTTGTTTCATACATCTGTTTTGATGTATGATTCTTGGGCTATTTTTGATAGTCAAGCAACGACGGTTTTTTTAGGCAAGAACTTTGGTGGGTATAACTGTACGTTTAATGGTATTGCAACACCTACTGATGTTGACGCTGCAAGACTTGAAATGATGAGTTATGCTGTGTACCGCTTGCTCAATCATCGTTTTGAAAACTCACCAGGTGGTTTGGCCTTACTTAATCAATTTGATGCGCTGTTTACGTCTTACGGATATGATCCTAGTTTTGTATCTACAGATTACAGTACCAATTCTTATGCAGCCTTAGGAAATTACCTAGCCAATGAAATGATTGCTTTTGGCTTACAGGATAATTCTAACGAACAAAACGGCTACACCAATCAGTTTTACACGCCATCAAATCCGCCGTTGATTTTACAAAACTATTACGAAACCAATGATATTGATCCTGCCTATTGGCAACCACTCGCCTTTGATGTTTTTGTAGATCAGAGTGGAAACGAATACCCTATTAATACACCGCCTTTTTTAAGTCCGGAATGGGGAAGCGTCACACCTTTCGCGCTATCTAGTGACGATTTAGATATTATCAATAATAATGGATTCGATTGGTATGTTTATAATGACCCAGGACCACCTGTGTACATTCAAAACTCGAATGAAGATGGTATTGATGATCCCTACAAATGGCATTTTGCATTAGTAGCCTCGTGGTCAGCACACTTAGACCCGAACGATCCAACAATGATTGATATTTCACCTGCATCTATTGGAAATTTTGATTTTAATAATCTTCCTCAAACATTTCAAGAGTATCAGAATTTTTATGATTTTACCAATGGTGGAGATTCCAGTAGTGGACATCCGCTCAATCCAGCCACAGGAATGCCTTATACACCGCAATTGGTGAAGCGTTCTGATTACGCCAGAGTTTTAGCTGAATTTTGGGCAGACGGTCCAGATTCGGAAACACCACCTGGACACTGGTTTACAATTTTAAATTATGTGAATGACCATCCAGCACTCGTTAAAAAAATTGGCGGACAAGGGGCTGTTGTGAGTGATTTGGAATGGGACGTTAAAGGGTATTTAAGTTTAGGTGGTGCCATGCACGATGCAGCTGTAAATACTTGGGGTATTAAAGGCTATTACGATTATTTAAGACCGATTTCCGCTATTCGATACATGGCTGGAAAAGGACAAAGTAGTGATGCGAGTTTGCCGAGCTATGATCCTCACGGACTCCCATTAATTCCTGGATTTATTGAATTGATTACGGAAACAGATCCGCTAAGTGGCGCTAGTAACGAAAATGTTGACCGTATTAAAATTAAAGCATGGAAAGGTCCAGATTTTATCACTGATCCCACTACAGATACTGCAGGTGTGGATTGGATTTTAGGGACACACTGGTGGCCTTACCAACGCGGAACTTTTGTAACACCACCATTTGCGGGTTATTTATCGGGTCATTCAACCTTCTCCAGAGCGGCAGCTGAAACGCTTACGAGATTAACAGGAGACCCTTTTTTCCCAGATGGCATGGGCGCTTTTGATATTCAACAAAATAACTTCTTAGTGTTTGAAGTGGGTCCAACACAAAATATGACCTTGCAATGGGCCACCTATCAAGATGCATCAGATCAAACGAGTTTATCGCGAATTTGGGGTGGTATTCATCCGCCTATCGATGATATAAGAGGCCGAATTATAGGGCATAAAATCGGTAATGATGCTTTTGATCTCGCACTTCAGTATTTTGATAACACCTTGAGCGAAGACTCTCAGTTTTTGGCTGAAGACTTATCAGTGTATCCTGTACCATTTAAACACACACTACATATTAATTCATCTAAGGTGAAAACAATGACTATGTATAGTGTGGATGGTAAATTAATCAACCGTCAGACTTTGGTGCAAGGCAACAATACCATCCAAACGGAAACATTAGATTCAGGAATCTATTTTCTAGAGTTTTCAGAGTTAAATTCTGATACCTCTGTTACTAAAAAAGTTGTTAAATACTAGCTAGGTTCATTCACATAAGGTAATTTTGCATAAATTTTAAAACCTTATGTTTAGTTTGTTGAACACATTTAGAATTGTGGCTTTACTAGAAGGTGTATCCTACATCTTATTGCTATTTATCGCAACGCCTATAAAGTATCTTGCTAACGATCCTAGCTACGTTAAAATGTTAGGGATGCCTCATGGTATTCTGTTTCTAGCCTATATAGTCTTAGCTATTATGATTGGCCAAGAATTGAAATGGGATCGCCGAACCTTGATCATTGTATTAGTAGCCTCCATCATACCTTTTGGTACTTTTTATATTGAAAAGAAATATCTGAAACCCGCTAAATAAATGGAAAAATTGCAGTGTTTTTTCTACGATTATTTTGTCTCAGTTGGCATTTCCGAAATGACAGCGAAGTATTTCAATATGCTTTGTTTACTCATTGTTTTAATCATCATCATTTACATAGCTGATCGGATTACTAGACGATTGTTGATTAATTTCTTCGGACGTTTTTCAGAACAAACTAAAACTAATTTTGACGATTTATTGGTGAACCATCGCGCTCCCAGACGCATTGCACATTTGGTACCATTATTTCTTACCATTCAGTTATTTCCAATTGTATTTTTTGATTTTCCACAATTTGAGGTTTATATCCTAATGTTGCTGAAAGTCTATGGTATTGTATTAACGGTATGGATCATAAGAAGTATTTTAAAAACCTTTGAATCGTATTTTAAAACCTTACCACGACTTAAAGATAAACCCATAGATAGTTACATTCAGGTCGCGATGTTGTTCATATGGATCATAGGAATTGCCTCGATTCTAGCGATACTTATTGATCTGTCATTTTTAAAATTCTTTACAACCTTAGGTGCGGCTTCAGCCATACTGTTACTCATATTTAAGGATACGATATTAGGGTTTGTGGCGAGTATTCAAGTGGCTATTAATGACAGTGTCCGTATTGGTGATTGGATTACGATGGAAAAATACGGAGCTGATGGTGATGTTATTGAAATAAATTTGTCTACGGTTCAAGTGCAGAATTTTGATATGACCATCACGCACATTCCAACGTACGCGCTTATTGCAGATTCCTTCAAGAACTGGCGAGGCATGCAATCATCGGGTGGCCGACGTATCAAACGATCAATTATTCTTAAAGCTAAATCCATAAAATATTTGGATAACGATCATATTGAAAAGCTTAAAAAAATTGAGTTGATTACCGATTATTTAACGCAACGACAGAAAGATATTAATGCCGCCAATGAAGCTAAAAATGTCGACAAATCTGTGTTGATTAACGGTCGGAATATGACCAATCTAGGTGTTTTTAGAAAATACTTGCAAACCTACATCGAACAACATTCTGCAGTCAATAAAGAGATGTTTATTATGGTGAGACAGTTAGCACCAACACCTCAGGGGTTGCCTTTAGAAATCTATTGCTTTAGTAGTGATAAACGTTGGGAAAACTATGAATATATCATGTCTGATATTTTTGACCATGCCTTAGCGGCCGTTCCCTATTTCGATTTGGAAGTGTTCGAACTCCAAGCAGGTATCATTGAATAATTACTGGTCTAATCGATCTTTCACATATTCAATTTGAGTCTTGCCATGTGGTTTTGGTTTCCCATCAGGTCCTAAATTGACCATGATAATATTGTCGACGGTGAGAATGGTTTCTCGCGTCATTTTATTTCTAGCTTCACATTTTAAGGTCATTGACGATTTACCGAATTTTACCACTTCGATACCAATTTCAATGATATCACCTTGTTTCGCTGACGCCATAAAATTAATCTCCGACATGTACTTGGTGACAATTTTGTGATTTTCCAATTGAATTACCGTGTACAAAGCGACTTCCTCGTCAATCCAAGCTAAAAGCTGGCCACCAAAAAGGGTCTGGTTCGGATTTAAATCTTCGGGTTTTACCCATTTTCTCGTATGAAATCTCATGTTTTTTTTAAAATTTAGAGGTCATTATATCGTTCTTATCAAGCACTTTCAGTCGCTACTCAAGACCACATTTAGTTGCTTTATTATACAGGAAGCACATAAAGGTGACGCTTGTTCAACACGGTGATGAATTCAAAAGTCAATGGCTTCAATACCTTGATTTATCAAAGATAAGTTTTTATGCATCTTTTCGGTGTAAATAGGCATTGGAAAATTCAATGTAAAAATTTAAACAATTGATTTGTTAATAACACCGTTGACAACATCTAAATAATGCGACAAATTGCAGATGCATTATTTTTATTTTTAATAAAATTTAAAGCCATGAATGATCGATCTACAAACTTAAAATCCATTCGCCCTACTATTGCTTCTGCCCAAGTAAATGAGGCAATGACCACGGATGAATGCTTTCAAAATGCTACGTTAAGACCAATTATCAAAATGCAAAATCATCTGCTAGTAGTTGTATTTCGCAACTATATTGCAAAGCATAAAAATGTATTTTACGATTTATCAGTAGAAAAACAATTGGCTTATATTGAAAATGCCATTCACAAGGATATGAAATTTCGAAATTCACTGAAAGGCATGATTATTGGTCAATTTACGGTTGAAGAATATGAGCTTTACATTCAGAATTCTTCAGCTTTAAACAAGCGCATGATGACCATTGTAAAAGAGCGCCTTTTAAGTAATATTCAGCTATTCAATCAGCCTTTGGCTAAAGCCATATGAAATCATTGAAAGAACAGCTTTTGGAAATCTGTCAATTACATGTTCAAAAGCGCATTGCGAGTTATAAAGATGAAATTGAAACCATCAAGGACGCGATAGAAAACAATGATAAATCGAACGATGAAGACGATGATTCTGGTAATGGTAAACTCTTTAACGATCTTGAAAAAAATGCCCAATACTTGAGTGATGCGCATAACATGCAAGACACTTTAAAACTTATTCAAGCCAAAACCTCACACCAGCATGTGGTTTTAGGTAGCGTGGTTTTCACCAATTCATCGACATTCTTTTTGGCTATTAGTTTAGGAAAGGTTCCTTTTGAGGGTACAGACTATTTTATAATTTCGAAATCTTCTCCCATAGGCACCTTGTTGATGAATAAAACTGTTGGAGACACCATCACTTTTAATGGCACCTCTTACACCATCAACCAGATTAAATAAGTGGTTGACCGTTTAAATCGGTGGTAAGCACATCACTCATATAATCAAAGAATGGTCTGATAGCTTTAAATGCGTTATCCACTTCGGTAATAAAATGGTCACTAACAACTTCTTTATCGGTATATGTCTTGGTAAGAATGAATTGCTTTTTTCTTATGAGGTCAATAGCAGGATGCTCTTTGTCAAAATCACGAGGTGCTGTTTTTAACTCATCACCTACAAAATCGCCCCAAACTGATTTAAAGTCTTTATCACCAATGATGGTTCTAATTTCTTCATCATCTTGTTCAAATTCTCGTCTGATACGCAACAAATCATCTTTGTTAGGATCCCAAAATCCTGTAGCGATAAAGGACTCATTATTTGGTTGAATATGTACGTAATAGCCACCTCTTAATTCTGGTTTTTTCCTATGGAACGAGGCTCCAAAATGGGTTTTATAGGGTAACTTATTTTTCGAAAAGCGCACATCACGATAAATTCTAAACAGTTTAAAATTATCGACAACATCATGTTTATTTAAGTTGTCGTAAATGGCTTGATATGTTGCTTTGGCATCAGACTGTATCGCCTTGAAAGACTGCTTATGATCATTGAACCATTCTCGGTTATTATGCTTCTCTAGTTTTTTAAAAAATTCGAGAATCTCTTTTGAAAAGGTAGGTGTTGGCATACGTTCTTATTTTCATTTAAAAGTACAAAAAAAGCCTCGATAGATCGAGACTTTCTTTATGGTTTACGATTTAAATTTTAAAACTTTGAAGTCACCTCAAAGGCCTCAACGACCATCATGTCTGTGTCAGAATCGTAGTATTCAACGATAAAATTACCGTCTTTATTGAAATAGCCGACACCTGAGTAATTATTGATATCTAAGATGTAATATTGACTGTTGGAAGAACGCATGGCCTTTCCAACTCGCTCATTATTAGCATCAGACAATAAGAACCCTCTTTTATTTGATTGAAACTTATAGTTCTTGTCTTTTTTGTTATAGAAGACAATTTTATCTTCTGAATCATAAAACGGATCCTGATCATTATCAATACTCACCGTTTTGGTCACTTTGACATCAGGAAAAACTTGAGGTGCATCAATGGTACCTTTATAGCTAGGGTCTGTCATGACCTTTTGCTCTTTGGTGGTCGTTACTTTTACTTTATTCTCGACCGTTTTACCGTTCTTTTTAGTTTTAATGGTTTTTACTTTGGTTTCCTTTACTTTATCCACTGGTTGCTCTTGAGCAAAAGCTCCAGTTACCAATAGTAAAGAAAAGGTATATATTAAATATTTCATGTTTGTTGTTTTAATGGTTATGTTCATAATAAGGTGCTCTTATTATTGGTTATCGTCTGTTTGCTCCTCTGCCTCTTCTGCAGCTTCATCGATTTCATCTTGTAAATCTTCTGCGGCATCTTTCACATCATCAGATGCTTCCTCTAAATCTTCTTTCATATCATCAACAGCTTCCTCCACTTTTTCATCTGGTGTTTTCTCATCTCTACAACTTGTAAAAGCTGTACTCAATGTAAATGCCACTAATAATATCCATACTAATTTTTTCATGATTTCTATGATTTTAATTCTTTTCTAGTCTGACTTTCAAACTGATATATCAAAGATCGTTATAAGTGTTGTAGCTTATTTGCTCATATCAATGATGTTTTAATCCTAATGACGCACAAGATCTGATCTTAATTTTCAGAAAAACTCTCTTCCATGCCATTGGGACTTTCTACGGAAAGTTTATTATTAAATTCAAGTGTTCTAATTGGAAATGGTATGTTGATTCCTTCCTTATCATAGGCTTTTTTGATTTCAATGATAGCTCTTGTTTTGGCACGCAATTTCTCTAGCATACTTTCGGCATCAATCCAAAATCGACAAAGGTAATTGATAGAGCTGCTACCGAATTCTGTGTAATAAAACTCGACGTCTTCAGCCTTCTCAACCTGCTCAAAAGAATTCGCTATAGTTTCTTTAGTAATGCGTTCAACCGCTTCTAAATCAGATTCGTATCCAACACCACACTCCAAAAACACACGCATTTTAGTGGTCAATGAATAGTTTTTAAGAGGATTCTCTAAAATCATCTTATTAGGAATCACAACAATGTTGTTATCTGCTTCTTTCATCGTGAAATCTTTCAAATTGATATCGATGATTTCCCCAGAAAAACCATTGGTTTCTACCCAATTCCCAATCTGTATTTTTTTCCTGAATGAAATGACAATTCCTGCAATCGTATTGGATAATGTGCCTTGTAAAGCCAAACCTATGACCAAACCGGCAACACCAGCACCTGTTAATAAAGAAGTGAGGGTTTTACTCAAATCCATTATTCCCAATGCCAAGAATAATCCAATAAGCACAACCGTCACTGCACAAATACGTGCAATCATGCTACTTATGGATTCCTGGTCCACTTTCTTGGATACCAATTTATAAGTGAATTTATTAACATATTTGGCTACAAAGTAGGCGGCAGCCAATACAATTAATGCCAGTATAAGGTTAGGGATGTTCTGAATAATCGCATCGAGCCATCCCATTAATTTTTCTGATAAGTTGGCAAATGCGGTGTTTAATTGCTCTTTCATTTTTTAAATTTTGCTTGTTTAGGTTAACATGTTTTCGGACGTTATAGACCTATCTAAACGTCAAAATCAATATATGACACAAGGGCTGATAAGATTTGCTCATTTCATCATAATATTGATGCGTTACATCAATGCCTTCAGCAATTATTAGGCTTCTACCACGCTTCTTTCAGAGTTTTCAGCACTTTTCTTAGCCCAATCATTCAGCATCATGCTATCCGTCTCCAATTCCTTGATATATATATTAATTAAATCGATGGTGTCTTTATCTTTAGCAACATTGGCCTTTATTAAGACTTTAGACATTTGATCTAGCAGGATATTATGGTCCTTGATTAGTTCAGTGACCATACTCATATCCGACTGAAGTGGCGATGACTCTTTTACTTTTGAAATGTCCAAGTAATCGGATAATTTACTCATGGGATGATGTCTCAAAGTAAGAATATGTTCCGCGATCCCGTCTATTTTAGATCTCGCGTCTGTATAGAGTTCTTCCAATTTATTATGAAGGTCAAAAAAATTTTCACCAAGCCTGTTCCAGTGGAAATTTCTTAATTTTTGGTAGTAAACATGATAGTTTGCCAGTAGTGTATTAAGTTCAACAACTACTGGTATTAATTTATCGTCTTGAATGTTAAGATAGCTCAAATGATATAGTTTTAAAGTTATTTATACCATAGAACCTATGTGCTATTTTACGATTTCCATAGGGTTTAACAACCTTTAACCCTTTGAAGATGTGATTAACTTAAATTATGTTAAAGCCAGCGCTTTCTCCTAAAATAGATTAACATAAAAATGAAGAGTACGAACATAACGCCAAGAAGTATAAAATACCCGTTTTCAGTACGTAATTCGGGCATGTTCTTAAAATTCATGCCATAGATACCAGCAATAAACGTGAGCGGTATGAAAATCGTTGCTATAATGGTCAGCACTTTCATGATTTCATTCATTTTATTACTTATGATGGTCATGTACATATCCATCAAACTCCAGATCATCTCACGATAAAGATCTACAGATTCACTCACTTGTATAATATGATCGTATAAATCTCTCAAATAGCTGTGAGTTTTTTCCTCAATAAACACACAATCCGTCTTTTCCATTCGGTTGATGACCTCTCGTAATGGATAAATTGAGCGACGCATTTTTAAGATTTCTTGTTTTAAGTCTTGAATAACGCCAGGTGTATCATTGTTAGCGCTTTCAGACTGGAATAAGGCGCTTTCTAAGTCTTCTACACGATCTCCGAAAGCCTCAATCACTGTAAAGTAGTTATCGACAATAGCGTCTAAAAGCGTATACATTAAGTAATCAGAGCCTTGTGTTCTTATGCGTCCCTTGGACGTAGATAGACGTTCCCTTAAATCATCAAAAACATCGCCATCAGCTTCTTGAAATGTTAACACATAGTCTTCCCCAACAATCAAACTCATATGCTCATAATGTAGTTCAGTATCATTTTTAATATATAACATCTTAAAAACGATAAATAAATAATTTTCAAACTCTTCCAACTTTGGCCTTTGATTCGTATTGACAATATCTTCTAAGGTTAATGGATGAAGATTGTAATGTAATCCTACCGTTTCAATATCCTCTAAGTTATTCAGTCCGTTAATGTTAATCCATGTCACATGGTCATTTCCTTTAAAATTAAAGGCGTCCTCAACATTGTTAGAATGAAACATTTTATAGTGATCTTTGGAATAGTTGACAATCTCAATATTCGTCGTAACTGTCTGCTTTTTACCTTTGTAAGCCATCGTTCCTGGAGGCAAATTGGAAGCGCGATAGGATTTTTTCTTTTTATGTAGTTTCATGTCTGTAATCTGTTGAGATGACACTAAAAATATGAAAACTTTTTGGTATAGCAGACAGCTATACTTCAATTAGTAAATCTTATGAATTATTCAATTTTTGAGATTTAAAAAAGATTAGTTTTGAATTAAATTTAATTCGCTTGCATATTGTATATATTTTTATTAATATGCAAGACTATTACTACAAATACATATTCATGGGAAGACCTCCAACAAGACCGATTAAATTCAGAGACGGATTTTATATCGAAATAAGAAATAAAGGTAAGAATACCGGAATCAAGCTACACAGAGATACCAAAGAACAAATGATGCGTACCATCAAAGAATACGAACAAACGAAAGACGTATTAATTCTTGGTGAATCTAAAAACGGAAAATGGGTGAATAAAACCCCTGTTCTTCATGTGGTAGAAGATTAAACCATTAATAATTTTTAAGTGTTTAAAACCCGATGTAATTTTATGGTTTCCATAAAATTAGGTTGGGTTTTATGTTTTTTTACTAATTATTTTTATAAATTGTTGCTATTAACTAACTAAATCAATCTTATTATGACAACGTATTCAAACACGAAACCGCCTATGTGGTTTTGGATTGTAAGTGTAATTATTCTCATTTGGAACTTGTTAGGTGTTATGGCATATTTATCCATGCACTTTATGACTGAAGAAATGATTTCCAAAATGGAGCCACAGCAACAATTTGAAATGAATTATGATTATCCAGCTTGGTATATCGCTATTTTTGCCATTGCTGTTTTTGCAGGAACTTTAGCTTGTATTGGCTTACTTATGAGGAAAAAATGGGCTTATACCCTATTTATCATATCCTTTTTATGTGCCACAGTTCAACAAGTTTATTATGTCATCGAAATTGAAGGTGTTAGTAAAATAATGCCTTTAACCATTATCGCTGTTTGTGCCTTACAAGTTTGGTTTTCAAAGTCGGCCATAAGAAAAGCATGGATAAAATAATTATCTAACCAACCAAATTTTATCCATAAAAGACATTAGTGATCACACTAATGTCTTTTTTTATTGATTTTTAATATTAGATTTGTTTTGCTAATCATACTAAATCAAGATTATGAATATTTCAACACTGGACTGGACCATTATCATTTTCTTTCTTTTGCTCTTTGCAGGTATTGGTATTTACGTGTCCAAACAAGCGGGAAAAGACTCTAAAGCCTTTTTCCTTTCAGGACGAAATATGCCGTGGTGGTTGCTAGGCGTGAGTATGGTTGCTACTACTTTTGCAGCAGACACACCTGGATTAGTGACACAATTAGTTAGAGAGAATGGTGTATCGGGTAATTGGATTTGGTGGGCCATGTTATTAACAGGGATGGTAACCGTCTTTTTTTATGCGAAATTATGGCGAAGAAGTGGTATTACAACAGATCTCGAATTTTATGAACTTCGCTACAGTGGTAAAGTAGCGAGTTATCTGAGAGGTTTTAGAGCCATCTATTTAGGCGTCATATTTAATGTCATTACGATGGCTGGTGTTTGTTTAGCTGGTGCCAAAATTGCAAATATTTTACTGGGCATCTCCCAAGGTGAAATGCTCGTATACGCTTCAATTATCGTTGTGATATACTCGGCGTTTGGCGGACTCAAAGGTGTTTTAATAACCGATTTCATACAATTTATTATCGCGATGATTGGTAGTATTTGGGCCACTTTATACATCATAGATTTACCAGAAATTGGCGGTGCCACTAATTTACTTTCTCATGTGAATGTCTCTGATAAGCTGGCTTTACTTCCAGATTTCAGTAATAAGGAAGCCTTAATTACCGTGCTTATTATTCCACTGGCAGTACAATGGTGGAGCACTTGGTATCCTGGTGCAGAACCAGGTGGTGGTGGTTATATCGCCCAACGAATGTTGGCCGCTAAAAACGAAAAACACGCGTCTTGGGCAACCTTATTTTTCAATGTGGCACATTATGCGATTCGTCCGTGGCCTTGGATTATTGTGGGTTTAGCCTCTCTGATTATCTTTCCAAATTTAGAAAGTATCAATCAAGCGTTTCCTGGATTATCTCAATCAATGCAAGGCGAAGATGTTGCTTATGCCGCCATGATGACGTATTTACCTTCGGGCTTAATAGGTATTGTATTACTATCGTTAATTGCCGCTTTTATGAGTACCATTTCTACACAATTAAATTGGGGAAGCTCGTATATTGTTAATGACTTCTATAAACGTTTTATAAAACCAGAAGCCTCAGACAAAGACCAAGTATTGATTGGGCGAATTTCTACAGTATCACTCATGATATTAGCTGCGCTATTTTCCTTTTTCTTGCAATCGGCTGGAGAAGTTTTGAATTTACTCCTACAAATTGGTGCAGGTACAGGGCTACTTTTTATACTCCGCTGGTTTTGGAGTCGTATCAATCCTTACAGTGAAATTGCCGCTATGGTTATATCTTTTGTGATCGCTGTCTTCTTTTTTATAAATGGAAAAATGGAGGAACCGATGGTCGTCATTGCTGGTCATTGGCAATTGGTCATTGGCGTCGTTGTTACGACTATAGGCTGGATGCTTGTCACGTTGTTAACTAAGCCATCAGATGCTGAAACTTTAGCATCCTTTAATAGTTTAATTTATGGTAATAACTCTAAATTTAAAGGGTTTGGTGTGAAAATACTTGGCTTTTTCGCTGGTGTGATAGGTGTGTATAGCGCTTTGTTTTCGATCGGAAATTTTATTTATGACAGAATAGGCTTAGCGATTGGATTAGCTATTACGGCTATCGTTTGTAGTGTCATCGTATTGAGAGCATTAAAACGAACTATATAGCCTTTATCAAGAGCTCAGCCGTCGCAGGGTTTGTAGCTAATGGCACATCGTGAACATCACATAATCGCATCAGCATCAGCACATCAGGTTCATGTGGATGTTTGGCCAATGGATCTCTAAAGAATAACACCATTTGACATTTTCCTTCGGCTACTCTAGCAGCTATTTGTGCATCGCCTCCTAATGGACCTGATAATAAGCGATCCACTTCGAAGCCTGCCTTTTTTACTTTCTTACCTGTAGTTCCTGTTGAAATAAGTGAGACTTTCTTTTGTAAGAGTTGTGCCTTATGCTCATTTAAAAATTGAACCATTTCAGCCTTTTTGCCGTCATGTGCTATAATGGCGATTTCCATGGCTACAATTTATTGGTGTGATAGCTCACAAGGCCTTCAATAGGTCGACGTTCAAAATTACCAACCGTAAAGCCCATTTCCTCACCAACTTCACGTATTTCAGTTTCAGAAAAGAACGCAATAGAACCTGCAAAATGCACAGGGCAAGTAGCTAATTTCTCTTTATATTGAAAAATCATGTTCTTGGCGAATAAGCGGATACCTTTTTTAATCAACTCTCGAATATATTCGGAATCTTTGTTCAAAAACATAAATTCCGCAAATGTGGCCAAATAGGCATTTGGATTCGGTTGCTTGTAGAGATTGTATTTAATAAAATCGGCATCTAGGTTATATTTATGCTCAAAAGCTACTTTAATATCCTCAGGCATGTGATTGAAATAGTAATCCCTTATAAGTTCTTTACCATAATAGTTACCAGAAGCCTCGTCCATTAAACTGTAACCTAGCGATTGTACTTTTTGGACTAGTTGCTCGCCGTTAAAAAAACTGCAGTTAGAACCAGTACCCATAATACAAACGACAGCAGCTTCATTATCATGATTTAAAGTAGCTCTAACCGCTGCCATGGTATCTTCTTGGACGTCGACTTGCGCATTCAAGAAAATAAATTGTAACACATGTGCCAACATCGTTCTTGGCTTGTCAGTTCCACAGCCCGCACCATAAAAATAGACGTATTTCACATCATCTTTAAACTGCATCAGCTCCTGACTCTCACGAATAATTTTTTTAAGCTTTTTTTCTTTTAATATGGCAGGATTTAGTCCTTTGGTTCGGATCTTTTCATGAAGCTGCTCACCATTTTTATCCACGGCAATCCAATCACATTTCGTGGATCCGCTATCAACAATTAAAATCATAAGTACAATAAAAAATAAATCCGTAGTGACATGCTTTCAACTACGGATTTAAAATGAATATTATAAAGCGTTTACTTTTTGAGCTAAATCAACCAACTTATTGGAATAACCAAACTCATTGTCATACCAAGAAACGACTTTAAAGAACTTAGAATTCAATTCGATTGCTGCTTCCGCATCAAAAATACTTGTACGTGCATCGCTCACAAAATCTTGAGACACTACCAACTCATCAGTGTATCCTAACACACCTTTCATTGGACCTTCAGAAGCCTTCTTAAAAGCCGCTTTAATCGCATCTAAAGAGGTGTCTTCTTTAGTTCTGAATGTTAAATCTACCACAGAGACATCTGCTGTAGGAACTCTAAAAGCCATACCTGTTAAAATGCCATTTAATTTAGGAATGACTTTTCCAACTGCTTTGGCAGCACCTGTTGATGCAGGAATGATATTTAACAAAGCACTTCTACCACCTCTATAATCTTTTTTAGATGGTCCATCAACTGTAAGTTGTGTCGCTGTTGTAGCGTGAACCGTTGTCATTAAACCTTCTTCTAATCCGAAGTTGTCATCGATTACTTTAGCTAAAGGCGCTAAACAGTTAGTTGTACAAGAAGCGTTTGAAACAATCTTATGATCGGCCGTTAATTCATTGTCGTTCACACCAATCACAAACATTGGTGCATCTTTACTAGGCGCAGAAATAACGACTTTCTTAGCACCTGCTTGAATATGATAATCGGCTGTCTCCAGCGTCGTAAAAATTCCAGTACATTCTGCAACAACATCTGTTCCAACTTCATCCCATTTCAGGTTTTTTGGATCTCTTTCAGCCGTCACTCTTACCGTTTTACCGTCTACTACTAAATGACCGTCTTTAACTTCCACAGTTCCATCGAAATTTCCATGCACTGAATCGTACTTCAACAAATATGCTAAATGTTCTACATCCAATAAATCATTGATTGCAACAACATCTACATCATCACGTTTTACTGTAGCTCTAAAAACGATTCTTCCAATTCTTCCAAAACCGTTTATTCCTAATTTTAAATTTGACATCTTATCTTAATTTGATTTGTATTCTATTACTATTTATTTTGTTTTGTTTGGCGTATTAAGTGGTCATAATATCAGACACACGTAATAACTCCATATTTATTTCAGATTTACCTTTTACTGCTTTATCTAAAGGCGTTAAAGCTATTTTATCGTTAAGTAAACCGACCATAAAGTTGGTCTTGCCTTCTAAAATACTTTCAACGGCTTTCACACCCATTCTACTCGCTAAAACACGATCAAAACAAGAAGGCGATCCGCCACGTTGCATATGGCCTAAAACCGAGACACGAACTTCATATTCCGTCATGTTTTCCTCGACATAGTCTTTCAATTCAAAAACATTCTTACCAATTTTATCACCTTCTGCAACCACAACGATACTTGAAGATTTACCAGATTGCTTACTTCGTCTTAAAGACTCTAGTAGTCGATCAAGACCTAAGTCCTCTTCAGGAATTAAAATTTCTTCTGCACCTGCTCCAACACCAACGTTTAAAGCAATGTGTCCAACATCCCGACCCATGACTTCAATAAAAAACAAACGGTTATGTGAACTTGCGGTATCTCTAATTTTATCAATAGCTTCAACGACCGTATTTAATGCTGTATCGTATCCTAAGGTATGTGATGTCCCATAAATATCATTATCAATAGTTCCTGGGATACCCATAATTGGAAAGTCGAATTCTTGGTTAAAAATCATGGCACCAGTAAAGGTTCCATCACCTCCAATAGTCACTAAACCATCGATATTTGCTGCCGTTAATTGATTATACGCTTGTTGACGTCCTTCAGGAGTTCTAAAGGCTTGAGAACGTGCCGATTTTAAAACGGTACCACCTTTATTGATGATGCCTTTCACGCTTCTTGCATCCATGGCTTTGAAATCACCTTCAATCATGCCTTCATAGCCTCTGTAGATACCATAGCATTCTATGTTGTGATAGGCACATGTTCTCACAACAGATCGTATAGCGGCATTCATTCCTGGTGCATCTCCACCCGAGGTCATTACCCCTAATTTTTTTATCTTTTTTGACATACTTTTAATGTTTCAAAAAGTAAAGCTAGTAAACTAAACCTATAATAAAAATGGAAATGGGGTTTATTTAACAAGACCTCAAAAACTCAAACGTTTTCGTTAATAAAAAAAAGAAATATTGTTAAAATAAAAGCATTTTAATTGTTTTTTGAGCCTTTTTTTGACTTGATATTAATGAAACTTGGGGTCAAATCTTCCTCTGATTCTTTCTTTTCTTCTTCCTTCTTTTCGGTCTCTTTTTCTTTTTTGCCTCTAAAGATTTTTTGAACCAGTTCTTTAAAGTTGTCAAATTCTACATTATAGGTTAATCCAGCACCTTGAGTATAACCAATTTCTTCACCAAAATTCCGAATGCTATTCTCCCTATTGAAAAACGACGCTTTCAATGTTCCATCTTCATTCAATAAAATATCGATTCGTACGTCACCTGCAATCACCGTTTGTTCAACACCACCAATTGGGACACCTACCTTACCGTTAATTAATACACGATCACTAATTTTAGTACTTAGCGTCAATCCTAAGCGATCATCTGTTTGATATTCGGCCGTTTGTTCTCCTAATTGGTAATCGATAGAGGCAGATACTTTATCATTTCCCGTGGACAAAATACTATTGATAAAGCCATTGACACGATCAGAAACCGTTCCATAGGCTTGTTGCCCTAAACCTATATCACTTTGGAAAGATCCAGTCACCAGTAAAAAGGTTCCTTGCGTAAATCGACTTTCCTTGGTTTCTAAACGATAATCCAGCTCCGACTTGATGGTAGAACTCACATTAGGATAGTTGAATGTAAAATCGGATTCAGGTTGTTCTAATTGTCCGATTAAATTAATCTCTACTTCAATAGGAATGCTTCTATTGATAGGATTATCCAGTAATACGGATGGGTTTGCTTCAGTTTGATACACAGCAGTCAAATCGATATTGGCTTTCATAGGATCACCTTCCCAACGAATACTTCCGCCTGGTTTTACCTCAAGTTTCTTTTGCACCAAACCACCATACGCGAAATTATAAGTACCATTTACAATTTGAAAATCTCCATACATATTGAATTTCCCGTTGGTATTGATGTCGAATAATAAGTTGCCGTTCCCCTTCCCTTGAATAGTACTTCCTTGATTTTTGTCGATCACAATCTCAATATCAGCATAAGGATTTACGAATAAATTAAATTCTAGCTCCAAACCTTTAACTTCGGTACTTTCAACCACTTCGCCTTTTAAACGCGCCTCTTTTTCTTCTGGCGTAATAAAATGTATATAGGAGTTTTCACCATAGGTCTCATAATCATTTAATGGAATTTTGAAAATGGTTCCTTGTGCTGTACTACCGTTAAATTCTATTTTCAGTTCATTGGTAGGACCGGTTATATCTGCTTTACCATCAACAAAGGCAGTTCCATAATACAATTCATCTTCATCATATTCGGTATTCAAAACTAATAATCGATCGGTTAAAATTTCCAATCCCAATTCCCAATTAGAAAAATTTTCATGACCTATAAATCCGTTAAGGGTAGCTTTTGAAAAATACTCTGAATCGGTAATTTCCACATCTTGAAACACAAAACGCTGCGATTCTAATTTCACCTGAGAATCAAAATCAAAACTATAATCGACATTTAAATACGGAATCGTAAGTCCGGCATTATCTAATAACAAGTCGCCTTCAAATTGCGGGTTTTTAAGACTGCCTGTGACTTTCGCCCTACCCGTTACTAAACCTCTAATATTGGTAATGACACCTTCTCCAAATGGATCTAAGGGATCTAAAAGAAACTCTTCAAATACCACGTCTAAATCGATGGTTGGATTATTAGAGTTAACATCAATCTCACCTTGAGCATTCAATGTTTTTAAATTATCATTTTCCAAGGTCAGATCGACAACATAATTAGTTAAGGATTGGTTCCCTTTTATGTTTGCATTTAAATTACCAAGTTCATAATCGTTTGCTTTTAAATCACTAATTACCACCGTTGAGTTAGGCAAATACACCCCTTCTTTTTGCAATATTTCAAGTTTACCGTTCACCCGTCCTTCCAACAATAAGCTATCAACTCTTGGTGTGATTTTAGTAAGATCTACTTCCGTGAAATCCAATTTTAAATCTTTATAGTCGTTACCTTGAACCACACCAGACAATTCCATCTGTTCTTCAAAATGGTTCATCACAATTTGACTAATATCAAAGTTCTTAAAGTCTCTTGTAAAGGCAACTTTATTTAGTTTGTTTTTGTCTTCATTGATGGTCCATGTGTTGCCTTTAAAGGTTATATCAGACTTTCTAAAACCAACAACTGATCTATTCGTTTCATCAATGGTATAGTACATACTCAGATCAAAGTTGTCTGCATTTTGTTTACCACCTTGAAATTCAGATTTGATAAACAAGGTATCCCTTTGGGTCACATTAATCAAACTGAACTTCGATAAATCATAGTATTTCGTGCTCAAGGTGTCAATTTCAACATAGGTATTAAATAACGGATTACTATTATCTATTAATAGCGAAATATCATTAGCAAAATAATCGAAGAGTTTTATTTGAGGCGAATTAAATGTGAGGTTGAATTGTTTCTCATCGGTTTCAATCCTGCCTTTTAAGGTCGTATTGGGACCTAATTCAAGTTCGTGATAAAAGACCTCTACAATTTTGTTGTAAATCTTAAAATCGAATTCGATATATTGATCTGTTTCAATCGCATTTGGAATGTAGTTCGTGTAGATACTTCCTACGGAATTCTCTACCAACTTTCCGATGTCTTCAAACTTGAAATTCCCGCTCATTGTCCCTTCAATAATATCCGGAGAGTTAATGGTGAGTAGTCGACGTTCGCCATCAAATTTAGATTCAATCTTGAAATCCTTAAAATAGTATTCGTCATGCTCGTTAATATACGTCGTGTTACTAAACTCTAAGGTTCCAAAAGCATCATTAATATTGGAACCTTTCATAGACGTCACCACATTACCTCTAAATTCAGAAAGGCTATCCTTCGTAATAAAATTAAGCGCTTTTAAATTTGCATATTCTACATTCGCGTTAAAATCGAAGGTATTGATGTCCTTCGATAAATCAGCCAAACCATCAAACTTAAATTTAAAATTCTCATCTCTAGACTCTAGTAACCCGTTAAAAATTTGGTTTCCTAGTTTACCTGAGATATCAATGTCTTCATATTTATAGTTATTGTATTCTAAATGAAATACTTCACCCGTTACTTGACTACTTAAATTAGCAATCGTAAAACCTTTACCGTCAACGTCTAAATCAAACGATGTGGTCTTCACCTTCGGATCGTTCAGTAAAACACCTAAATCAAATTCATCAAAAACGACGTTACCGACATAATTTGCATTATCAATATCGTCTACATGTTTCATTTTCATATCAGCGACAATCAGCCCTAAATCTGTATTCACCTTTAAATCCGCATCAATAGATGTATCTGTAATAAACGACGTTCCCGTAATGGTAAAATTTCCTAGTTTCGAAAATACAGTAGGAATTGATTCGCCCAATATGTTTGGTAATAAGGCTCTCAGATCGTAATAATTGGATGATAAATTATCAAACCTGCCATTCATGGAAAAATCACCTTCGGCTTTACTAAAGAGATTTTTGAAATTTAAATCTCCGTAGATCCGACTCCTACCGCTGGCATTGAGCTGAAGATTTTCAGCATTTAAATCGTTGAGCGTCCCAGTCAGATTCACATTTAACAATGCTTTTTGGTCTTGTCCAAATTCGTTATAAAATGTATTTAGATCATTCAAAAACACTTCTGAATTTTTAAAATTCCCAGTGACTTGAACCTTATCTTCAAAATCCTTAAAGTCTTCTCTATTATAATCGAAACGAATATTACCATCCAACTTGGAATTCTCTGTTTTAATACTGAGATTATCAAATGCCATGTGGGTTAAGGTGTACTGAAAATCTGTGGACATATTTTTAACATAGGCACCACGACTATCTCTAAACGATAAGGTATTAATTCTAGCGTCCACATCACTTCCTGAAATCACGAAATTGGTGGCATTGATATTGAGATCGTTAAATTCTAATACTTTTTGAGTTTCCCTGTTTTCGTCAAGGAGCCTAAACGTACTATCATAAATAGAAACATCGCCAGAAGATAATAGAAACTCACTTTTTTCCTGTCTCGGATTATCTTCATCAAATTTAGCTACAAAGACATCAAGATTTGTAGACGTTTCACCCTTATAAGTTTTTACGTTAAAGGTGAGATTCATAATATCGATATCGGCAAAATTCAATTTTCCATTAGCCAAGTTCTTGAAACTTATGATAGACGTATTCAATTCATCGATAGCAATCAGCGTATCCTTTTTATAATCTTCAATGTAAATTTCTTTGAGCTCAACATCACCATT
The DNA here is from genome assembly GCA_018222915.1 of Algicola sp. Classification (GTDB taxonomy): domain Bacteria; phylum Bacteroidota; class Bacteroidia; order Flavobacteriales; family Flavobacteriaceae; genus Psychroserpens. The sequence goes on along the minus strand of JAAEZI010000004.1, from coordinate 104,134 downwards.
AAATTGTAAACCAACCTTACCGATGTTTATATTTGTCCCAAAGTCGTCATTGATTCTATTCGTGACGTATTTACCTAAAGCTGTTTGAACAGGAGGAATAGAAAGCACTAACACCAAAATGATGAACAATAGCAAAATAATTGCTAATATTTTTGATACTATTTTTAGGAATTTTTTGATACGCCTTGAAAGTTATAACTTTGACCTCAAAATTAACAATTATTGTGCCTAATTTATACTAATGACTTCACAAAATATATATATTCTCGCTATTGAATCTTCTTGTGATGATACGGCAGCAGCTGTGATGTGCAACGGAAAAATTCTCAGCAACATTATTGCTAGTCAAAAGATCCATGAAGAATACGGTGGTGTGGTGCCAGAGTTGGCGTCGCGGGCGCATCAGCAAAATATAGTTCCCGTTGTCGATCAGGCTTTGAAACAAGCTGGAATTGACAAAACGCAATTGCATGCGGTTGCCTTTACACGCGGACCAGGATTAATGGGTTCTTTACTCGTAGGTACATCATTCGCTAAATCGTTGGCTTATGGTTTGAATATTCCGCTCATTGACGTGAATCATATGCAAGCCCATATTTTAGCACATTTCATCGAGGAAGATGCTTTTGAACAACCGCCATTTCCATTTCTGGCAATGACTATTTCAGGAGGTCATACTCAAATTGTACGAGTAGATGACTATTTTGATATGACGGTTATTGGCGAAACCATTGATGACGCTGTGGGTGAAGCCTTCGATAAAAGTGGAAAGCTATTAGGTCTAGGCTATCCTGCAGGTCCTGAAATTGATAAACGTGCCAAATTAGGAAATCCGAAAGCCTTTAAATTCACTAAGCCGAAAGTTGACGGACTTAATTTTAGTTTTTCAGGATTAAAAACCGCCATTTTATATTTTATTCAAAAAGAAGTAAAAGCCAATCCGCAATTTATTGAAACGCATCTTAATGATATTTGTGCTTCGATTCAATACACAATTATTGGTATTTTAATGGATAAATTAAAAAAGGCTGTCAAGCAAACTGGCATCAACCATATCGCTATTGGTGGTGGCGTTTCTGCTAATTCTGGTATTCGAGAAGCCTTAAAAAACGCTGAAGGAAAATTTGGGTGGACGACCTATGTGCCTAAGTTCGAGTATACGACCGATAATGCCGCCATGATTGCCATAGTTGGTTACCTAAAATATTTGGAAGGAAATTATGCCGACCAAAGTGTCATGGCTTCAGCACGTCTGAAAATATAGTATGCCATTTTCCATCAACAGAATAATCGATTTTATCCTTGAAGGTCTATTTATAGGATTTGGCATGAGCCTCTTGATTTTTTTTCTCATATCAAAAATTAAGGCATTTCATTTAAAATCATTCTATCAGGAATTCCGTTTTTATGCTATTAGGATTATTAAAGTAACAGGCATTATTTACGGTGTTTACTTTGTGTATTTATGGGCAACAAATTTTACGAGGCTTATAGAATTCCTAAAGGGTGAAGAAATGTTCTACACCTTATTCTTTTCGATACGTTCCATTTTGATGATTATCATATCTCAATTAGTTTGGAAGGAACGTATAAGAAATCACCGTTTTAAAGTTGCTACAATCGCCGTGGCTCTATTCATACTTGGATTGTGCTCAAACTATGTCATTGAACGTTATATCATTTTTACAACACAATATATACACGCCGATTTTATGCCAGTACAAAGCTATGATGGTTTCAGTTTAAATGAGATGTTAGCATTGACAGTAACCTCATTTTTTATAGAGCGCCTAGTGTTGTTCTCAGCTACTGTTTTTATCGTGTGGGCAATTAATAAGTCGTTTAGAAAGGCATAAAACTATTCAAAAGTCACAGCGTTTAATAACAATCCTGAAGCAGGCGCGATATAATCCATGACTTCGGTGCTCTCTGGTTTTAAGGAGTCTTCAATATATTGAAGATCAATATCGCCTCTACCTAATTTTATAAGGGTTCCCATCATTAATCGAATTTGATTTCTCCCAAAACCTTTGCCTTTAACGATGAGCGTGTAAGATTTCTTCGGAAAAAAACTTGCCGTAAACAGGGTGTTTTCCTTGAGTGTACAACTCGTTATAGTTCGAATATACTTACCTTTATTTGTGGCTCTGAAACAGTACGGCTTAAAGTTGTGTGTGCCTTCAAATAGTTTGGCACCTTCCATCATAAGTGCCACGTCCAAATCTTCTAAAATCGTGGACATAATAGGTGCACAAAACGGATGGCATTTTTGTCCGTGGGTAAACAAATAGACATATTCTTTGATTTTGGAATGCTGAATGATGTTAAAATCGGCATCTACTTCTTCAATTGCTAAAGCTCTTATATCTTGAGGTAAGTTGTGATTGAACAACTCTAGAAAAGCCGACTCATCCGCTATTTTTTCATACACAAATAATTCGAAGGCCGTCTCATTTGCAGACACCATCGCATCGGTTCTACCTGATCCTAGCGTTTTAAAGGTTACGCCTTCCAAAATAAAATTCAAGGTTCGGTCAATCATTAGGTGTATCGTTTTTAACTTTGGTTGCTTTTGCCAACCATGAAATCGATATCCTAAATATTGAATTTTAATTAAGTAAAAATAACGCTTATTGAACATCTCAGCAAGAACGCCAATTTATTAGTTTTTACAAAATTTTTAAAGTTGAAGTTCCCTGAAAGAAAGGCTTATTTATTTTCTCTGCTTTTTAAAACTTCAGTGATATCGTCCAACTTATACCCTTTCGCCTGCAAAAGAATGAGGTAATGAAATAATAAATCGGCACTTTCATTCAAGAATAAGTCATCATTATCATCTTTCGCTTCAATGACAGTTTCAATGGCCTCCTCTCCTACTTTTTGTGCAATTTTATTGATTCCTTTTTCAAAAAGAGATGCCACATACGATGTTTCTGAAGACCCCTTTTGGCGTCTATCTGCAATGGTTCGCTCTAATTGGCTGAGGAAACCATAATTTTGAGAATTGGATTCGTTCCAACAGGTATCTGCGCCTGTATGACATGTTGGTCCGTTAGGATGTGCTTGAATCAATAAGGTATCATAATCACAATCTAGTTTTATGTCTACCAATTGAAGGGTGTTACCACTCTCTTCGCCTTTAGTCCAAAGACGTTGTTTCGACCGGCTGAAAAAGGTCACTTTCTTTGTATCTTGCGTTTGTTCTAATGCGGCTTCATTCATATAGCCTAACATTAACACTTTTTGCGTCTGCGCATCTTGAATGATGGCAGGAACGAGTCCGTTATTTTTATTAAAATCTATAGTCATTTTCTTAGTATTTGTTCTATGAATACCCGTGTCATTTTAGATGCGAATGGGTATATTTTCCTTGTGTAATGCCTGTTTTAAATCCCTAATATCAATTTCTCCAAAATGAAATACGCTAGCGGCAAGAGCGGCATCTGATCGTCCCTCTTTAAATGTATCGATAAAATGCTGAACGGTTCCAGCACCACCTGACGCTATGATAGGAATATTCACAGTGTCTGACAGCCTAGCCAAGGCTTCATTAGCAAACCCTTTTTTAGTGCCATCGTTATTCATAGACGTAAACAAAATTTCACCTGCACCTCTTTGAGCGATTTCTTTGGCCCAATCAAACAAATTGAGTGTTGTAGGAATAGTGCCTCCAGCCAGATGCACGCGCCATTCGCCATCAATCGGTTTGGCGTCAATTGCGACAACAACACACTGACTTCCAAACTTTCCTGATAGCTCATTAATTAATTCCGGTCGTTTTACAGCACTTGAATTAATAGAGACTTTGTCGGCACCACAATGTAATAAGTCATCCACATCTTCCACCGTTGAAATACCACCACCAACCGTAAAAGGAATGTTAACTTGTTCTGCCACTTTCAACACCATATCGTGCATGGTTTTACGGCCTTCGAGCGTTGCTGAAATATCCAAGAACACCAATTCGTCTGCACCCATGGATGCATATTGCTTAGCTAATTCGACGGGATCACCAGCATCTCTCAAATCCACAAAATTAACGCCTTTTACTGTTCTACCATTTTTTATATCCAAACACGGGATAATTCTTTTTGTAAGCATGATCTATAAGTGCGTTTCTAAATCTTTGAGATTGATTTTACCTTCATAAAGCGCTTTCCCAATAATAGCACCTTCACAACCCAAATCTTCGAGGATATTTAAATCTTGAACGGAAGTTATACCACCTGAGGCAATTAATTTTATGTCTTTGGTGTCTTTCAGAATACGTTCGTATAATCCTACGGAAGGACCTTCAAGCATGCCATCTTTAGCAATATCTGTACAAATCACATATTTCACGCCTTTCTCTTCATAATCCTTTATAAAAGGAATCACCTCTAAGTCACTTTGTTCTTGCCAACCACTTACGGCTACTTTCTCATGATGACTATCGGCTCCTAGAATAATTTTGGTGCTGCCATACTTCGAGACCCATTTTTGAAAAACTACTGGTTCTTTAACAGCAATACTACCTCCCGTAATTTGCCTCACACCTGAATTGAAGGCAATATGTAAATCTTGATCCGACTTCAAACCACCTCCAAAATCGATCTTTAAACTGGTCTTTGCTGCAATCTGTTCCAAAATGCGATAATTAACAATATGCTGTGCCTTTGCACCATCCAAATCCACAACGTGTAAATATTCAATTCCGGCATCTTCAAATCGCTTTGCTACCTCTACTGGGTTTTCACTGTATATGGTTTTTTTACTGTAATCGCCTTTGGTTAGGCGTACACATTTACCATCTATGATATCTATTGCTGGGATAATTCTCATAATTCTATAAAATTTTTTAAAACTTGTGCACCTGCATGACTACTTTTTTCAGGATGGAATTGCACGCCATAAAAGTTTTGATTGTGCATCGCTGAAGCATAGCTGACACCATAAGTTGTACTTGCTATACTGTGCTCACAATCCTCTGCATAATAACTATGTACAAGATACATGAATTCGCCTTCGGTTATGTTATTAAATAAAGGAGATTTTAATCCGTTTATAGTATTCCATCCCATTTGTGGCACTTTTTGATCCTGATTAAAACGTTTGATATTCACGTCAAAGATTCCCAAGCCAGTGGTATCACCTTCTTCGGAATGATTACACAGTAACTGCATTCCCAAACAAATACCTAAAACAGGTTGTTTTAATGTAGGTATTAATTGATCTAACCTACTTACCTTTAGCATGTGCATAGCAGAACTTGCTTCTCCAACACCAGGAAATATGACTTTATCAGCTGATAGAATAACTTCAGGTTCATTTGAAAGTGATGCTTGCACGCCCAGACGTTTAAAAGCAAACTCAAGGCTTTTAATATTTCCAGCTCCGTAATTGATAATGACTACTTCCATTACAGCATGCCTTTTGTAGATGGTAAAATCAATTTATCAACATCGCGTTTCACTGCCATTTTTATAGCTTTCGCAAAGGCCTTAAAAATAGCTTCTATTTTATGATGTTCGTTTGTGCCTTCCGCTTTGATATTCAAATTGCATTTCGCACCATCTGTAAATGACTTAAAAAAGTGGTAGAACATTTCCGTAGGCATTTTTCCAATCATTTCACGTTTAAAATCGGCTTCCCAAACCAGCCAATTTCGACCTCCAAAATCTATAGCCACTTGGGCAAGGCAATCGTCCATAGGTAGGCAAAATCCGTAGCGTTCGATTCCTAATTTATCGGATAATGTTGTCGCAAAAACTTCACCGAGAGCAATGGCCGAATCTTCAATAGTGTGATGCTCATCTACCTCCAAATCACCTTTAACATCGATATCTAAATCTAACTGACCGTGACGTGCAATTTGATCGAGCATATGATCAAAAAAAGCGATGCCTGTATCGATTTGACTTTTTCCAGTACCATCGAGATTTAAGCTTATTTTAATAGCAGTTTCGTTGGTTTTTCGCTCGATACTACCGGTTCTAACTTTCGTTTTTAAAAAGCTATAAATGGTTTCCCAATCATTGCTTTCTAGAGCGATATGTGATTGTAACGACACTTTATCAACAGTTATTTCATCCGTTCCCAAATGTGTCTCGTCATTGATAAAAATGCCTTGAGCACCGATATTTTTTGCGAGCTCTATATCGGTTAACCTATCACCAATGACAAACGAATTCTTTAAATCGTATTCTGAAGAAAAATAAGCTGTTAAAAGTCCGGTATTTGGTTTTCGAGTAGGTGCATTATCCTTAGCGAATGTGCGATCAATCAATTGTTCTTTAAATGTGATGCCTTCTGATGCCAATGTTTTGATCATAAAGTTATGTACAGGCCAAAAGGTCTGTTCAGGATACACCTCAGTACCCAAGCCATCTTGATTTGTGACCAAGACCAATTCAAAATCTAACTCCTTAGCAATTCTCCCAAGATATTGAAATATCTTTGGGTAAAATACCAATTTTTCAAAGGCATCAACTTGCTCATCGGCTGGCTCTTTAATGAGTGTGCCATCTCTATCTATAAATAAAACTCTTTTCATGATATTTGTTTTAGTGCGCTTAATAATTTTATGTTGTCCATAGGTGTTCCGATGGTGAATCGCAAGCAGTTATAGCAGTTCGGTTGATTAGTACGATTTCTTATTACAATACCTTTATTGATTAATTGATCATAGCGTTTATCGGCATTATCGACTTTAACTAATAAAAAATTAGCCTCTGAAGGAAAAACTTTTTCGATAAAACTGATGTTTTCTAATTCTGACACAAGCCATCTGCGCTGCGCTATTATTTTAGTAATCTTCTCATCTATTAGCGCTGTTTGCTTTAAATCTTCGAGAGCCTTTTCTTGAGTGAGCATATTGACGTTATAAGGCGGCTTTATACGATTTAAAATACGTATGATTGCTTCGGAAGCATAACAAATACCCAATCTTATACCAGCTAAACCATAGGCTTTAGATAAGGTTTGTGTAATGATCAAATTTGGAAACTCTTGTAATCTAACCGACCAACTATCTTTAGTGGTGAAATCGATATAGGCTTCATCAATGACCACCAAGCCATTGAATCCATGAAGTAATTTCTCTATTTTATCCTCATCAATACTATTTCCAGTTGGATTATTAGGAGCACATAGAAAAAGTATTTTTGTAGAGCTGCTCTGTTGTTTCAAAATAGCATCAACGTTTGGCTGAAAATCGGTATCGAGATCAACCTTTAATATTTGGATGGCATTCAAATTAGCTAACACCTCATACATGCCATAAGTTGGAGGTAAAATCATGACTTCATCCTTTTGAGGTTCGCAAAACGCCCTAAAAATTAAATCTAAAACTTCATCACTGCCATTTCCTAAAAACACATTATTAACCGGTACATTTTTAATTTCAGCTATCCGAGACTTTAAGGCGATTTGCTGCGGATCTGGATAACGATTATAACCCGTATCATAGGGGTTTTCATTCGCGTCGAGAAACACTAAATCGGCTTGATGATCTTTAAATTCATCTCTGGCAGATGCATAGGGTTTCATAGACATGACATTAGGTCTTATAAATTGATGGATGTCGAATGGCTTTTTCATGTATTTTGGATATCTTTTAGGCGCAATGACACCGCGTTTTTATGAGCTTGCAGACCTTCTGCCTCAGCCATTAATTCAATAGCATTGCCAATATTCAGCAATCCTGACTTTGATATTTTTTGAAAAGTAATACTCTTGGTAAAGCTGTCAAGATTCACACCAGAATACGCCTTGCTAAACCCATTAGTAGGAAGCGTATGATTGGTGCCTGATGCATAATCTCCAGCGCTTTCAGGTGTATAGTTTCCAATAAAAACTGAACCTGCATTTTCAATATTATCTACAAAAAAGGAGTCGTTTTTCATACAAATAATAAGGTGTTCTGGCGCATAATCATTTACTAGCTGCATCGCCATAGTTTCGCTATCCATCAAAATAAATTTAGAATTTTTGATGGCCATTTGAGCGATATCTTTTCTTGGAAGTTCGTTTAACTGTGCTTGTAATTCTTGTATCACTTCTGAAATTAATTTTTCTGAAGTCGACACCAAAATAACTTGACTATCGGTACCATGTTCAGCCTGACTTAAGAGATCTGATGCCACATAACTGGCATTTGCTGTGTCATCTGCCAGTACTAATAACTCACTGGGTCCTGCAGGCATATCAATAGAAACACCATATTTGGTGGCCAATTGTTTTGCTACGGTGACATATTGATTTCCTGGTCCGAAAATTTTATAAACTTTTGGAATAAAAGACGTCCCAAAAGTTAGACCAGCAATGGCCTGAATACCTCCTACTTTTATCACTTTGGTGACACCACATAGTTTCGCCGCGTATAAAATTTCATCGGCAACAAGGCCTTCTCTATTTGGAGGCGTGCACAAAACAATGTCTTTACATCCAGCAATTTTTGCAGGAACTGCCAACATTAATACCGTAGAAAATAGAGGAGCCGTTCCACCAGGAATATAAAGGCCGATCTTTTGAATGGGACGTTTTTCTTGCCAACATGCTACACCAGGCATGGGTGTTACAGCCACACGCTTTGTTAACTGTGCCGCATGAAATGTTTCTATATTGGTTTTAGCCAATTGGATGGCCACTTTTAATGCTTCTGGCACACGAGTCGCAGCGTCGTTAATCTCGTCTGACGACACCAAAGGACTTGCCATTTTAGCACCATCAAATAATTCAGTGTATTTAGAAACCGCCTTATCACCATTTCTGGCGACATCATCAAATATTTGAATGACAGTCTCCTCTATCGTTTCGAGAGTTCGAGTTGGTCGTTGTAAAAGGGTTGACCAGTCTTCTTGCTTAGGATTAGTTATTATTTTCATTATAAAACCATGTTTTCGATTGGACATACTAATATTCCTTCAGCACCATTTGACTTCAGTTCGTCAATGACTTGCCAAAATTCATTCTTATTAATCACCGAATGTAAGGAGCTCCAGCCTTCTTTGGCTAGAGGCAAAATTGTAGGACTGTTCATTCCTGGAAGGATATTAATTATCGCCTCCAATTGTTCGTTAGGTGCATTCAACAACACATATTTATTTTGACGTCCTTTCAAGACTGACTGGAGTCTAAATTGTAGCTTATTTAAAATCTCTTTATTTCCTGAAGAAATTAGCGGTGACATTACTAAAACGGCTTCAGATTTTAATAACACATCAACCTCCTTAAGGCCATTTTTAAATAACGTACTACCGCTGGAGACTATATCTACAATGGCGTCTGCTAAACCTATATTAGGGGCAATCTCTACGGAACCATTTATGATGTGTAAATTGGCACTGACACCATTTTTTTTCAAAAATTGATTTACGGTGTTTGGATAGGACGTTGCTATACGTTTGCCTTCTAAGTCTTTAATGGAATTGTAATTTTTGGATTTAGGAATGGCGACCGAAACTTTACACGTTGAAAACCCTAATTTTTGAACAATCGATAAGTCTTCTCCTTTTTCTACAAGCACGTTTTGACCGATAATCGCGGCATCAACAACGCCATCTTTTAAATATTGTGGAATATCTCCATTTCTAAGGTAGAAAACTTCTAGGGGAAAGTTTTTGGCAGAAGCCTTTAACTGTTCCTTTCCATTATCAATAGCTATTCCGACATCCTTTAAGATGCGCATTGAATCGTCGTGTAATCTTCCGCTCTTTTGAACTGCAATTTTTAATTTACTCATTTTAGTTTTCCTGATTAGGTTTGAGTAAATCGATTGGTAAATTTGAATGGTGACAAACAAAAAACCGCTTGATTTACTCAAACGGTTTTAAAAATATCTTGATTTATTCAATACATTTTCAGCTCGCTTGAGTGCAAGTATGAAAATGATGATGATGTAATTGAATAAAATTCATGTCTATTTGTGTTATACAAAGGTTGCTAAATATTATTTACAATTCCAAATCATTTTAAAGAATTAAGAAATTATTAGTATTTGGTTCTTTAATTCGTAATTTCACAAGTGGACCAAGGATATGCCACTTGGTTTTGATAATTAAGCCATCCTTCTACCTTTTTACGACCAACCTGAAACACAATTTTTGCCCAAGTTCCATTGATATCTAACAAATAAACTGGCTGACAACGATCCATTTTATGGATTCTATTAGAATTCAATGACGCTTCATCGTAAATATAAATCGTCTTATCAGCATCAGAGCTATCAATGTTCAGCATCACACCCGATTTAGGAATCCATCCGTTTCTAACATCGTTATTTTGGATTCCATCAGGCATGCTTTCAATTTGCTCAATTCTAAACCAATCGTTTTTACTTTCAACAATGGTAATTTTTAACCAATTTTTTTTATCAGTCGTTGGACCTAATGATGCTACAACATGACCATTAATCCCATTAAAAACTCGTAATGGCGTTGTGGATGCCGTGTCGTAATAACCTACCAAGTTTTGACTTAAATTACTGATATGTTCACTTTGGGCAATCGCCTGTGAACCCAGTAATAAAAACAAAAACAGCAACCTTTCCATTTTATTGATTTCCTAAAATAATAGGCATTCCTGAATCTCCAGAACCGATCACAATGACTTTACTATTATCTGATTCTGATAATTTTATAGTGGCATCAATCCCTTTATCCTGCAGAATTTTATCGGTTAAAGATGCGCTAAGAATTCTGTTGGCATCGGCCTTACCTTGAGCTTCAATCCGCACTTTTTCTGCTTCTTTTTCCGCAGTCACCAATCTAAATTCATATTCAAGAGATTCTTGCTCCTGTTTAAGCTTTCTTTCAATAGCTTGTTTTATCGTTGGTGGCAATGTCACATCCCGAATTAAAATATCCTTTAAAATAATGTATTGCGGTTCGACAATTTTTTTGGTTTCTTCAAAAATTTCTTCCTGAATAGCGTCTCGCTTACTAGAGTATAATTGTTCAGGTGTATACCGTCCCACAACACTTCTTGCTGCACTTCTTATAGCAGGTTGCAGCACACGATTCAAATACTGTTCCCCTTTTTCGTTGTGTAAACGACCTAAGTTTTTATAATCTGGTATGTATAAAACCGAAGCGTCTAATTTAATATCGAGACCATTTGATGATAGTACCGACATTTTCTCAGGAACTTCCATCTGACGTGTTTCATAATCAATTACACGATTCCAAGGTGCGATAATATGAAATCCAGGCCCTAAAGGTTCTTTGTCAGGATCTACACCATTGCCCAACGTCTCATGCAGTACACCAGCATGACCTGAGTCTATAGTGACAGACGATTTTACTAATAATATTAATACGATAACAGCAAATACGATAAATGGTAATGCTATTTTAGGTAATTTTTCCATAGTTTTATTTTATATTAATCCGTTGTATTTTCTAATAAACCATTCCGCGGCAAGACTCAAGGCGATAAGTGCGAGAAGATATTTCCAATCGATTAAAGGTACAACTTTTTTAGTGCTTTTTTGTATGGTTGCAAAACGATTATCATTTATAAGGTCATTAATCAACGCATCTGTATTGTTTATAAAGTAGGAAGCACCTCCACTATCCGATGCTAAACTCTGCAATTTATCTACATTAGCATTTAGAAATTGTTGCTCGACATTATAATCCAAAATTTTGATACTTCCAGATTTGGAAATATTTTCGTTCGATGCAGAGACGGTAAAACTATAATCTCCAGGCTCTAACCCACTTAAATCAACTTCATAGTTCGTGTTTTTCAGTATGAATGGGAATGATATCTGTTGAGCATTTTCTTTATTTTTCAACACGATGTTCAATGTGGCATTATCGTCAAACTCATAATTTTTATTAAAAAACTGTGCGGTAATTCGAACATTGTCATTGCCATTATAAAAAGACTCATAATCCACGTTTAATCGTGAACGACGTTTATTTGTACTTAGATATTGTACTATTTTACCAATAAAATTATCGAAGGTGTTAAACGAACCTTCGTCCCTAAACGCTTGAGCGCGCCATTTCCAAATACCTTCTCCTAATATCAGAGCCTCTCTCTTATCATTGATTTCAAAAGTGGCCATTAAAGGTGACTCTAATTCAGTTCCGCTAACCGTCTTAAAGAGAATGGTTTCATAAGGTAACGTAAAAGACACTTCTCCAAATTCGCCTTTGAGAGGTGGAAATTCACTAAAATTAAGATCGTCGACTATAAACGTTGAATAGTTTTGATTGAGCGTTGGTTGAAAATCTTCAGTTTGGTAAGTAAGTTCCTGATTATAATACTCTTGAAGTTGATTGAGTAAGGTCCAATTTGTTTTAGGTCCAGCAATGATAATTTTGTTCTGTTTAAGTCGGTTCATCTCATTAAATAAGGCTCTGAAATTATTCGTTGGCTGATACACGATCACTAATTGAAAATCTGCAGATTTTTTGAGATAGTCTGAAACGCTTAAAATCTCCGCATTGCGCTGTTCGTTACTCTCGATAGACTTTTTCAATGCTCCTAAATCTGGGTGCAGTATGTCTGAAACAATGGCCACATTGGTTTTTTGATCGATGACTTCAACCGCGAAATTCTTGACGTTATTAATGGTGTTTTTCTCGTTTTCAAGCGGTAACACCTGAGCCTTATAACTCATAACACCAACATTATTTGCAGGTAAGGTGACGTTGACAATTTGAGATGTTTGACTTTTGCTAAATGTGATGGGTTGCGAATAAACCACCGAATTCCCTATTCCCAATTGTAACTCGGTATTAACCGTTTTATTACCATTGTATGTCATCATAATTTCCAGTGGAAATCTGTTTTTTAGATAGGCATAACGATTCACATTTAATTGTTGAATTTTGATATCTGTAAATGTGGTGGTATCACCCAAAACGACAGGAAAAACCGCTTGCTTGAAGCGTCTTGTGGCATATACGTAGTCATTACCATAAGTTTGATTACCATCGGAAATGAGCACTGTAGGTGACACGGAATTATTATACACCTCTGACAATCGTTCAAAAACTAGTGATAAATTAGACTGACTATCAGCAAATGCTAGAGAATCTGATTGTTGAAAATCCTTTCCGAAACGGTAAAATTCAACATTGAAATGAGCGTTCAAGGCTTCATTTTCTTTGAGACTATTGATAAGACTCTTAACATTATCCGTTTGGTTCAAATACGTCACCGATTCAGAATTATCAACCGCTACAACAAGATTTGGTTTTTCATTATAGTAAGTGACCTTATCAAATTTCGGATTGATTAGCAGCAAAAAGATTGAAAAATAGCTAACAAATCGCAATCCTGACAACACCCATTGTCTTATGCCTTTCAGTTTTGATTGATAACCATACTGAAAAAGCGCTAATACTAGCGCTATGATTCCAGATAATATGATATATAACAGTGTGCTATTTTGCACTTGGCCTTATTTTACTTTAATGATGTCAAATGAATTTAAAAAACGTGCAATGCTATCGTTATTATCTTTATCAGTATAACATATAACCTGCGATATATACATGGTATTTTGGACTAAATAGGCTCTAATATAAATGAATCCACCTTCCATTTCAATCTTGACGCTTCTGCCAGGAAAACCATTTAAGCTAATTTTATTATCAAAGACTAATTTACCGTTCACATTATTCACAGCACCGTTAACTGCACCATCTAACACAGAACTATTATAACTATCATCTGCATTCTCAAATTGTGATTCAGGATAATCCGACTTAATGATTGAATACACCGCATTGGCATCTTCAACCGTCGGAGTATACATAACCATATGCATATCTAAAGTCCCTACAACCGTCTCAACCTGTTGAACCGTTCTTGTAGGTTCCTGAGGGAAGTAGGCCAAAAAAGCTAAATCTTCCGATTTATACTTAGACCAATCTTGAGCGCGTCCTAAATTGATTGCTAGCAGGCATACAATCGTAATTATAAGTGATTTTTTCACGTTTTTAATTTAAGTTAGCATTCCGCCATCAACATTTAAGGTTTGTCCGGTGACATAAGCCGACATATCACTAGCCAAGAAAACACAAGCGTTGGCAATATCTTCAGGAGATCCTCCTCGCTTTAATGGAATAGCATTTCGCCATCCTTTCACAGTTTCTTCATCTAATATGGCTGTCATTTCAGCTTCAATAAAACCTGGTGCAATCACATTACTTCTTATGTTTCTAGAGCCTAATTCAAGCGCTACTGATTTTGAAAAACCAATGATTCCTGCCTTTGAGGCTGCATAATTTGTTTGTCCAGCATTTCCTTTAACACCTACAACAGAACTCATATTTATAATAGAACCTTTGCGTTGTTTCAACATGGTTCTTTGAACCGCTTTCGTCATATTAAACACAGATTTAAGATTGACTTCAATGACCTTATCGAAATCCTCCTCACCCATTCGCATTAGAAGGTTGTCTTTTGTAATACCTGCATTGTTCACTAAAATATCGATACTCCCAAATGTTTCTAACACATCTTCTGCAAGCTTTTGAGCTTCTTCAAAACTCGCGGCATTACTTTGATAACCTTTGGCTTTAACGCCTAAATAGTTCAATTCCTTTTCCAAAGCATTGGCAGCTTCCACAGATGAGCTGTATGTAAACGCAACGTTAGCACCATGTTGTGCAAAAACTTCAGCAATACCTTTACCAATACCTCTGCTCGCACCAGTAATAATTGCTGTTTTTCCTTCTAATAATTTCATTTTTTAATATTTATTAATTAAAATAGTTGGTATTCAAATATACCAATTACAAGTTGCACAACATATAAAAACCTCACAAATTGTTGTGAGGTTTTTAACAGAGTTAGCGTTATTTTGTTAGTGCTATTCAACTTTATCCAAAGGTTGGATTTTAGGTTTTACTTTGCGATACATATCCATTTGTGGTTGTGTAAGAATATCATTCATTTCTCGCGTTTCAACTTGTTGCATATTAAACAAGGCATTTAATTTTTCTTTTCCTTCTAAGGTTTTCTCAATTTTTTCCCGTCTGATTAAGTATTCTTCAACTTTCTTTTGAAAGAGCATAAATTGTTTTTGAGTTAAAGCGAGTTCATCGTTATAATATCTTGTAATACGTAAGGCTATATCCTCGAGGCTCTCATCATTATTTTGAAGCATCGGATCTTGAGCATTACCCATGACGAAAGAAAGTGTCAGGCATAGGGTTATAAAAAGTTTCATCTTGTATAAATTTTAAAATTATTGTTTTTTGGATACTTCAATAAAACTAAATACTTGGATACATCTTTGCTCATTATCAAAAAAGATTGACCCTTTCAAACAAAAAAAGCAGCCAATGGGCTGCTTTTGACATGATATATCTAAAAATTAACCAATAACTTCGGCCACTTTTTTACCTATTTCTGCGGGTGAATTCACCACGTGAATCCCACATTCTCTCATAATGGCTTTTTTAGCTTGAGCCGTATCATCACTACCTCCAACAATTGCACCAGCGTGACCCATTGTTCTTCCTGCAGGAGCAGTTTCACCAGCGATAAATCCTACCACAGGTTTTTTACTTCCACTATTTTGATACCATTTAGCCGCATCAGCTTCCAATTGACCACCAATCTCACCGATCATCACCACGCATTCTGTTTCTGGATCATTGATTAATAATTCAACGGCTTCTTTCGTTGTTGTACCAATAATTGGATCACCACCAATACCGATAGCTGTCGTGATACCTAAACCTTGTTTAACTACTTGATCAGCTGCTTCGTAAGTTAAGGTTCCTGATTTAGAAACAATTCCTACTTTTCCTTTCTTAAAAACGAAACCAGGCATAATACCTACTTTTGCTTCTCCAGGTGTTATCACACCAGGACAATTTGGTCCAACTAATCTACAATCTCTTCCTTTTATATAGTCAGAAGCTTTTATCATATCTGCTACAGGAATACCTTCAGTAATAGTAATAATCACCTTAATCCCAGCATCAGCAGCTTCCATAATAGCGTCTGCAGCAAATGCAGGTGGTACAAAAATAATAGTCGTGTCTGCTCCAACTTCCTTGACGGCTTCTGCTACAGTATTGAAAACAGGCTTGTCTAAATGCGTTTGTCCGCCTTTTCCTGGTGTTACACCTCCCACAACATTGGTACCGTATTCAATCATTTGACCAGCGTGAAAAGTCCCTTCACTTCCTGTAAATCCTTGAACAATTATTTTTGAATCTTTATTTACTAAAACGCTCATTTGTGTTTGTTTTATTTAATTTATGTATCGTTTTTGACTGCAAAATTTGCTTTGCAAAAATAAGTTTTTGAATATGATTTTTAAAAGTTTTTAAACTTTTATTTCAGCATAAGAATTTAAGCTCTTAGAACTATCATCTGCCAACTGACTTATCTCATGTCCTCTATAGAGTTTACCATCCTTGACCTCCCATATAGAAATGAAATGCGCCAAAGGATCTTCCTTTTCAGGGCGTTCAATCGGTGTCACATAAATAGTGTATCGTGCTGTGACCATATTACCATCTTCTAATAAATGGCTTATGCGATAATTGAAGGAATGAAATGCTTTTTTCAAACCATTTAACATAGATTGAATGCCCTCGAAATCCAACGCGGTAAACCCGTTACTACTATTCCATAGCAATTGACAATCTTCATGAAAAAAATCGATGGCATTGTCAGCTTTGGCCAAGTCTAAATCATAAAATTTCTTAACAAGTTCTTTTGCAGACATTTATTTCTTTTTTAGTTGCTTTATTAATTCTGGAAGTTGTCTGATATAGGCCATTTCCTTAAATTTTTCTCTAGCGTCGGTCGCTGGCGAACCAAAGTAAGTACTATTAGGAGTTGTAGTTTCGCCTAAACCAGATTGTGCATAAATCACAGTTCCTTTGGCGATAGTAATGCCGCTTTTAACACCCACTTGTCCCCAAAGTGTCACTTCATCTTCAACTACGACACAGCCAGCAATCCCAGTTTGTGAGGCGATCAAACACTTCTTACCTACAATGGTATCGTGACCTATTTGAATTTGATTATCCAATTTAGAACCTTCTCCAATAGTCGTGTCTCCAGTCACCCCTCGATCTATAGTACACAGCGCACCAATATCCACATGATCCTCAATAACCACACGTCCGCCAGAACGTAATTGATCAAATCCTTCAGGTCTATTTTTATAGTAGAAAGCACTGGCACCTAGGACCGTTCCAGAATGAATTGTTACGTGATCACCGATGACGGTATCATCATATATACTGACATTTGAATGGATTACACAGTGTTTACCAATGCTCACATTGTTACCAATAAAACAATTGGGTTGTAAAATGGTACCCTCTCCAATTTTAGCTGAAGGGGAAATAGCCACATTAGAAGCTTTAAATGGCTTAAAATGCTGTGTTAGTTTATTGAAATCTCTAAAAGGATCATCGCTAATCAAAAGCGCTTTTCCTTCGGGACATGCCACTTGTTTATTAATGAGTACAATGGTTGCGTCTGATTGCAACGCTTTATCATAATATTTTGGATGATCTACAAAAACAATATCACCTGGTTCAACCACATGAATTTCATTCATGCCAAGAACTGGAAAATCATCAGCACCAACGTAATCCACGTCGATAAGTTCGGCGATGTCTTTTAAGGTGTAGGGACTAGGAAACTTCATGATTATTCCTTAACACGCTCTTTATAGGTTCCTTTTTCGGTTTCAATCTTAATCTTATCACCTTCATTGATAAATAGCGGCACATTCACCTCTGCTCCGGTTTCAACGGTTGCTGGTTTTGTAGCGTTCGTTGCGGTATTGCCTTTCACACCTGGTTCAGTATGAGTTACTTCTAAAATCACACTGGCTGGCATTTCCACAGATAACGGTAGATTATCTTCCGTATTGATAAGTACGGTTACCACTTCCCCTTCTTTCATTAAATCTGGTCTATCCAAGGCTGCTTCTAACAATCTAATTTGTGTGTAATCCGCTTCGTTCATAAAATGATAAAACTCCCCATCGTTGTATAAATACTGAAATTTATGGGTCTCGACTCTCACGTCGTCAATTTTATGTCCCGCGGAAAACGTGTTGTCAATGACCTTTCCTGTGGTTACACTTTTTAATTTGGTTCTTACAAATGCAGGACCTTTTCCAGGTTTTACGTGTAAAAACTCTATAATTTTATAGATATCATGATTATATCTGATGCATAATCCATTTCTTATATCTGAAGTACTTGCCATAATTTAATTAGTCTGTTTTAATTTGATTTGAAATACCCTTTCATGATGCCTCGATGTGAGTTCTTGATGAATTGTAAGATTTCATCACGTTCGGGTGTTGCTTCCATTTCAGCTTCAATAAGGTCAGAAGCCTGAGAATTATTATAATTTTTTTGATAAAGTATGCGATAAATATCTTGAATTTCTCTGATTTTTTCAGTAGAAAAACCACGTCTACGCAAACCGACAGAATTGATTCCAACATACGATAATGGCTCTCGAGCGGCTTTCACATACGGTGGCACATCTTTTCTAACCAAAGAACCACCTGTAACGAAGGCGTGATTACCAATGGAGCAGAATTGATGAACAGCTGTCATTCCTGCCAATACCACATAATCTCCAACAGTTATATGACCAGCTAAGGTACTGTTATTTGAAAAGATGCAATTATTCCCTACAACACAATCGTGAGCGACATGACAGTACGCCATAATCAAGCAGTTATCACCAATCACTGTTTTCATACGATCGGTTGTCCCTCTATTAATGGTCACACATTCTCTGATGGTAACATTATCACCAATAATGGTTAATGTATCTTCATCATTATACTTTAAATCTTGAGGTACTGCTGAAATAACCGAACCAGGAAAAATATTACAATTCTTTCCGATTCTAGCACCTTCCATGATGGTCACATTACTCCCAATCCAGGTGCCTTCACCAATGGTGACATTACTATTGATGGTTGTAAAAGGTTCTATTACGACATTCTTAGCAATTTTTGCTCCAGGATGTACATATGCTAGTGGTTGGTTCATCTTATTTAACTTTTGAAATTTGCGCCATTAATTCCGCTTCAGCACAAAGCTTACCATTGGCATAAGCATAGCCTTGCATATGGCAAATGCCGCGACGTATAGGTGTTATGAGGTCACACTTAAAAATAAGGGTATCACCTGGCACTACTTTTTGTTTGAATTTTACTTTATCTATTTTCATAAAAAAAGTCAAGTAATTTTCCGGATCAGGAACGGTACTCAAAACTAAAATACCACCCGTTTGCGCCATGGCCTCAACAATAAGAACTCCTGGCATCACTGGTGCTCCTGGGAAATGTCCTTTAAAGAACTCTTCGTTCATGGTCACATTCTTAACACCAATAACATGTGATTCAGACAATTCAAATATTTTATCTATCAATAAAAATGGCTGTCTGTGCGGCAGCATATCCATGATTTGATTGACGTTCATCAAAGGTTCCTGATTCAAATCTATTTGAGGGACATTATTGCGTCGCTCATTTTTAATAACCTTCGAAATTTTCTTTGCAAATTGTGTATTGACAAAGTGTCCAGGTTTATTTGCAATTACTTTTCCTTTAATTCTTGTCCCAACTAATGCCAAATCACCTACAACATCCAATAACTTATGACGAGCCGCCTCATTAGGATGGTGTAATGTTAAGTTGTCTAGAATGCCATTAGGTTTTACGGCTATAGAATCTTTATTAAAAGCAATTCGTAATTTATCCATAGTTTCTGGTGATAATTCTTTATCCACATAAACAATGGCGTTATTTAAATCACCACCTTTTATCAAACCATTCTCAAGTAGCATTTCCAACTCATGAAGAAAACTAAAGGTTCTTGAGTCTGAAATATCGGTTTTAAAATCAGTGATACTATTTAATGTCGCATTTTGAGTACCCAATACTTTGGTACCGAAATCGACCATTGTTGTGACTTGATACTCCTTAGCTGGCATTACCAATATTTCACTGCCTGACTCTTCATCCGAATAAGAAATGACATCGGAAACGACATATTCTTCTCTAAAATCGTCTTGTTCCGTAATTCCGGCTGTCTCGAGCGCCTCCACAAAAAATTTAGAAGAACCATCCATTATTGGAGGTTCAGAAGCATCGAGTTCTATGATAGCGTTGTCAATATCCAATCCAACTAAAGCCGCAAGCACATGCTCCGAAGTTTGAATAGTCACACCATTTTTTTCTAAACAAGTACCTCTTTGGGTATTGGTCACATAATTGGCATCGGCTTCAATAACTGGTGAGCCTTCAAGATCAATTCGTCTGAAGGAAAAACCATTATTTACAGGAGCAGGACAAAAGGTAAGTGTCACATTTTTTCCTGTATGCAATCCAACGCCTGTAAGAGAAACTTTCTTCTCTATTGTTCTTTGCTTAACGTCTGTTTTAATTATTGCCATTTACTTTTTTTTCTATATCATTAATACCCTTTACAATCTTGGGTAAATTTTTAAAGTATACATATGATTTATTAAAGTCACCATAATTTAGGGCTGGAGATCCTTGTAGGACTTCATTATCCTTCACATTACGCCCTATTCCAGATTGTGCCTGAATCTTGACATTATTACCAATAGTGATATGTCCAACAATTCCTACTTGTCCGCCAATTTGGCAATTTTCACCAATTTTAGTAGAACCTGCAATTCCAGTTTGAGCAGCAATCACCGTGTTTTTTCCAATCTCTACGTTGTGTGCAATCTGAATTTGATTGTCCAGTTTCACGCCGCGTCTTATCACTGTAGAGCCCAATGTTGCTCTATCAATAGTAGTCGCTGCACCTACATCTACAAAATCCTCAATAATGACATTACCTGTTTGAGGCACCTTGGTATATTCACCTTTTTCATTAGGTGCAAATCCAAATCCGTCAGCACCTATAATAGCTCCAGAATTAATGACACAATGATTTCCAATATGACATTCGGAATATATTTTAGCTCCAGAAAACACAATGGTATTATCACCTATAACGACGTTGTCACCAATATAAGAACTTGGAAAAATCTTCACATTTTTACCAATCACCACGTTATCACCAATATAACTAAAAGCACCTACGTAAATATCATCTCCAAGATTGGCTGATTCAGAGATATAAGAAGGTTGCTCGATTCCGTGCTTATTCAACTTTACTTGATTGTAGTATTCCAAAAGTTTGGAAAACGACTTGTAAGCGTCCTCTACTTTGATCAAGGTTGTTGAAATTTCATTTTCAGGTTCGAACGATTTATTCACTATGGTAATAGAGGCCTTCGTCGAATAAATAAATGACTTATACTTAGGATTAGCCAGGAAGGTTAATGAGCCTTCTGTTCCCTCTTCTATTTTCGAAAGTTTAGAAACTTCAACCTCGGGATCACCTACGATATCACCTTCTAAAATTCCAGCTATTTGTTGTGCTGTAAAGTTCATTCTCGCAAAAATATGAAAAATTGTGTTAACGTTTATTTAGGATAACAGATATAATATTTTGTAATCGGTTTGGACAAGGCTTTAATACTAAAAAGATCAGATGCTTTGGTCATGTTTACAACCTTTCCTGTTTTCAATAATATTTTGATAGTTTGCTTATCTGATTGGTATGCTTGATTAGATATTTCATCCATGAACACGAAATATTCGGTGTCTTTTTTTGAAATCGGATAACGCTCCATCAAGCGGTTGATATGTTTGTCTAAAGTTGCTGGCTTTATAGGTTTATTCTTAATTTTAACTTTTAAGAGATCTCTATTGATGAGCATGTCGCAAAGATTTCTCAAAATAAAATCATCATGGTATTGCCATGCTTTCATAGCAGAAATGATATCAGTATCATCCAATCGAGAAAAGGTTTCCAAGACCTTCTCATCAAAGTTTTTTGCAGAAATCTCGTTTTTCAGAAAATAAGACAAGGCATCGCTCGACTGAAGTTGCACACCTTGACTTGTGAGTTCTTTAGCGCGCTTGAGAACTCTAGTTAGCAATTGTTCTGCTACCAATCCTGTTTTATGTAAATATACTTGCCAGTACATAAAACGTCTCGCTACCAAAAATTTTTCAACACTATATATTCCTTTTTCTTCTACAACCAAGGTGTTATTCACAACATTCAACATGGTTATAAGACGTTCACTATTGATATTACCCTCAGCAACACCTGTGTAAAAACTATCACGTTTCAAATAATCAGCTCTGTCCATATCAAATTGACTCGAAATGAGCTCACATAGAAATGGCCTATGATAGTTCCCTTCGAAAATTTGGATGGCAAGCGTTAAACTTCCGTTAAATTCTTCATTGAGTTTTTTCATAAATAACATTGAAATTTCCTCATGAGATATGCCATTTACAATACTGTGTTCCATGGCATGTGAAAATGGTCCATGACCAATATCATGTAATAAAATTGCAATGTAGAGCGCTTTCTCCTCTTCATTTGAAATGGTAACTCCTTTAAAACGAAGCACATTCACAGCTTTCTGCATTAAATACATACAACCGATGGCATGATGAAATCGGGTGTGATTCGCACCAGGATATACCAGATAAGACAAACCCATTTGTGAAATCCTACGCAAGCGTTGAAAGAATTTATGTTCGATTAAATCGAATATTTCAGAATTCGGAATCGTAATAAATCCGTAAATTGGGTCGTTAAAGATTTTAAGTTTGTTGTTAGTCTTCAAACGATAGCTTTTACATTAATTTTAAACAAATATACATGAACACTATAAATATTCTTTGGGTTGACGACGAAATCGATCTACTTAAACCTCATATCATCTTTTTAGAGCAGAAACAATATAACGTCACCACTTGTCAAAGTGGCACGGAAGCCCTAGAAATTATTGATGATGCTAATTTCGATATCGTCTTTCTAGATGAGAATATGCCAGGACTAACAGGTCTTGAAACCTTAAATGAAATCAAGGAAAAACGAGCCAATCTTCCTGTAGTTATGATTACAAAGAGTGAGGAAGAGTATATTATGGAAGAAGCCATTGGGAACAAGATTGCTGATTATTTAATAAAGCCAGTGAATCCTAATCAAATCTTACTGAGTTTAAAAAAGAATTTGGACCATTCTCGGTTAATTTCAGAAAAGACCACGTCTAACTATCAGCAAGAGTTTAGAAAAATAGCCATGGATTTATCTATGGTGAATTCATTTGAAGAATGGAGTGATCTGTACCAGAAACTTATTTATTGGGAATTACAGTTAGAAGATATTGAAGATGTAGGAATGACTGAGATTTTAGAATCTCAAAAAACAGAAGCCAACGTCCAGTTTGGGAAATTCATTGAATCTAACTATGCGTCTTGGTTTGAATCTGATGCTGATGCTCCAACCCTATCGCATCAACTATTCAAAGACAAGGTTGTTCCAGAATTAAGTGACGATCAACCCACATTACTAGTGGTCATTGATAATTTACGTTATGATCAATGGAAAGCTTTTGAGCCCATAGTAAATAACTATTACAAAAAGGCTTCAGAAGAACCATTTTATAGCATTTTACCAACAGCCACACAATATGCAAGAAATGCGATTTTTTCTGGGTTAATGCCTCTTGATATGGAAAAGAAACACCCAGATTTATGGAAGAACGATACCGATGAAGGTGGTAAAAACTTACATGAAGAAGAATTTTTAAATGCACAATTGAAACGCTTGGGATTGCAAAACCTGAAAACCGAATATCATAAAATCACCAATTTAAAGGCTGGTAAAAAATTAGTAGAAAACTTTAAAACGCTTAAAGACAATGACCTCTCTGTGATTGTTTATAATTTTGTTGATATGTTGTCACATTCAAAAACTGAAATGGATGTTGTTAAAGAGCTTGCCTCTAATGACAAAGCCTATCGGTCCCTAACCGTAAGTTGGTTTAAAAACTCACCGTTACTGGAAATGATTCAACAGGCGCAGAATCTCGGATTTAAGCTTATTTTAACGACAGACCATGGGACTATCAATGTTAAAAATCCGTCAAAGGTCATTGGCGATCGTGACACCAGTCTGAATTTAAGATACAAAACAGGTAGAAGTCTCACTTATGAAGATAGAGAAGTCTTAGCTGTTAAGGATCCAAAAGAAGTGAAACTTCCAGCCTTGACGATGAGTAGTTCATTCATTTTTGCAAAAGGAGACTATTTTTTAGCGTATCCAAATAACTTCAATCACTACGTGAGTTATTACAGAAATACGTATCAACATGGTGGCGTTTCGTTGGAAGAAATGATCATTCCATTTGTTGTCATGAATCCGAAGTAAAAGTCTATGTAATGCATAAATATCCGATGAAATACACTTTTTTCTAGTTTTTTTGATAAATTTTGTGTATCATTGCTTGTTGAAATAGGCAAAAAATTGTTTTTGCTGATAATATGCGAATCATCCATGATTGAAATGACCTTTCAAATAGAAGAACTAAGTTCTGTAGCAAAACAGATTTTAGAGCATTGCGAATCTAAAACGGTTTTGTTCAATGGTGATATGGGTGTAGGCAAAACGACACTCATCAAAAGCTTAGTTCGTGCCTTAGGTAGCACGGATGTGGTTAGTAGTCCCACTTTTTCAATTGTGAATGAATATTCAGCGGATGACACTAGCATATATCATTTTGATCTTTATCGAATAGAAGATGAAGAGGAAGCCTTGAATTTCGGTTTTGAAGATTATTTTCAAGATGATCATTGGGTGTTTATAGAATGGCCTGATCGTGCTTTGAGTCTCATGCCAGAAGATGCCGTAATTATTAATATTTCTTACAAAGATCAAACCTCAAGAACCCTCAAATTGAGCCAAAATAGAACATTAACCCAGAAAAACGCTATGGAGCAGTACAAAATTTAGAAAATAAATTGGCAGCTTAACACCACGTTATTGCTGGTATTTACGGAAAAACCGTAACAATAAGGTGATTGAAAGGTCCGTTTTTAACAGTCCGTTTAACTAATTAGAATATAGGCACTTCTTATATTTGAACAATTAATTAATTTAATCCCTTATATTATGAAGACTAAAAAGTACGTACTAGCAATCGCTATTTTCGGTGGAATGTTGTTTACAGCTCAGGCAACTGATTTAATCAATTTAGATGATCAAACAACTACGCAAATTGATAAGAAAAAATTCAAAAAGCCAACCAACCTATAGGAAAAGCTTTATTCAAGGTAGTATTGTAGCAATATTATTAGCTATTACGCCTTATTTATTCTCAGTACATGAAAGTGTTCCAGAAAGTAGATTCTGGAACACTTTCCTATTTACATATGACAGTAAAGGTTGGGGTAACGCAAATTTAGTTATGTGGATTCTAACTGGTAAGGCTGTACCTTTATTCTTACTTTTTATTTGGTTCTTTACTTGTAGACATTGGTGGTACCATGCTATCTTAGTGCCAATTGTTATGTACTTGTATCAGATATTTTCATTGTTCAATGAGGATCAATCATATTTTGATGAAATGAATTTCATATATATGTTGCCTGTAATGGCTATTGTTATTCCTTCTATATATTTAATTAGGGCACGTATGTTTAACAAATTGAATAATGCTGACAAGACAATGCAAGAGTTAGAAGATGAATTTATGATGAAGCCCAAGGGTATATGGGGAAAAATAAAGCAATATTTTTGATGTTTTTTTAACGGTATCATAATTTTCGTTTGTTATCAATAAAAAATTCTACTTAAAGCAATAGAAAATATTCATAACACCCTCTCTTAAAACCAAAAATCTATTACATTTGTGAAGACGACTATTTTATTACTCTAGAAATTCCCTATTAAAAATGAGTAAAACCATAAATCGAATTATGCAGCTGGTCTCCGCTTTAAATATGAGTGCCAGGCAATTTGATATATCCATTGGTACCGCTAATGGATACATTCTTCGTATGCAAAAAAATAATGCCTCTGTGGGAAGCGATGTTATTGAACGTATTGTAAAAGAATACCCGCAAGTAAATTTAGTGTGGTTAATTACTGGAAAAGGATCTATGTTTGTTGAAAAGGGTGTTGAGCAAAAAACAAGAACAGAAGAGGAAATTGAAATGTATATAGATAAGAAGTTAAAAGCTCAATGGTCCGAAGATAAAAAAGCTTTATTGGAAGAAATACTTAGCGAAATAGAAGCTGCAAAAAAAAAGAAATAATTATTTAATTGACAGGCTTTCTCGCAATTTAATTAGCTTTATCAGATATGTTTTTTTATCCAGACTTTTTTCCTTATTTCTTAAATCAACCAATTCTTTTTTGACTTCCCTAATACCTTTCATTTTATAGTTAGAAAATCCCTCTAAATAATTATTAATTTCATCGTTTATTGGAAGTTGGTACTTCATAGAAATATCATTAAACCCTATTTTTATTTTTAATACATATAGTAGAACTATATACGGTATAGAGTATACAAAACTTTCTACAATAAAATAATCTATATTATTATAACCAAAATGGAGCGAATTATAAACAACGCATATCTTATATATTTCTGTCATGATTGGAATTATCAGAATATATTTCCAAACATTATTTGAAGTTACAAACCAAATTGATAGAACTGATAAGGTTAAACCTTTAACAGCAAAAAGCCAAAGAAAAAAATCTAAATTTTCTATTATTTCTTTATCTAACTGAAATACACCTTGTGACCAATATTTTGATTCTGTTGGAATTAAATTATAAAGGAAGAAACAAAATGGTAGCGATATTAAAATTGTAATAATTAAAATATCTCTTAAATAATGATTGTTTTTTCTAAATATTGTAAAGTTCATAAACTAAATGTCATAAAATTCATCTCTTAATTTAATTAGTTCTTTTAAGTATTTCAATGATTTTTCATTGGTATTGTTCGATTTCCTCAATGCAGTTATTTTTTCTTCGAGTTTGTTAATTTCTTCTTTTTTGTTTTTAAATAATTCAAAAAAGATTGTATCAATTTCATCATCTAAAACAGAACGCAAATTATTTAGTAAATAATAGTCATTTATTTTATTTGAGACAAAAACTATTAATGCTATAATTGGGATTGTTATTGGTAAACTTAATGCAAATTCGATTTCATCCAAATTTGTTTTTTGAGTATTAAAAACACTTATTAATTTCATTAATTCAATAGTTAAAACAACTAAAATTGATGATCTCCACCAGTGGTTATTGGTAAAATACCAGATTACAGTAAACCCTATGATTAGAAATTTCATTTTAGAATAATAAAATAATCCTTCCACGCTGTAATAATTAACGTCATCTGTGTTATTTTTAAAAAAAATCTGTTCATCTAAAAAATACCCAAACGTCAGTACCAGAATCAGTATGACAATAAAAATATCTTTGTAAGTAATTTGTTTTAACATACGAACAATATAGAAAATTATCTCTAATATAGTTATAAAAACTAATTTTGTAAAAAATGAATTTTTATTTGTAATTTGAGTTTCCAATTTTACATCCATGAGCAAATCGCTATCGCCTTTTACTAAAGCACAATTATTACCTCAAGAAGAAACTCTTGAAATCTTCAAAAAAAAAGGGGATTTATTTATTGGCATTCCCAAGGAAACCCATTTTCAAGAAAAACGAGTCTGTTTAACACCTGACGCTGTATCTGCCTTAGTCTCTAATGGACACCGTGTCATGATTGAATCAGGTGCTGGTGAAGGCGCTAACTTCAAAGACAAAACCTATAGTGAAGCAGGTGCCGAGATTACTAAAGACACATCAAAAGTGTTCTCCTGCCCTATTATTTTGAAAGTTGAACCACCCTCATTGGATGAAATCAAACAAATTAACCCACAAACCTTGCTGATTTCAGCATTACAACTCAAGACTCAAAGTAAAAAATACTTCGAAGCCTTAGCTTCAAAACGTGTAACTGCCTTAGCTTTTGAATTTATTAAAGATGATGATGGTGCTTATCCTGCCGTACGATCTTTAAGTGAAATCGCCGGAACTGCATCTATTTTGATTGCTTCAGAATTACTGTCTAATGTCAATAATGGCAATGGTTTGATGTTTGGAAATATTAGTGGTGTTCCTCCTACCGAAGTGGTCATCATTGGTGCTGGAACTGTTGGTGAATTTGCTGCGCGATCTGCTCTCGGATTGGGTGCTAATGTTAAGATTTTTGATAATTCAATCACCAAATTAAGATGTGTTCAATCTAACTTAGGCCGCACTTTACACACATCAACCCTTCAACCAAAAAACCTTATTAAAGCCTTAAAACGATGTGATGTTGCCATTGGCGCTGTACGTGGAAAAAACAGATCACCTATTGTCGTGACTGAAGCTATGGTGAATACGATGAAAACAGGTGCCGTAGTTATTGATGTCAGTATTGATATGGGTGGTTGTTTTGAAACGAGCGAAGTCACCAATCATGATAAACCAACTTTTGAATATAATGGTGTTGTTCACTATTGTGTGCCAAATATACCTGCTAGGTATTCGCGTTCTGCTTCGGTTTCCATAAGTAATATTTTTACACCTTACCTTTTAAAGATTGCTGAAGATGGCGGAATAGAAAATGCTATCCGATTTGATCGCGGATTGAAAAATGGGTTGTACTTTTACCACGGAATTTTAACAAATAAATCGGTAGCCGATTGGTTTGATCTTGACTTTAGCGATGTCAATTTGTTAATTTTCTAGCTAAAACAACACAAATGAAATTGATACACCGCGTTGGCTATTATTTAGGAGGATTCTCTATTGGCCTTGTTTTACTCGCTTTTTTCTTGGGTGGAAAAAAAACGTCTTGCTCCTATGGACCAAATGCCAGAACGATTAAGAATATTTCTATTAAAAAACATTTTTATTCAGAAGCTGCTCAGGCTTCCATGGCTTCATACAATTTGGATACGCTTGCCATTTCCAACTTAATTAAAACAGGAGATGTCAACTTTTCTGAAAGCGATACAAAATCTGAGGGTTGCAAAATGTACCTCATCGAAAACGAGCTTCATGACAAACCCGTCGAGCTTCGTGTTTTAAATTGTGATTCTACAGCGACTATTCAATCCTTTATTTTCAAATAAAAAACCATTGCATCTGCAATGGTTTTTAAACTCAAATTGTTTTATTGGGTATTCATCGGATAGGTATTTTCTTGGTGATTTTAGTGTCATCATAGATGAGTTGAACCATATAAACACCTCTTGCATAAGCACTAGCATTAATAGTTCTAGTCATTTGTGATTGCGTTTGCACTTCGGACGGACTAAACATCTCCGTATAAATTTGTCGTCCATTCAAGTCATAAATGGAGATTCCTCTTGCATTAACATTATTTAATCCGTTAATCTTTACTTTAATTAAGTCGTTCAACGGATCTTGATAAACGATAAATTCAAAGGCTTGCGATTCTTCAGGTAATTCAACAATACTACAGTTCTCTACATAAACCATCACTGTGTCTTCATCGCTATCTAATGCATTATAAACCAACACAGAATATTCGGTATCCTCGTTTGGCGATACTTCAATACTCTGAGTAGTTTCTCCAGTACTCCATAAATACGATTCGCCACCATTGGCGGTTAATGTAATAGTTTCATCGGTACAAATTGTCATGTCCTCTCCAGCATCTGCTTGTACGGCTTCAACAACATTAACTACAACCGATTTGGTGTCTTCACAATTATTGATAAAACCTGTAACTTCATAGACGGTGGTTGCCATCGGACTAACGGCAATATTTGGCTGTGTCGCACCATTGTTCCATACATATGAATTAGCACCTGAAGCCGAAAGCGTTACAAATTCTCCTTCAAGAATCATGACTTCATCTCCATTCAAAATGACAACATCTGGATTTGGATTAACTGCTACGGTCACATCTGCCTCTGCTTGATATTCATCAAGAAAAACAGTCACAGTGTATGACTGTGTATTAGAAGGTGACACAGTGATACTTTGAGTTGTTTCGCCAGTACTCCATAAATAGGCATCACCCTCGGTCGCTGTTAAAGTTGTCTCATAACCTTGACAAATAGCTACATCTCCTCCTGCACTTACCGTAAATTCGAACGGCTCAACAGTTACCAAAATAGTGTCTGTAGACTCACAGCCATTTGAGAACCCAGTAACACTGTATGTGGTTGTTCCTGTTGGACTCACCGTAATACTTGCAGTGGTCTCCCCTGTACTCCATAAATAGCTATCTGCTCCTGTCGCAGTTAATGTGGTTGATGCTCCTTCAGTGATGGTTACATCTTGACCTGCATCTGTATTAGGAAGGGCATTTACCGTTACTGTAACACTTGCTTGGTCTGATGCAGTTTGATTGGTATTAAAGACTGTTACTGTGTAAGTAGTCGTTACTGAAGGTGCTACCGAAATACTCGGAGTGGTGTCTCCCGTACTCCACAAGTACGTCGATCCACCAGTAGCTGTTAAAGTAACAGTCTCACCAGC
>JAAEZI010000004.1:44053-73711 GCA_018222915.1 Algicola sp. | reverse complement strand
TACTCCACAAGTACGTCGATCCACCAGTAGCTGTTAAAGTAACAGTCTCACCAGCACAAATACTAACATCTGTTCCTGCATCTGCAGTGACATTCTCTGTGTTTACCGTGACTGTCACATCATCTGAAGATTCGCAGCCATTTGAGAACCCAGTAACACTGTATGTGGTTGTTCCTGTTGGACTCACCGTAATACTTGCAGTGGTCTCCCCTGTAGTCCACAAATAGCTATCTGCACCTGTCGCAGTTATTGTGGTTGATTCTCCTACCAAAATAGTTTGGTCTTGACCTGCATTAGTATTTGGTAAGGCGTTGACCGAAACGACCACTGTAGTTATGGATGAACAGTTGTTTTCGGATACCTCAACGGTATAATTTGTAGTAGTTGATGGACTTACTGAAATAGATTGTGACGTTTCACCGTTACTCCACAAGTACGTCGATCCACCAGTAGCTGTTAAAGTAACAGTCTCACCAGCACAAATACTAACATCTGTTCCTGCATCTGCTTGTGGAATAGCATTCACCGTTACGGTGACACTATCTTGATCTTGATTATTACCAGAAACACTAAAAGCGGTTACTGTATACGTCGTGGTCTCTGTTGGAGAGACCTCAATATTCTGTGTTGTTTCTCCAGTACTCCATAAATAAGTTGTTCCTCCAGATGCTGTAAGTATAACGCTTTCTCCGTTACAAATCCCAGTATCGTCTCCAGCATTGGCAACGACACTGTCATCTACCAAAAAAACGGTAACGGTATCAGAAGATTGACAACTATTGGTAGTGCCTGTGACAGAATAAGAAGTATCTAAAATTGGGTTAACCGTAATGGTTTGTGTAGTTTCACCAGTACTCCACAAATATGAATCTGCACCAGTTGCGGAAAGCGTCACACTTTCACCTATAAAAATAGTTTGATCTTCTCCAGCGTCAACTATTGGTAAATCATTAACAGTTACCAAAACAGCATCTGTACTTACACATCCATTTTGTGTTACCTCAACAGAATATGTGGTCGTTTGTGTTGGATTCACTGTTATAGATGCAGAAGTTTCTCCTGTATTCCATTGATAAGAAGTTCCTCCCGATGCTGTTAATGTCACTGAAGTTCCAATACATGTTTCAACATCTTCACCAGCATTTGCAATAGGTAATTCATTAACTGTGATGGTCACCGTATCCTGAGTTGTACTTCCATCAGAGTGAGTTCCTGTCACCGTATAGGTAGTAGTCACAGTTGGAGATACCGAAATACTACTTGTTGTTTCTGAATTGGGACTCCAATCATAGGAATCAGCGCCAGAAGCCGTTAAAGTTACTGTCTGACCTTCACAAATAGTTGTAGTATCCGCAGAAATGGAAACTTGACTACCTGAAGTTGAAGCGATATCAACACCATTCAAAAAATCTTCTAAATCAGGATAGCCATTTCCGTCGGTATCAACCGTTCCATCGTTAGAAAGACTATTAAAAGTATTGAGTTCCCAAAGATCGGCCATTCCATCATTATCAGAATCATAGTTGCTAGGTCTTGAATTATTAGGCAAAGTTGGGAGTGTCCAATTCTTATTAAACGGATCACTACTGATATTGTTTTGAACATTACCAATCTTCAAAATATCAAAACTATCTTGATAATTCCCATAAGAACCATCTGGATTTAAAAATTTATTAGCACCTACATCTGATAAAACATCGGTGTAAGCTTGTTGTGCCGTTGTAATAGTAGGGTTTTCAAGTAGTGGATGTATCGTAGAAGAAAAGTGACTGTCTGATAACCAAGCATTGGTATAAAAATTTTGCCATAAATTACGATCATCAACTTGAGGTGTCGTGTAATATGTAGAATGATAATTATTTGCTGTGTAAATGTTACCTGTGATATTCTGAACTTTATTAGCACTACCGTTTAAAGTAAAGTCCCCTGGTTTTAGGTAGTTTCCTATAAAATTAATTTCTGGGCTTCCTGCATTGGCATTAGTAAGTCGCGATCCCCAATTAAAGTAGACATTGTTGATGATATCATATTGCAATGTACCTCCTGCATTCGGTGTTCTATGTCCTTGATCCACATATAAATTATTAATAGAGGTCATATCACCAGTTGGATAGTTACTGTTTAACCCAACAATTACGGCTGTAGCGTTTTCAGAAAACACACAATTTTGAATCGTAATATCTCTTAATGCACCCCAATCACCTCCCATAGAAATGGCTTGGTCGTCACAAAAACTAAAACTACAATGATCAAAAACAAGTCCGTCACATCCAGTTGAAATAATTCCGTTATGCTCTCTTACGTCGGGCTGACCGTTGTATCGACCATTTCTAAATCTTACATAACGCCAAATCACATTATTACATGGTTGTGAAGGCCTGTTGTAACCGCCACCCATTTGAATCAAATGATTGGATATGGTAATACCGCCTTCAGGTGCTGTTTGACCCGCAACTGTGAAGTTTGAGTTTTCTTGTATTAGTTCAATCGCAGATGTCAATGTGATGGTACCACTTACTTCAAACACAATCGTTCGAGGAACGGTCATCATTAGCGCAGCTCGTAAACTTCCAGGTCCAGAATTGTTCAGATTAGTTACCTTTACAACAATACCGCCTCTTCCACCAGTAACGTAGCTACCAGCACCTTTTATTGAGGGAAATGCTTTGGTTTGAGAAAATGAGTTGAGGGACAACACAGTCAGTACGAATACAAAAACTATTCTCTTCACAAAATAGTTTGTACTGCCTAAACGTAGGCATAGTGAATTTGGGGACTTCATTTGCTATTAATATTTGGGGCTTGTAATTAATTATGGGTCAATCTATATAATATTTGTCAAAAAGACGTTTAAAGTATTTATTATTCGTTATAATGCAATTTAAAGTAAATAAAATCTTACAATATGTATTATATCTAAGAATAATGACACATCGACGATTTATTTACTTGCATATACGATCGAAAAGAAAATATAGACGTTATCAACTAAAACATTAACACTTTTGCCTATAATTCTTACAAAATCCATGTGATTATCAGTAAAAAGATGGTGAAAGACACTTTTTAAAACATTAAAACCCAATATTCAATTATAAGTTTATAAATTAACGCATCTATTTACCGTAACAATGAATCAACCTTTATTTACTTGTGAAGTAGAATTCAGTCCGTCACCTCATTTGTACCAAATTTATGATGGATTTACCAAGTTGAAACAACAAGGCATTATCACTTTAAAATCAAAACCTGTTGTATTAAATGATTCTAAACCTGTTATTAAAGTTGTAGTGAATAATAAACACACGCTTATTTATGACACCTTAGACGGGCTCAACTGGATGCATGGAACACTAGAAGCAAATCTTGAGTATTTTAAGAATCATTTTCATGCCGACTTCTATTTTAAGCGCAGCTATTCTAAGATGTTGAAAGCTTTTAGTAGTAATAAACACATATACCCACTAGGTCTCAATTACTCTTTTGATTATTCAGGAAATTATCCACTACCTCTAAAAGACCAATTAAAATCGTTTATTCGAAAGCATATTAAAAAGAATGTATTTAAACCCTCTGTTTTCGAATTTGGCCCTCGAATCAATTCTACGAACAAAGTGTTATTCCTTTGTCGATTATGGAATCCAAATGATGTAGTATCA
The DNA here is from genome assembly GCA_018222915.1 of Algicola sp. GTDB lineage: Bacteria > Bacteroidota > Bacteroidia > Flavobacteriales > Flavobacteriaceae > Psychroserpens. The sequence continues at coordinate 70,052 of JAAEZI010000004.1, read as the reverse complement.
GAACAATTGAAATCCCAAAGAGCAAAGATCAACTCGGATAGAATGGCTTTTGTAAGAGCGTGTCAAAAAGAATTTGGTAAAAATTTCACTGGTGGGATACAAATAGACGATTACTCAAATGTTGTAGCCAAAGATGTCTTAGTGCCACATTCCATTACCAATAAGAAAAGTTTTTTACAAGCTATTAAAGATCATAATGTCTGTGTAGCAACAACTGGCTTACATGATTCCATCGGATGGAAATTTGCAGAATACGTCGCTGCTTCGAGAGCGATTGTTTCTGAACCACTGATGTATGAATTACCGGGTGAATTTAAAACAGCATCTAATTTTCTGGATTTTAGTAATACTGAAGAACTTATAGAAAATATTGTCCGATTATTTGAGAATAAAGACTTGATGCAGTCTATGATGCATCAGAATCATCAATATTACCAACAATACGTGGCCTCAGACAAAATGATTCTTAACACATTATTGAAAACACAAAACAATAGTTAATGGTGTAGTCAATTTCAGAACACATGAAAAAAAGCTGACTTAAAAAGGTCATTCATACGTTTTAATCCTCACTTTATCTAAACAATTTGTTTTGGTAAATACAGATTTAAAAAAAAATTTAATTTCGCTAGTGGTAAACATAATCTTTAATAAAATAGTAGCTATTGAATCCCAAATCCCAATTACTAAACTTCATTAAGAAACATCTCAATAATGCAACGGTTACAAATATTGTTACTGTTGGTTTATTGACGTTGTTAGTGAAAGGTCTTGGTTTTGGAAAAGAAATGGTCATTGCCGATAGGTTTGGACTCTCAGAACTCTTAGATACATTTTACATTGCCATACTCGTACCTAGTTTAATCTACAATGTTTTTCTAGGTTCTTTTAAAAGTGTCTTTATTCCTAATTATGTAAGTACACTGAAGCTTAACAAGCTGATGATTGGGAGATTTCAAAGTACTAGTTTTCTGGTCACGATTGGAGTTGCCATGCTTTTCTTCTTAATTGCCTTTCTTTTTACAGATGTGTATTTAGAAGTGTTTTTTCAAGGGCATACAGAGCACTATTATGCTTTAATTAAGAAGCAATTTTATTTTGTCGCTCCCTGTATTCTATTCTGGGGACTCTCATCCATTATTAATGGATTACTTACAATTGATGGCGAATTCCGATTTTCGTCACTAAGTTCGATTTTCACACCCATAACCATTATCGTGTGTTTGTTGTTCTTCAAAGAAGCATTAGGTGATATCGTACTCGCCGTCGGAACGCTCTTAGGAAGCATTTTTGGATTTTTATTTGTGCTGTTAGTTGCGATTCAACGAAATCTCATTCACATAAGCAAGCCTGACTTTGTGTCTTCAGATGTTAAAACACTTTTCGGTCAATTACCAGCCAAACTATCCTCAAGTTTATTAGTTGGTGTCAACCCTTTTGTAGATCAGTACTTTTCAGCTCAACTCGTTATTGGTTCTATTGCGGCTTTAAATTATGGGATAAAAATACCCGCTTTCGCCATTGGTATCGTAGGCATAGCGGTAGGTAATGTCATGTTACCGTATTTCTCTAAAAATGCCATCGAAGATAAGGCACAAGCCTTTGTGAAATTACAGTCGATGTTAAAACAACTGGTTATTTTTAGTTGCGCTCTAACGGTAATACTATTTATTTTTTCACCACAAATTATCAGTTTATTTTTTGAACGCAATCAATTCACGAGTTCAGATACGGAAATCGTGTCTCAAATTCAGCAAATGTACCTACTTCAAATTCCATCCTATATCACAGGATTGATGATGAACCATTTCTTGACTTCCATTAACAAAAATAACTTCATGGTGATCACCTCAGTAATCAGTCTTGTGTTAAATATTATTCTTAATTACATCTTGATTAAACATTATGGTGTCTATGGTTTAGCCTTGGCAACCTCTTTAGTTTCCATAGTAAATAGTGTTATTTTATATATTTATATTTACTACCTCAAAAAGCAGTATGTTTAACATCCTAACACCAACATATAATAGAGCCCACTTGATTCATCGTGTCTATGAATCCTTATGTCAGCAGACCTATAAGGGCTTCAATTGGATCGTTATTGATGATGCTAGTACCGATGATACGCAATCCTTAATCGAAACATGGAAACAGGAAACTTCTGATTTTGATATTGATTATTATTGTCTGTCAGAAAATCAAGGAAAACCAAAAGCTGTAAATTTTGGTCTTGAGAAATGCCATGACAAAATTACCATTATTGCTGATAGTGATGATACATTTGTCGCTAACTCACTTGAAGATATCAAAGCCATTTGGGAGGAAATTGACCAGACAAAAAACAATATTGCGGCTGTTTGGACACTTGTGGTGGATGAAGATGATCAAATTAAAGGTGATGTGTTTCCAGAGGACAAGTGGATTGTTGGTTTTAAAGAGCGTGTGTTAGACATGAAAAAAGAATTGGTAGGCGACAAATGGACATCTTGGCGTACCGAAATTCTAAAGGCGCATCCACTCTATGCAGATTCAGAATCTCATGTTGAAGAAAGCCAGACCTGGAATCGAATTAATAAAAAGTATGATTTTCTGTGTGTCAATAAAGTATTTTTAAAGGCGCATGTATCACCTAACAGTCTCATCACTTCAAAAAAATCCAGAAAACAAATTGCACGTGGTGGTTACTACAGTGCCTACTATGCGTTAAAGGATGTAAAGACTAATGACATTTTTAAATACAAATACTATCGAACGCAAGCGTTTAATTATGTGAAGTCTTGGTTGTTTTATTCTGATAAATCGCTTCGACTAAAACCACTGAAACTGATGGCTTGTTTGCTAGTGTTCTTAGCATACATTCCAAAACGTCTAATTAGAAAAGTCCGATGAAAATAATAAAGTACTTGGCACTCATTCTGCTACTTTGGGGCATCCCAAGTTTTTTCTCTTACGATGAAGCCATTGGTAGTCAGTTTAGCCTGTTAATGATTGGCATGCTTATTTTATATTATTTTTTCAGTAAAAAGCGTGGGATTGTATTGCCATTCCTCTTCTTAGGAGTACTCTACTTTGTGATTAGTGGCTTGGTCTATCTCGCTGGTGACCCGATGTTTTTCAGAAATGACCTTATCAAATATGTAGTTGTTGTGATATGTGGAGCCGAATTAGCTCGTGATACTTCTAAAAAAGAATTATTTGTTTTGTTGATGTTAGGAGCTTCTAGTATACTCATTCATGCCATCTTTTTTCAAGGTGGATTTGGTCGCTATAGTGGACTTTTCTTAGATCCTAATGGCGCCGGATTCGTTTGCGTTATTGCCTATTGTTTAAGTTTTAGAATCAAACCTCATAAATTGAAGCTCTTAGGACAGTTTCTGATAACCTTTGCCGGATTGCTGACATTTTCCAGAACCTTTATTATTCTATGGTTATTAGTAAGTATTATTTCCGTGATTTCTGATCGAAAGAATTCATTAAATTTCGGTTTAGGTGTTGGAGCTCTCATTGTTATTTTTACCGTGGGATCTTTACTTAAGGTAGATGCTGTTCGCTTTAACGCTTTGGAGAATCTTTTCAGCGACAATAATAAATCCAGCATATCTGTTATTCAGGACGATAGTAGAACTAAAACATGGTCGCGCTATTATGAAGACATTCTTGATCGTCCTATTTTAGGGAATGGTTACAGACAATTGAGTGGTATTGATGAAGATAAACAAGGCGTTCATAATGCGTATCTCATGGTTATTGGGGAAGCGGGAATTATTCCTTTTTTAATATTTCTTGGAATTTATCTTTACATGCTTTTCAAAAGTACGCCTCTATATAAAGATGAAGAATATAAACCCATGTTGGCAACGACATTGCTTATTATATTGATGACAACTCATAACTATTTCGATAACTTTTTTCTCATCTTTATTTCTATATGGTTATTCATTCGTATCACAGAGAACATTTCGGATACGGATGTTTTAGAAGAAAATGAGGATAGCGAAGAAGCCGAACTCTTAAATACAACAGCGTGACGATCATTCATATATCAAGTACTTTAGGTGGAGGTGGCGCAGAACAAATGGTTTTTCAGCTCGCGAAACAAAGCATGACCACACATAAAACGATTGTAGTTTCTTTATCGAGCACCTTAGTGACGCTCGAAAACCGATTCAAGGAACAAGGTATTGAGTATCACTTGTTAGGTGTGACGTCTTTTAAGAATAAATCCTTATTAACAGCGCTTAAAAACTTCAAGGCTATTGTTAATCAATATGAAGATGTTGTCATCCATTGTCACTTATATCATGCGGCATTGTTTGGAAGCTTATACAAACTAAGCTCCAGAAAAACACCTTTGATTTTTACTTTGCACTCTAATGAAGTGGAAGGTCAAGGCAAAAAATTGATGTTATTCTTGACCAAACCTTTTCGCAACGTGGATATCATTTTTAGTAAAAAAGGTAAAAAATGGTACAACAAATCCAAAAGCGTTAGTATTCCAAATGGTGTGAATTTTAAGGATTTTGACTTCCATAAAAATGAAGCCATTACAACTAATGGTGTTTTTCAATTCCTATTTTTAGGCAGATTAAGTCAGGAAAAAAGTCCGTTAAGAATGGTTAAAGCAGCTCAACAATTACTACAAAGACAAATGGATCATTTTATGATTCACGTGGTTGGTGACGGACCTTTAAAAAATGAACTTGAGGCCCAAATAAAAATCCATAAGTTAGAAGCCTATTTTGAACTTCACGGATTTCAAAACGATGTCAAACCATTTCTAGCAAAAGCCGATTGCCTAGTGCTTCCCTCACTCTGGGAAGGACTTCCCGTGGTAATTATTGAAGCTGCAGCGGCTAAAACACCCATTATAGCAACACCTGTAGGGAGTATTCCAGATTACCTCAATGACAGTAATGCTTACTTAAGTGAGTTGGAGTCTTTCGACGAAGCGATGGCTGAGGTTATAAAGCATCAAGATATGGCACTTGAAAAATCAGAAAAACTTTATGAAGACATTGCCTCTATATTCGATATTGAACATGTGTTTCAAGAGCATTTAAAAATATATCATTCCTGTTTAAATCAATCCAAATCTAACGTTTAAAGAGCCAGTTTATGTGCGGAATCTACGGAACAACATTAGCCTATAGCGAAGATCAAATTCAAGATAAACTGAAACGAACTGCTTTCAGAGGTCCTGACAAGATGGGCTGGCAAACATACAGCAAAAATGAGCATCAAATAACTTTCGGACACAACCGCTTAGCCATTATAGATTTGGATCCACGCTCTGATCAGCCATTTACCTACTACGAACACATTCATATTGTTTTCAATGGTGAAGTATACAACTTCATGGCTATCAAGGAACGATTAATAGCCTTGGGATATTCCTTTAAAACATCCAGTGATACTGAAGTGTTATGTGCGGCTTATTTGGAATATGGTGACGATTGTGTCAATCATTTTAATGGGATGTTTGCTTTTGTTATTTATGATGAAAAAAAACAGACGCTTTTCGGTGCAAGAGACCGTTTGGGTCAAAAACCGTTTTATTATGCTCATAATGGCAAGCACTTGGAGTTTTCAAGTCAATTGTCATCCATCCAACGTAATAATGATCATCTCACCATTTCAAAAGATGCCATAGGTTATTATTTAACTTGGGGACATATTCCCGACCCTTATTCAATATTTAATGAAGTAAAAAAATTGCATGCAGGCCATTGTTTTACTTTTGATATCCAAAATGGCGACATGTCTATCAAATGCTATTGGGATATCGATTATAAAGGCGAACACCAATTTAAAGGTAGCTATAGCAATGCCAAAGAGCAGCTCGACGACTTATTGCAGGATGCGGTATCCAAACGATTGTTCGCTGATGTGCCTGTGGGTGTATTTTTGTCCGGAGGTATCGATTCTTCAGTCGTGGCAGCCATGGCAACGAGAAGCTCAAATGCTAAGGTTAAGACATTTTCAGTCAAATTCAATGAAGAGGGTTTTGATGAAAGTCCGTACGCCCAGCAAGTCGCAGATCACCTTCAAACAGACCATAATGTGATTCATTGTGATTATAACGAAGGCCTCGATTTAATTGATAATTTCTCGCATTTTTATGATGAACCATTCGCAGATTCATCAGCTATACCATCCATGTTGTTGGCTAAACACACAAAAGAGCAAGTCACAGTGGCACTTTCTGGTGATGGTGGAGACGAAAGTTTTCTGGGCTATGAACGCTACAATTGGGTGACAAAACACAGTAAAATATATAATATACCTTATCCATTACGTTCATTGGCTTCAAGCGTTTTTAATCGGATTCCAAACTATAAATTGAATATTGTTTCAAAGGCTTTAAAAGCCAAGAATAGGAATTTAGCTTATGTGAATGTCATGACTGGAATTAATACGGATTATGTAAAAGAACCTGAAAATTTTAAAACACTGAGTGATACTAAATATTTGGACCACTCTTACAAAAATCTTTACGAGCGTGTTTCTGATTTTGACATCAAAACCTATCTCAATTATGATATCAATACAAAAGTTGATCGTGCAACAATGGCTTATTCATTGGAAGCCCGATCACCTTTAATGGATTATAGAATCGTTGAATTCGCAAGATCTTTGCCTACAGACTTTAAAATGAAGGCTAACAATCAAAAGCGCATCTTAAAAGACGTCTTGTATGATTATGTTCCGAAAGCTATTTTTGAGCGTCCAAAAGCTGGTTTTGCCATTCCTTTTGCTACTTGGTTTAGGGAAGATTTGAAAGCCTATGTGTTAAGTGAATTAGATGATGAAAGCTTAAAAAATATTCCTAATATCAACATAGAGCAAGTCAAATTTATGATACAACAGCATATGGATGGCACTTGGAACCGTTATCCATTGATTTGGAAATTAATCGTGTTAAAACAATGGTTAAACACACAAGGAAAAGGACTAAGCATTAAATAAAAAATAAGAACATATGTGCGGAATTAATGGCATATTAAATAAAGTCTCTTCAGATAAAGATCAATTAAAGGCGTCATTGACTCAAATGAATGACCTAATTATTCATAGAGGTCCGGACGAATTTGGAATTTTTACTGAAACCGATACCAATTTGGGTGTTGGCATGGCTATGAGACGCTTATCCATTATTGACTTAAGTTCTGGCCAGCAACCCATATACTCGGAAGACAAGTCTATTGTCATTGTATTTAATGGTGAGATCTACAATTTTCCGACTCTAAAAGAGCAATTATTGAACGCTGGAGTATCTTTTCATACGCATAGTGATACGGAAGTGATTCTTAAATTATATGAGCAAAAAGGAGTTGAAGCTTTTAAGAACTTGGATGGTATGTTTGCATTCAGTATCTACGATGCGAATATCAAAAAACTGTTTATTGCTAGAGACTATTTCGGAGAAAAACCCTTGTATTATACTGAAAATGATCAAGGCTTCTATTGGGCTTCTGAATTAAAATCCATCATGTCGCAATTAGATCACAAGCCCAACATCTCAAAACAAGGACTCAACCTCTTTTTTAAACTTACTTACATTCCAGCACCTTTCACTATTTATGATAACATCCATAAACTGGAAGCCAACAACTTCATTACTTATGATCTTGAAACCTTAAGTTTCAACATCAATTCTATACATGATACAAATAATTCAATACCTAAATCTAAGTTGTCTTTTAACGAGGCTAAAAAGAGCGTTAGAGAACGTGTTTTTAAAAGTGTTGAAAGTCGATCGATATCAGATGTTGCCTTAGGAACTTTCCTTTCAGGTGGTGTCGATTCTTCAGTCGTGTCCCTGTGTCTTTCAGAAATGACAGATGCAAAAATTGACACTTTTTCTATTGGTTTTGAAAAAGCAACCTATGACGAAACAGATAAATCTCGGGTGGTCGCCAAATTAATAAATAGTCATCACCATGAATTTATCATCAATGAGTCAGATTTAACAAACAACATTGACGACATTCTCTTAAATTTCGATGAACCATTTGCAGACTCCTCCTCGCTCCCAACCTATTTGGTATCACATAAAACCAAATCCAATGTCACTGTAGCTCTCACAGGCGATGGTGGCGATGAAGTATTCGGTGGTTACAACAAGTATTACGTAGGGAAACTTAATAATAGATACACCAAAGTGGTTCCTAAACTCTTACATAAGCAAATTGATAGCGCTGTCAATACTTTACTAAAACGCAAGGATGATAATAGAGGTATTAAATACAAACTCAATAAACTCATCAACACCATTAGTTACGATGACAGCTATTATTGGGGCATTATTTCTTTAGGCTTTCCAAATGATGATCTCAATCAGTACTTGAATAGTGATTTTCAGCAGCATTCTGTCTTTGATTATTACAAGGAAGCAACGAACATAACACATCCAAAAACACTCAATGACTTTAGAACCATCGATAGACATATCAGCTTGGAAGGCGACATGCTCGTCAAAGTAGATCGTACGAGTATGATGAATTCTTTGGAATGTCGAGCGCCATTCTTAAATAGAGAACTCTTTGAATTCACCATGAGCTTACCTGAAAATTACCTTATTAAAAATTGGAGTAAAAAACACATTTTGAAAGAAGCGTTTCGACCTGATTTTCCTGATAATTTTTTAGAGAAATCCAAACAAGGTTTTGGAGTTCCTGTTGGTGATTGGCTGAGAGCAGGTTTAAAAAAGGAACTTTTGCGTTATATCGAACCTTCTTTTTTAAATTCACAAGGTATTTTTAATCGTTCAACAATTACGACATTAGTGGAAGATCATGTTGATGGTAAAAAAGATAACACCTTCAAAGTATGGACGTATTTCTGTTTTCAGAAATGGTATAAACGTATTTACAATAACTAATTGATGCTTCAGATTTTCACCATAATTTACTTACTTTTGAAGCTCGATTTTTTAATAACTCCCTCTAAGCAATAAATCGATATCCAAAACCAATCAAGAAAAGTCTTTCATTAAGATGCCTGACAAAAAAATTAAAATATGCTTTGTTCTACCAGCCTTGAACGCTGGAGGCGCACAAAGAATTATGTCGTTTTTATCTCAAAAAATGAATGCAGATTTGTTTGATTGTACACTTCTAGTTATAGCGAAACCAGAGCCAACCGATTTTGATGTATCAAATGCGAATGTGCATTACTTCAACAAAGACCGTCTTTTATTGGTTGCGAGACCGTTGTTTCTATATTTCTTAAAGCACAAACCAGATATTGTGATGGGTTCCATTGGACACGTCAACAAATTGCATGCACTCTACTCCTTTTTCCTTCGAAAAACAGCGTTTATTGGTAGAGAAGCCAGTTTAAATAGTATCATGTCACTATACAACAGAAGCACACATATTACTGGCTTTGTTTGGCTCTTTAGAGGCTATCGAAAACATTTAAAGAAAATTGTTTGTCAGTCGCAACAAATGGCAGAATACATGCATAAAGATCATGGCATTCCTAATGATCGTATTGACATCATCAACAACCCATTAACCATAAAGGCCAAGGTCAAATCAGCTTCCGAGTTACCTTCAGAAACCAAAAAACTCATAACCATTGGTCGGTTAAGTAAAGAAAAAGGTCATGAGCGGTTATTGCATATACTGGCGCAACTTAAAACCGATTGGCATTATACCATCATTGGTGAAGGAAATCAGTATGACGCTATTATGGCGCAAATTAATGCCTTAGGATTTAAGGACAGAGTCACGTATATTGAACACACCAAACAGGTGGCAAAGTTTTTAAGTGAAAGTGATGTGTTTATTCAAGGATCTTATGTTGAAGGTTTTCCCAATGCCGTAATGGAGAGTTGTGCCATTGGCACACCCGTTGTAGCTTTTGAAGCACCAGGCGGCACGAAAGATATCATTCAAAATGGTGTCAACGGATTTATTGCAACCAGTGAAGCGGATTATTTACAACGACTGAAAGAAGCGCTCTATGAAAAGCAATGGGATCATCAACAAATAAGTAAATCTATTACAGATAAGTTCGATGAGCAAATCATTATCAAGAAATATGAAACCTTATTTTTAGAAATTGCAAATTCCTAAGACATTATGACAATTGTACATGTGAATATTGGTTTAGGTGGTGGTGGTGCCGAACATATGATTCTTGAGATGGCTAAAAAAAGTCAGCAAGACACCATCAAAACTATCATTTTTGCCATTACCGATAACCGTCAAATAGAATTTAAGTTTGCCGAAAATAATTTAGAATATCATTTTCTCGGAATCAATTCACCAAAGCAATTTTTTAAAGGCATCAAAACGTTGAAACGCAAACTTGCTGGCTATGATGATGTTGTCATGCATTGTCATATGTTTCATGCGTTAATAGTTGGTCTAACCTATAGCCTATTCTATAAAAAGACACCCATTGTTTTTACCTTACACAATATTCTAGTTGAGGAATTTTACAGAAGAATTGTATTATACTTGACAAAACCTTTCCGAAAAGCAGATATCAACTTTAGCAGTCGGGCTTCAAAATGGTATTTAAGAAACACTAAGGTTATCGCGAACGGTGTTGATTTTGATAAATTCAAGCTTGACAAAGAAAGACAGTATAATGTCAACGAAACGTTTAAGTTTTTGTATTTGGGTCGTATCGAAGAACAAAAAAACCCACTAATATTAACAGCGCTTGCCACAAAATTATTGGCTCATGGCCATGACAATTTTGAAATTCTTGTTGCCGGTGAAGGTGATATGCGTTTGCAACTGGAACAGCAAATCACAAAACATCATCTCGAGAAACACATAAAACTTCTAGGATTCCAGAAAGATGTCAAGCAACTACTAATGAATGCGCATTGTATGATTATGCCATCACTTTGGGAAGGACTGCCTATTTCACTGATAGAAGCGTCAGCAACCAAATTGCCCATCATCACGACACCCGTAGGAAGTATTCCTGACTTTTTCAATACTACGAATGCCTATGTAGCTGATTGTGACACCTTTCATAAGGAAATGATTTCTGTATTAACTGATTATCAACAAGCGCTGGCAAAAGCTGAAAAACTTTATATCGACAATAAAACTATCTTTGATATCAATTCCGTGTACCAACAACATTTGGAATTGTATAGAGCTGTTTCAAATGAGAAACAAAGCGATTATTAATGTTTGAAGTGTCATGAAAAAACTCATTCGTATCACTACTGTTCCATCCTCTCTAAGAACCCTCTTGAAAGGACAGCACCGTTTTATGAAGTCACATTATGAAGTGATTGGTGTTTCTAGTGAAGGTGACGCTTTAAGAGAAGTTAGAGAAAATGAAGGGATCCAGACGCATGTTGTTGAAATGACCCGAACCATTACACCTTTAAAAGATTTAAAAGCGACATATCGGCTCTATAAGTTTTTTAAAAAAGAGCAACCTTTTATAGTTCATACACATACACCAAAAGCAGGAACTGTGGGTATGCTGGCTGCCAAACTTGCGAGAGTACCACATCGCTTGCATACCATTGCTGGCTTGCCGTTGCTAGAAGCTACTGGCTTTAAAAGAAAGCTATTGGATGCTGTTGAAACTTTTACGTATGCATGTGCCACACAAATTTTACCTAATTCCTTCGGACTTCAAAACATCATCATTGAAAACAATTATACCAAAGCTTCAAAACTGAAAGTTATAGGAAAAGGAAGCTCCAATGGCATTGATACTTCACACTACGACAAAAACTTAGTCGCTTTAGACAAGCGACATAATTTAAAAACGGTCTTAGGCATTTCAGAAACTGATGTTGTTTTTATTTTTATAGGTCGCATTGTAAGAGATAAAGGTATCAATGAGCTTGTAGCTGCTTTTAATACGCTTTCAGAAAGATACAAACAAGCAAAACTTATTTTGGTTGGACCAAGAGAGAATCATTTAGATCCGTTGTTGCCAATTACAGAAGAACGGATCGCGTCTAACGATCAAATTTTAGCCGTTGGTATGCAAAAAGACATAAGACCTTATGTCGCCATTTCCGATGTGCTAACATTTCCTAGCTATAGAGAAGGTTTTCCTAATGTGGTATTACAAGCCAGCTGTATGGAGTTACCTTGTATCGTCTCTAATATTAATGGCTGTAATGAAATCATAGAAGATCAAAAGAACGGATTAATTATTCCTGTAAAAAGTGTTGATGCTTTAGTAAACGCTATGACTTTCATGATAGAACAACCTGAGAAACGTTTAGCTATGATCGCACATACCAGATCTCGAATTGTAGAGCGCTATCAGCAGGAATATGTTTGGAATGAATTATTGAAAAACTATAAAAGTTTAGAATAATGGGACTCTACAAAAACTATATAAAACGTTTTTTGGATATTTTAGCCGCAAGTATTGGCTTTCTGTTATTGTTTCCAGTTTTTACGTTGACTTGGCTGGTACTGCTTTTCAAGAATCATGGTAAAGCGTTCTTTTACCAGGAAAGACCAGGCAAAAATGAACGTATCTTTAAAATCATCAAGTTCAAAACGATGAATGACAAGACCGATGCCAATGGCTCGTTATTGCCACCATCAGAGCGACTGACTAAAGCTGGTATTTTTGTGAGGAAATATTCATTGGATGAAATCCCACAATTATTAAATGTTATTAAAGGCGATATGAGTTTGATTGGACCTCGACCTTTATTGATAAGATATTTACCAAGGTACAATGACTTCCAAAAACAACGACATCTTATAAAACCGGGAATTACTGGCTGGGCTCAGGTAAACGGTAGAAATGCGATTAGTTGGGAACAAAAATTTGAATATGATGTTTGGTATGTTCATAATGTATCCTTAGGATTAGATTTAAAAATCCTATTTTTAACCCTCTATAAAGTGCTTAAAAAAGATGGCATTTATAGTGTTGAAAATGATATTGTTCCAGATTTTACGGGAACTGAACCAAAGCAAAAACAATAATGGCGATAAATATTCTCTTTACTTGTGCAGGACGACGCAACTATCTCATTAATTATTTTAAGGAAGCCATAGCTGGTCAAGGAAAAATTTTTGCTGCAGACATGAATCTCACAGCACCAGCAATGGTCGATGCCGATGTCGCCATCTTAGTTCCGAGCATTTATAGTGATAATTATATAGATGAACTCAAGAAAATTATTATTGAACATCGTATCTCTGCGGTTATTTCATTGAATGACCTAGAGCTGCCAATCCTTTCCAAAAATAAAAAAGCATTGGAAGCCACTGGTGCTCAAATCTTGATCTCCAGTGAAAAAGTTATTGAAATTGGTTTTGATAAGATGGCAACCTTTCATTTTATTAATGCTATTGGACTCAAGACACCGAAGACCTTCACCTCTATTCATGCCGTCAAGCAAGCTCTAGCTGAAGGGCATCTTAGTTTTCCTTTAGTGGTTAAACCGCGTTGGGGAAGCGCGTCTATTGCTATTGATTTCCCTGAAACACTTGATGAATTAGAACTCGTCTTCAAACTTCAACAGTTAAAATTGAAACGTTCCATTTTAAATACAGCCAGTGCGCAAGATTTTGATAATGCGATTCTTATTCAAGAGAAAATGAATGGGAAAGAATTTGGAATGGATATCGTCAATGATTTTGAAGGTCGGTATTATGGCACTTTTGTAAGAGAAAAAGTAAATATGCGATCGGGTGAAACAGACAAAGCCATGTCGGTTATTGATGAAAAGTTTGAGCGTATTGGCAAGCAAATTGCTGAAAATCTTAAACATATTGGAAGTCTGGATTGTGATATTTTTGTGGCCAATGACGAACTTTATGTATTAGAGCTAAACCCAAGATTTGGAGGAGGTTATCCTTTCTCACATGAAGCAGGAATTAATACTGCAGCCATCTACATTGAATGGTTAAAAGGTGAGACAAATACTGTAGATCAATTCAATAATTACAAATCAGGTTTATTATTTTCAAAATGTGATCGCATGCTAGAAATTAAACCTAAGGCTTAAACGTAATTTGCTGCGATTTTTTACTACCTGAAATAATATAAGTGTGCTGTTCCTTGTGTTTAAAAACCTTGATTTTCGAGATAGGTTCAGGATTGGCAAATAAAAACGTGTAAACATACATTGGTGAAAAATAATCAGCAGACGCCTTATAATCAATTGATTCGTAAAGGGTTTCATCGAATTCTTTTATGTAGGTCACATCAAAATCAACCTTGTCATGACTTGTATGCTGATGATCATGTCCAGACAATAAGTATTTCATTTTTCTGTAGAATTCATTGACATGCTTTTTTCTTAAAAATAATTTTAACTTATAATAAGCAATCACAGCATGTGCTCTAAAGCACGCTATTAAAGATTTTGAGTCATAAAGCACGTGATAATTAAAATTATAAATTGTATTAGCCCACTTATGTTTGTAGTCAAAATCACCTTTTGAAAAATCAGAGATTCTATAATTGTTATCGAAACACCATTCTAAAAGTTTTATGATGGATGTTTTTCCAATACTAAACTTATAATAATCAGGGTCAAAGACTGTAATCGTCTCAAAGAGAACCGTTTCAGAATGAAAATTCAACGTGATACCAATTGGAATATCTGATTGACTAATGATGAGCAGAGACGCTTTTTTCTCTTTCAGCATTTCGAACACCAACTCATGGTAATAATTCCATTTTTGCGGACTTAAATGATGGTAATTGGTTTGTTTTTCATCAAAACGGTCAATTAATAAATCATGAAACTGCTGGAAAACCTTATCAAATTTTTCTTTGGAAATCGCCTCATGAATAAATTCGTAAGAAACATCAAAACAAGTTTCTAAGCGTCGTTGATTAGACCGAAACTCTCTCCTATTCTTAGAACTAAACTGGGTATTAATATATTCCTCATGAGAGGCGTACTCTGAGATATCCATTAAAAACCCTTGATATTGAAAAATTTTTTTGAGTTTTAGACCTGTATGTTTTGGCGGATTGAAATCCTTTACATTAAAGTAGGTGGGTACGTCATATATTAAAAACGTCTTTCCTTTGTAATCTTCAGCATCATAATTCAGTTCATAACTGATTCCTTTTGTTAAATTTTTACCAGTATTAATGTAAACACCTGATCTAGAATCTTTGAAAAATGTTACTTGTTGTATAAAATCAAAAGTAAATAGCGCGTTGTTATGATTAAAATGTTTCGACCAAATGCTTTCAAATGTTGAAGATGTAAAAGGGTTTTGAGTCATAATCTCAATTGAAAAAACAAGTTTTGATTATCAGCAAATGTAAGATTTTGAAACTTTTTTTCAGCTGTTTTTGAGTCAAAACATTCAACTAAAACCTTTAGCACGCCATAAAATGCATGTCATAGCAGTAATAGTCATCCATCCGAAGTATTTATCATGGTTTGAAAAACACAGAAATAATGGTAATATGGTCTAGAATTCATTATATATCGTAAAAACCTGCTATTTATCGTTATAATTTGAAGGACTAAGTATTAATATTAATATTTACCCTGAGTAAATTATGATTAATTGTTCATTAAGAATAGTATATTCGAACCCAAATCCCTCACTAGACAATAATATTGAATAGTATAACTTGCTTAACAAATTGATTATGGAATCAAAAATTTGGTTGTCATCTCCGCATATGTGCGGAAAAGAGCAATCGTTCGTTAATACTGCTTTTGAGACTAATTGGATTGCGCCATTGGGACCACACGTGACTGGTTTTGAAAATGACATTCAATCATATCTCAAAGGAAATTCGCATGTTGCTGCCTTAAGTTCTGGTACAGCAGCTATTCATTTAGCCCTTGTTTTGTTGGGCGTTACTCAAGGTGACGAAGTTATTTGTCAGAGTAAAACATTTTCAGCTTCTGCAAATCCCATTGTTTATCAAGGTGCAACTCCAGTGTTCGTAGACAGTGAAACTGAAACTTGGAACATGTGCCCTGAACAATTGGAAATTGCTATAAAAGAGCGGATACAAAAAGGGAAAAAACCTAAGGCTATTATTGCAGTTCATTTATATGGCATGCCCTATAAAGTTGATGAGATTCAAAAAATTGCTCATACCTACCGAATTCCGGTTCTGGAAGATAGTGCAGAATCTTTAGGAAGTACTTATAATGGAGCGCATTGCGGAACGTTTGGAGATATCGCTATACTATCATTCAACGGAAATAAAATTATCACCACTTCTGGAGGAGGTGCCTTAGTTACAAATGATATTAAAATAAAGGAAAAAGCGGTGTATCTAGCTACCCAAGCGAGAGAACCACATCCAGCTTATTTGCATGAAAATATTGGTTATAATTATCGATTGTCTAATGTTTTAGCTGGAATTGGTAGAGGGCAAATGACAATTCTTGATGAACGTGTATCTCAAAGAAGAGCAAATTACGACTATTACAAAAGTAGTTTTAAAGATATCGATGAACTTGTTTTTATTGACGAACCAAAAGGTTGTTTTTCTAATCGTTGGCTCACTTGTATCTTAACACCTTCGAAAGCTGTTAGAGAAGGCATTAGAGTGAGTTTAGAAGCATTGAACATTGAAACTAGACCACTTTGGAAGCCGATGCATCAGCAGCCTGTTTTTAAAGATGCACCTCATTATCTCAATGGCGTTTCTGATGAGTTATTTGAAAAAGGCTTATGTTTGCCTAGTGGTTCCAACTTAACTGAAAATGAATTAAATAGAGTGACATCTGCAATAAAAACGTATTTTAGAGCATGATTAAAGATCTACTGCAAAATATTTCACATAAATATGCCTCCAAATGGTTGGTGATGCTTTTCGATTTAATGATCGTAGCATTGACCTTCGTTGCGGCTTATATCATACGCTTCAATTTCCAAATGGATTTTGATTTTGTAGTGATGTTTAAGCAAATACCATTTGTTTTTTTAGCAGCACTCATAAGTTTTTTATTGGTTGGGTCACACAAAGGCGTGGTGCGATTCACTGGTTTTAAGGATGTCGTCAACATTATCATTGGTGTTAATATTCTAGCCACAACGCTCATTATATCCACATTTTTTAGCAGACGATTCAATTATGAGAGCATTTTCAACATATCCGGATCCATCATATACATCCATTTACTATTAAATATCTTATTCTTAGTTGGTTTCAAGCTTTTTATCAAATCGATGTATAACAAGCTGATGCAGGATTTTAAAACGGTGAAACGTATTTTGATATTTGGTGCAGGTAATTCGGGCATGATCACGTATGATGCCATTACAAATGATCCAAAGAGTAATCATCAAATTATAGGTTTTATTGATGATAACGAGCGAAAAATTGGAAAAAAAATAAACACATTAACCGTTTATAGTCTTGACAAAATCACGCCTAGATTTATAGATAAGTACGGTGTTGAAGAAGTGATTATTTCCATACAGAATATAGAATCTGCTCGGTTACTTCAAATTTCCGGACAATTATTCGAATTAGGTCTTAAGGTAAAAATTGTACCACCTGTTCAAAACTGGATAGATGGTGATTTGAGTGTTGGTCAAATCAAAGAAGTTAATATTGAAGATCTTCTTGGTCGTGATCCTATTTCAATTACAAATCCAGCTTTAATTGATGAATATGAAAATCAGATCATTTTAATTACAGGTGCAGCTGGTTCCATTGGTAGTGAAATTGCCAGGAAAGCAGCCAATTATGATTTTAAGAAACTCATCCTTTTAGATACTGCCGAATCACCGCTGTACGATTTACAACAAGAGTTTGTTCAAAAAGGCATAAAAAACTTTACAGCGATTGTGGCCGATGTTCGCGATTTCCGACGAATGGAACAATTGTTCCAATTACACAAACCTAAGATTGTATTTCATGCAGCAGCGTATAAGCATGTACCACTTATGGAAAACAATCCATATGAAGCGGTGAGCGTAAATATTGGCGGAACAAGACACATGGCGAGTTTGTCTGTAAAGCATGGTGTCAATAAATTTGTTCTAATTTCAACGGATAAAGCCGTCAACCCAACAAATGTCATGGGTGCAACAAAAAGAATTGCTGAACTCTATGTAAATTGCTTGCAAGGAAAAGGTAATACCAAATTCATTACGACGCGTTTTGGTAATGTATTGGGATCTAATGGCTCGGTGATACCATTATTTAAAAGACAAATCGAAAATGGCGGACCGCTCACAGTGACTCATAAAGACATTACGCGTTATTTTATGACCATTTCCGAAGCATGTCAGCTTGTATTAGAAGCTGCTACAATGGGTAATGGTGGTGAAATTTTCGTTTTTGATATGGGCGAATCTGTAAAAATTTACGATTTGGCTAAAAACATGATCATCTTGTCAGGATTGAGGTATCCAGAAGATATCGACATAAAAATCACCGGATTGCGACCTGGAGAAAAAATTTATGAAGAATTATTAGCAGACGGGGAAAATACCAGACCAACCTATCATGAAAAAATCATGATAGCGAAAACAAAATCTATCGATATCCTTACCATAAGTGATAAAATTTCAAATTTGTGTATGGTGAATTCTAAATCACAAAATCTTGAAATCGTATCCTTAATCAAGGATATTATTCCAGAATATATCTCAAACAATTCTAAGTACGAAGTACTGGATTCTAAAAAATAAACTTAACCCAATCAATTTATTATGCTTACACCTATAAATTTCTCTAAACTTTCAATGCTATTATTGACATTGGTGATGTTGTCTTCTTGTGCCTCAAGAAAAGATCTTGTCTATTTCCAAGATGAGCCTATCGCAGATCAGAGTTTAAGTGAATTGGATAACAATTACGAAATCATATACAAACCCAATGACATCTTAACTATTGACGTTTCAGCTGAAGTGGCCGAATCTGTAGCTGCTTTTAACTTGCCATTGGTAGCCTACGATACCTCTGGTGGTGTTACAACGCAAACCAATGTGCTTAGACAAACCTATTTAATAGATCCTAAAGGAAATATTGAATTCCCAGTTTTAGGAACAGTTAAAATGGCTGGTTTAACACGAGTTGAAGCCACAAATATGCTCAAAGAGCGTATTGGAGAGTATGTCAAAGAATTTATCGTGAATATTCGTCTGGTGAATTTTACAATTACGGTTTTAGGTGAAGTGAACAGACCTGGAGCCTATACGGTTCAAGATGAACGTATTTCTCTAACAGAAGCACTCGGATTGGCAGGTGATTTAACCATCTATGGCAAAAGAGATAATATCTTTTTAATTCGTGAAGTGGATGGCAAGAAAAAATATGCCAAATTCGATTTAACATCCATTAATGTCGTGAATTCTCCAGTGTATTATTTAAGTCAGAACGACGTTGTTTATGTAGAGCCAAACAAAGCGAGAATCCGAACATCATCTTATAATCCTAACAACGGCATTTTGATTGCAGCGATATCTACCCTTTCTACGATTGCAGCCATATTTATTGTCCGAAATTAAATAGATAAAATTCCATTATGTCTCAAAAATCACTTACAAATAAAGAGAACATTATCAATGTGGTTGAACTTTACTTATCCAAGTGGAAGCTCATTTTGGTATGCTTACTCATTGCATTGGCAGCTGCTTTTTTGAAGATCCGATACAGCACATTTTTGTATCAAGCAAATGCCACTATCAAACTTAAGGAAGATGAAAACTCGAGAAGCTTATCGGAAATATCGAATCTTCAAAATGGCGTTTTTGCAAGCAATCTTCCTAATGTGACCGATGAAATTGAAGTCATAAAATCAAGGTCGATTATTTCGGATGTGGTGAGAGACCTCAAGTTGAATATCACGTATTTTGTCAATGGAAAAGTAAAACAGGAAGAAACCTATTCCACACCACCCGTAAATATTAATTTTTTTATGAGTGACTCTGTGGTGGAAAACATTAACAAGTCCTTATTTATTAAGATTATCTCAACCCAACAATTTGAGTTATCTAATAAAAATACCAATAAGCTTTT
Source organism: Algicola sp. (assembly GCA_018222915.1). Classification (GTDB taxonomy): domain Bacteria; phylum Bacteroidota; class Bacteroidia; order Flavobacteriales; family Flavobacteriaceae; genus Psychroserpens. Next base: position 50,123 of record JAAEZI010000004.1, on the reverse strand, counting down.
AACTTTCGACAGTGACGATTCTACCCTCCACAGTTTTGGAGATAAGGTTGAAGCACCATTCGGTAATTTTGTACTGACTCCTAACATCGGTACTTATGGTTCTGATGAAGGTTCTTATATCGAAATTCGCATCAGACCGCTCCACTCTATTGTGGAACATTACCTTTCAGAAATAAAGGTAAGTACGACCAAGAATTCAAACGTTATCAATCTGTCACTTAAAGAGAGTATCAAAGAAAAAGCCCGATTGATTCTCGATAAACTCATAGAAAAGTACAATCAAGACGTTATTAATGACAAAGAATTGATTGTTAAAACAACCTCTGATTTCATCACAAATCGATTAAACGTGGTTTCTAATGAATTGGAACAGGTCGATTTTACCGCTGAAAAACTTCAAAAGGATAATCGTCTAACAGCGTTATCAGCTCAATCCAATATTTTCTTAGAAAGTGAGCGTCAAACAGATGCTAAAATAAACCAAACGAGTAATCAGTTGCAATTGGTAGAATTCATGACCGAACGTTTGAATGATGACACCGTAGAGACAGATTTGTTACCTGCAGATATTGGCATTGCAGATAGCGATGTGGCACAAATCACCAAAAGTCATAATGAATTAGTACTTCAACGTGATCGGATACTGAAAAATTCTAGTGAAAAGAATCCGACAGTCGTGAAATTAAATGACCAGATCAATGCTTTAAAAAAGAACCTAGACCAAAGTTTACAAAACATTAAATCTGCGAATGAGATTACTTTAAGAAACTTAAACCGAGAAGATTCTCGCATTCGCGGACAAATTTATTCTGCACCTGGAAAAGAGCGTCAGTTTAGAGATATCAAACGTCAGCAAGACATCAAGGAGTCTTTGTACTTGTATTTACTAGAAAAACGAGAAGAGTCAGCCATCACTTTAGGAATGTCTACGGCTAATGCTAAAGTGATTGATTATGCTTACACCAATGATGATCCTGTGTCTCCAAAGAAACGTGTTATCTATCTTGCGGCTCTACTATTAGGGCTTTTTGTACCAGTTTCTTATATCTACGCCAAAGATGTCATGGACACCAAAGTACATACCAAAGAAGATGTGCTGAGATTGATAAAAGCACCTTTTATTGGTGACATTCCAAAATCTGATGTGAAAGAGAAATTGGTGAAAAAAGTCGATTATTCTCCAAAGGCCGAGGCGTTTAGAATCATCAGAACAAACGTGAATTTCATGCTGCAACATGCAGATAAGCCCTGTAAAACGATATTTGTGACTTCTACCACTGCTCAAGAAGGTAAGTCTCATACAACTACCAATTTAGCATGCTCTTTTTCATTTTCTGAAAAGAAAGTACTACTTATAGAAACGGATATTCGTGTGCCTAGGGTAAATGATTATTTAAATATTAAATCCAAAAAGGGACTCACTGAATTCATTTCAGATAAAAGCCTCAAGATCGAAGATGTCATTATTCCTGCAAATGATAATCCATTTTTAGATGTGATTCCTTCTGGGACAATTCCTCCTAATCCAGCAGAACTCCTAATGAGCGACCGCGTTAACTTGCTTTTTGAACAAGTGAAGAAAAAATATGATTATATCATTGTTGATACTGCAGCCGTTGGACTCGTCACAGACACACTTCTAATAAGTGAGCATGCCGATATCTTTATTTATGTGGTAAGCGCTAACAATATTGACAAACGTCAATTACATATTGCGCAAACCATGTATGAAGAGAAACGATTACCGAACATGGTCACGTTATTAAATGGTTCTACGAAAAGAAAAGGTTATGGCTATGGTTATGGCTACGGCAATAATCCGCTTCGAAAACGTAAATGGTATCAATTCAAACGCAATTAATACATTAAAAAATCCACGAGTAATTTCGTGGATTTTTTTTTATAATTTTCTACGTTGTTTTTCTTGTTTTAGTAAATTGAGTTCACGGCTTGTTTGTCCGGCAACCGACGTGTTTTCTTCTGCTCGTCTGATAAGATAAGGCATCACATCTTTTACTGGGCCGAATGGCACATATTTGGCCACATTATAACCTTCTGCAGCTAAGTTAAAGCTGATATGGTCACTCATACCATATAATTGACCAAACCAAACGTTGTTATCTTTTTTGTCAATACCCATCTCTTCCATGAGCTCCATAGCGATATAGCAACTAAGTTCATTATGCGTTCCAATAAAAACAGAGATACTATCTAAATGGTTCAGCATAAAGGTCATACAGGTATTAAAGTTCTCATCAGTCGCTTGTTTATTTTCACAGATAGGCGATTGATACCCTTTATCCTCTGCTCTATCGCGCTCCTTTTCCATATAAGCACCTCGCACAATTTTCATTCCTATTTTAAAGTGCGCATCCTTAGCTCTTTGGTGTAGTGATTTCAAATAGTCAAAACGGTCCCAGCGATATGTTTGAAGGGTATTATAAACAATGGGTTTGTCTTTATTGTATTTGCGCATCATATCCTCACATAGCGCATCCGCAGCATCTTGCATCCAACTTTCCTCAGCATCAATCAAAACTTCAACATCTTTTTCTTTAGCCAACTTACAAACAGCATCAAAACGACCTACGATACGATCCCACTCTTGTTGCTCTGCAACGGTAAATTCCTTGCCTTCACCTTTTTTCTGATATAAATAAAACCTACCAAATCCTGTTGGTTTAAAAACAACTATAGGCATGGCCTCTTTTTCGTCTGCAAACCTTATAATTTTTAATATTTTATCTCGAGCTTCATCAAAGGTACTTTCTTGTTCTTTTCCCTCAACAGAATAGTCCAATACAGAACTCACACCCTTGGTAAACATTTTATCAATAACAGGCAAGCAATCATCTTCATTGACACCACCACAAAAATGATCGAACACGGTCGATCTAATCAAACCTTCAACAGGTAAGTTGGCCTTTAAGGCAAAATTTGTTGCAGCCGTACCTATCCTAACCAATGGTTGATGAGATATCATCTTAAACAGGAAATAAGCACGCTCTAGTTGAGAATCGTTTTTTATAGCAAAGGCGACTTCAGTATTGTCAAAAAGCGTTTTTGTATTCATTTGTTAAAAATATGTAACAAAAATAATTATTCGCTTGTGATTTTTTTAGTAAAAGTCCCTAATTTTCCACTTTATTTAAATGCATGAATTCCATACAAGCTAAAACGTACACTGTACACTTTAACACACAAGCCTATAAGGCCTTAAACGCCTATATTTTAGATCATAATTTCTCGAAAATCTTCATACTTGTCGACAGTAATACCCATCAATATTGTCTGTCAAAATTTATGTCACAATTAGAAACAACGTTATCAATTGAAATCATTGAAATTGAAGCAGGTGAAGCACATAAAACGATAGATACCTGTGTTGGTGTTTGGAATGCCCTTTCTGAACTTGGTGCAGATCGCAAAAGCTTATTATTGAATCTTGGTGGTGGTGTCGTTACAGATTTAGGTGGCTTCGTGGCCTGTACCTTCAAACGTGGCATCAATTACATCAACATTCCTACCTCTCTTTTAGCGATGGTTGATGCATCTGTAGGTGGCAAAACTGGTGTAGATTTGGGTGCGCTTAAAAATCAAGTTGGTGTAATTAGTTCAGGTGATATGGTGATTTTCGACACCTCCTATTTAGCAAGCTTACCTCAAAATCAAATGAAATCCGGTCTAGCTGAAATGTTAAAACACGGACTCATTTCAGATAAACACTATTTTGAACAATTGACTGATTTATCAAAGCTTACAACCGACGACCTTGATCGTTTGATTTATGAATCCGTTCAAATCAAAAAAGATATTGTGACCAAAGATCCCAATGAGATTGCAGAACGCAAATTCTTAAATTTCGGTCACACCTTAGGCCATGCGATTGAATCCTATTTTCTGAGCGAAGAACATAAAGCTGAATTATTACATGGTGAAGCGATTGCGCTTGGAATGATTTTGGAATGTTTCATATCTATGAAATTGTTAAACTTTCCTCAGGACGATTTAGAAGCCATTACAACAGCCATTAACGCTATCTATGACCCAGTAGTTCTAAGTACCGAAGATTACGAGCCCATCATTGAACTCTTAAAATATGACAAAAAGAACGAACACGGTCATATCAATTTTGTCCTTTTAAAGGCTATAGGGCAACCTAAAGTAAACTGCATCGTACCTAATGCTATTATTTTAGAGAGTTTTGAATATTATAAAAATAGCGTGTCGTGAAATTTGAAATTGAGAACGACTATAAGGTTACTATCCTAGGAAAGGAATTCAATAGTGTTCAGTATAAACTACTCTTATTTGGCTATATTTTATTTCTAATGATTCCATGGCCAGTGATCAGTCATTCATATTTTTTTATTCCTGTTGGCATTTGCGTGCTCCCTTGTATTCTACCAGATATTATTTTCAACGAACTATTTAAGAGCAGAAAACTTTATAGTATATTACTCTACAGTGGTCTATTTCTACTCACTTTTATTTATACCCAATTTGTTATTGACAGTACCTTTTTCGTAGACGTTTTGCATTATGTTGTTTATTTCCTGTTCGGATATATCTATTCAAGAGACAAAAATAAGATAACTTAAACGTTCGTTGTGCTAACAATTCATAACCAAAACAGTTAATAACTCAGCGTGATTCCGTAGTTAAAAAACAAGGTAATTTATTATTTTGCAGGTCTGTTTTAAATTAAAGGAAAACAATTAAATGAAGGTTTGTATTGCTGAAAAACCGAGTGTCGCTAGAGAAATTGCCCAAGTACTTGGTGCCAAGACAAAGCATGACGGCTATTATGAAGGCAACGGTTATGCAGTAACCTATACATTTGGTCATTTATGCACCTTGTTGGAACCCAATGATTATAAACCTTATTGGAAAAGCTGGGACTTAAACAATCTACCCATGCTACCGGAGAAATTTAAAACAAAAGTGACCAAGAACTCCGGTGTTGAAAAACAATTCAAAATTATTAAATCTTTATTTGACAAAGCAGATGTTGTTATTAACTGTGGTGATGCAGGACAAGAGGGTGAATTAATTCAACGTTGGGTGATGAGCCAAGCCAACTACAAAGGAAAAGTTCAACGCCTGTGGATTTCATCTTTGACCACTGAGGCCATTAAAGAAGGTTTCGATAATTTGAAAGATTCTAAAGATTATGACAACCTCTATTATGCGGGATTTTCTCGTGCCATTGGCGATTGGTTATTAGGCATGAATGCCACGCGATTGTATACTGTAAAGCATGGAGGTTATAAGCAAGTGCTCTCAGTTGGGCGTGTTCAAACACCTACACTTGCCATGGTCGTTAATAGGTTCAAGGATATTGAAAATTTTAAACCACAACCCTATTGGGAGTTACAAACTTTGTATCGTGATACCCTATTTGCTTATGAGGATGGTCGATTTTTGAATATGAAAGATGGTGAGGTTTTGGCAGAAAAAGTAAAGGCTCATGATTTTGAAGTGACGTCCATTACTAAAAAGAAAGGAAAAGACTATGCGCCCAAGCTATTTGATTTAACTGGTTTACAAGTATATTGCAATACGAAATTTGGATTTTCGGCAGATGACACTTTGAAAATAGTTCAAAAACTCTATGAACAAAAAGTGGTGACTTACCCGAGAGTCGATACAACGTTTCTTCCAACAGATATTTACCCAAAAGTACCTGGCATTTTGCAAAAACTGACAAATTATTCTGCATTGACCCAGCCACTTCTTGGTAAGAAAATAAAAAAATCGTCGAAAGTATTTAATGACAAAAAAGTAACAGATCATCATGCTATTATCCCGACGGGTGTTCAAATAAATCTTCAGTATAACCAGCAACAGGTATATGATATCATCGTAAAGCGATTCATCGCTGTGTTTTATCCAGATTGTGAAGTATCTAATACGACGGTTATTGGTAAAGCTGATGATGTTAATTTTAAAACAACGGGTAAAGAAATCCTAAAAGACGGTTGGAAAGTTGTTTTTAAATTTGGAAAAGCAACGACATCTTCGAGTTCAGAAAAAGACACACTGCCACAATTTGTAAAAGGAGAAAAAG
>JAAEZI010000004.1:21979-44043 GCA_018222915.1 Algicola sp. | reverse complement strand
AGAAAAAGGACCGCATGAGCCTACGTTTTTAGAAAAGCAAACCAAACCTCCTAATCAGTTTACAGAAGCATCGCTGCTACGTGCGATGGAAACGGCAGGTAAGCAAGTCGACGACGATGAACTCCGTGACTTGATGAAAGAAAATGGTATCGGACGACCTTCAACTAGGGCGAATATTATAGAAACCTTGTTCAAACGTCAATACATCAAAAGAAATAAGAAGCAAATTCTTCCTACGGTTACTGGTATTGCACTCATTGATACCATCCGAAATGAACTTTTGAAATCTGCAGAACTCACAGGCATGTGGGAAAAACAACTCAAAGACATTGAAAAAGGCACCTTTAGCGCAAGCTTGTTCATCAAAAACATGAAAAAAATGGTAGATGAATTGGTGTATGAAGTTCGTACTGAATCTGAACGAGCCAATATATCGCAAGCTGCTGTTGTAAAGCAACGACAAGCTAATTCTAAGGCCAAAGAAAAAGCTGGTATTACCTCTGAAATATGTCCTAAATGTAAACAAGGGCAATTGATGAAAGGAAAATCAGCATATGGCTGTAGTCATTTTAGCAAAGGTTGTGATTTTCGATTACCTTTTAAAGTTCACGGAAAAAAAATATCTGAGAAACAGTTTATAAGATTGTTAAAGAAAGGAAGTACGGTCAACCTCAAAGGTTTTGAATTGAAGTCTGGTAAAGCCGAAGGTCTATTAAGGTTTGATGATCATTTTAAGCTTGTTTTAGAACCCAAAACTAAAAACTTGAAACCTCCTAGTTCTCAATCAACCGACGCTATAAAATGTCCGAAATGTCATCAAGGATCCATCATCAAAGGAAAAAGTGCTTATGGTTGTAGTGCCTACAAATCAGGTTGTGATTTTAAAATGTCATTTGAAATGATAAGAGCGAAAGCAAAAGAGAAATCACTTACCAAAGAATTGGTATATTCCATCCTTAAAAACCATGTCTAGTTATGGCACATCGTCATTTTAAATTATTTAAACCATATGGTTATCTCAGTCAGTTTGAGAGCAACGCTCGACATGAGAAAAACAAAAAATTCTTAGGAGATCTTTATGAATTCCCAAAAGGCACTATGGCGATTGGAAGATTAGATAAAGACTCTGAAGGCTTGTTACTCCTCACTACCGATGGTAAAGTAAGTTATGAAATTACCGGTTCAAAGGTAGAAAAAGAGTATTATGTACAAGTGGACGGAGTGATTGATGATGAAGCGCTCTATAAGCTGCAACATGGCGTAGAAATTTCACATAGAAGCGACAACTATGTCACTATGCCTTGTAGAGCCATTCTATTGGATGATCCACCACAGTTTCCAAAGCGATTAAAGAACATACGTGAACATCGTCATGGAGAAACATCTTGGATTTCCATAACCATCAATGAAGGTAAATTTCGACAAGTCAGAAAAATGACCGCAAAGGTTGGTTACCCAACACTTCGATTAGTGAGAGTTCGAATAGGTACTATTACATTAGATAATTTAACTATGGGATCTGTACAAGAATTGAATAACTTGCTAGAATAATTGCTATTAAATCAATTTTACACGCACCGCGTTCATTCCGCGATGGCCTTTTTCTAACTCGAATTGCACTTGATCGTTCTCTTGGATTTCATCAAGTAATCCTGTCACATGACAAAAATATTTCTCTTGATCTTCGGTATCAATAATAAAACCGAATCCTTTGGAACTATCAAAAAATGAGACTTTACCTTTACGGATGGGATCGAATTCTTCCTCTTCGATATCCTCTTTTTTAGGCACACCCAATACGATGTTTTTCGCTTTCACCTTAATTTTATCAGCTGGATCAGGCGGTGTATCGGTAAGATTTCCAAACTGATCTACGTAAGCAAAAGGGATACTCTCTCCTCCACTTTCCTCTTTCTCCAATTTACGCGCTTCCATTTTCTTGCGTTTTTCTTCGCGCTTTTTTAAACGTTTTTTTTCTTTTTCACTTTTGCTAAAGGTCTGTTGCGACTTTGCCATTCTTATTCTAAAGGTGTTTTAATTATTTGACACACATTGTGTCAATTCCTGTAAAGGTAACAGTAATAATCGGATTTTCTTCAGTATATGCTAATTAGTTAACCTAAAGTTAAAATAATTTAATTTAATAGTAATACTATTATATTTGCATGTAATAATTTATATTATGAAACATTTACTATCAAATTTAAAGATCGATATCAATGATAAGATCTATTTAAAAGATCCAGAATCGTCTGAATTAGGAAAGCGAATTATCAGCAATAGCATAGAACTTATTGACGATATTGGATTTGAGAGTTTTACTTTTAAAAAACTTGGTGAACGCATTGGATCTAATGAAAGCTCTGTGTACCGCTATTTTGATAGTAAACACAAACTCCTGCTCTACCTCACTTCATGGTATTGGGCTTGGCTAGAATATCAGCTGGTATTTGCGACGACTAATATTTCAGATACTACCAATAAACTGGAAAAAGCCATAGACATTCTTACCAGAACAATTGAAACGGACTCCACTTTCAAGCATATTGACGAAGTCACTCTCAATCGGGTAGTGATTAATGAGTATTCTAAATCCTATTTAACTAAAGTGGTGGATGAAGAGAATAAAGAGGGTTATTTTTCAATATATAAACGATTGGTGCAACGATTACACGATATGATTATGGAAGTTGATGCCAGCTACCCTTTCCCTCTTAGCTTAGCGAGCACAGTGATAGAGGGTTCTTTGCATCAGCATTTCTTAAAAAATCATTTTAAATCACTCACAGATTGTAATGATCATATACAGCCTTCAGAATACTTCAAACATTTAGTACTTAAAGCCTTAAATAACAACAAATGAGCAAATCAATATTAACTTCTTGGCAACGTTTAATTGGCCTACTTAAATTAGATAGTAAAGATATTAAACAAGTATTTTACTATGCGATATTCGCTGGTTTGGTAAACCTCTCATTACCTCTGGGTATTCAGGCTATTATCAATTTACTACAAGGTGCTCAAATTAGTAGCTCTTGGGTAGTGCTAGTAATCTTAGTGACCGCTGGTGTCGCTTTTGTAGGTTTATTGCAACTCATGCAAATGCGCATTATAGAAAACGTACAGCAAAAAATCTTTACGCGATCTTCTTTTGAATTTGCCTATCGTTTTCCTAAAATAAAAATGAGTGAGCTTCGTAACTATTATCCACCAGAATTAGCCAATCGATTTTTTGACACATTAACCATTCAGAAGGCGCTTTCGAAGATACTAGTAGATTTCCCATCAGCCATATTGCAAATAATTTTAGGACTCATTTTATTATCATTTTATCACCCATTTTTTATTATTTACGGCATTATGCTGCTCATTTTAATTTATGTGGTCTTTAAATTTTCTGCGCAGCGAGGTTTAGACACGAGTCTTGACGAGTCTGAGCAAAAATATAAAGTAGCACATTGGCTACAAGAAGTTGCGCGCTCCGTACTCTCGTTTAAACTCTCAGGAAAAACCAATTTGGCGCTACATAAAAATGACCAATTGGTGTCAAGTTATTTGGATTCTAGAGAGAGTCATTTTAAAATCCTAGTGCAGCAATTTATAAAATTAATTGGTTTTAAAGTGCTAGTAACAGCCGGATTATTAGTTATTGGTGGTGCCCTAGTTTTAAATCAGCAAATGAATATCGGACAGTTTGTAGCCGCCGAAATTATCATCTTATTAGTCATTAATTCAGTTGAAAAATTAATACTTGGCCTCGAATCTTTTTATGATGTTTTGACTTCTATAGAAAAACTGGGGCAAGTCGTTGATAAAGAGCTAGAGTCTCAAGAAGGTGATAATATATACACTGAGGAAAGACCGATCACTGTTGAAGTAGTGAATGTTGGATATAAGGTGGCAGATCGTGAACAACCTATTATTGATAATGTTTCTTTAGAAATTCAACCGCAAGATCGCATTCTTATTTACGGTTCGCAAGGATCTGGCAAATCGAGTCTATTGAAATTGATAGGTGGTTTATATACGCCAACTCGCGGAAATATCTTTATTAATAATATGCCATTAAGTGGGATCAAGATTAATAGCTACAGATCTTTAATTGGTCAATCACTACCAGAAGAGTCTCCTTTTGAAGGCACCTTGAGAGACAATCTCACTTTTGGAGATCCTAGTATCACACAAGACGCTCTAAATGAAGTACTAGACATCGTTGGATTAAACGATTTTGTAAAATCCCAATCCTTAGGATTGAGAACCATATTATATCCTGAAGGTAAGCGTCTTTCAACAACCATATCTAGAAAATTAGTATTGGCACGAAGCATTCTGAAGCAACCAAAACTACTCTTACTAGAAGATCCGTTGGAACAATTCGATAAAGATGAGGCCAACAGAATCATGAATTTTTTAATTAGAAAAGAGAACCCTTGGTCTTTAGTTGTTGTAAGTCACAACATGAACTGGAAAAAGGTTTGCAATAAAACTTTACAATTGGAATCTGGTAATTTTGTCTAAAACGATAACACATGTTAAACATCTCACATAATAAACTTAATAAAAAAGTGGATTTGTCTTCTTACAGTTCCGCTCAAAAAGTATTTCATAAGCGTCATTTTAAACACTTTAATCGTTTTTTAATAGCGTTTGCAATTCTTACTGTGATCATTCTATTTTTACCTTGGACTCAAAACATCTCGAGTCGCGGTAATGTGACGACCCTCACACCAGATCAGAGACCACAAACGATTCAATCTCCTATTCCAGGACGTATTGAAAAGTGGTATGTTAGAGAAGGTGATTTTGTCAAGAAAGGCGATACGATTCTATTTATTTCTGAAGTAAAAAATGAATATTTTGATCCTAACCTTGTGAACAGAACCGGACAGCAAATTAAAGCCAAAGAACGTTCGGTATCATCTTACAACTCGAAAGTTAGTGCGCTTAATAATCAAATTTCAGCTTTGACTAATGAACGCGTATTGAAATTGGAACAAGCACAAAACAAATTAATGCAATCGCGACTTAAAGTAAAGAGCGATAGTATCGATTTAGAAGCTGCCAAGACGAATTTACAAATCGCCGAGCGCCAATTTGAACGAACAAACACCTTACAATCTGAAGGCTTGAAAGCTATGACGGATGTTGAAGAAAAACGTTTAAAACTTCAAGAGACACAAGCGAAACTCATCTCTCAAGAAAACAAACTACTCGCGGCCAAAAATGAAGTGATTAATGCCATGGTTGAAATTAATCGGTTAAAAGCAGAGTATACAGATAAAATTTCAAAAGCTCAAAGTGACAAGTTTACGGCAGAATCAAATCAGTTTGATGCCGAGGCGCAAGTCACAAAGCTCGAAAATGCCTATACAAATTATGAGATGCGAAACGATATGTACTATATCAAGGCGCCTCAAAATGGATTCATCAATAAAGCTATAAAAGGTGGTATTGGAGAAACCTTTAAAGAAGGTGAGCAACTCGTAGGTATTATGCCATCTGATTACGACTTAGCAGTTGAGACTTATGTAGATCCGCTAGATCTGCCATTAATTCATATTGGTGAAGACGTAAGAGTTCAATTTGACGGTTGGCCTGCTATTGTTTTTAGTGGTTGGCCCAATGTCTCCTATGGTACCTATGGTGCTAAAGTTGTCGCTATCGAAAATTTCATAAGTCCGAATGGTAAATTCAGAGTGCTTCTGGCTCCAGACGAATCGGATCATGCTTGGCCAGAGGCCATTCGTGTAGGCTCAGGAGCTCAAACCATCGCTTTGCTAGAAAACGTACCTATCTGGTTTGAACTTTGGCGACAGCTCAACGGTTTCCCTCCTAACTATTATCAACCAGCTAATAGTAGCAATTCAAAAGACAGTAAATAATGAGGATGATCACCACTTTTATATGCTTTGTGTTAGCGATGAGCGTTTGGTCACAAGCTGATAGTACTTCAGTATTGAGTTTTAGCGAGTATTTGGGATACGTTAAAAAATTTCATCCTATTGCAAAACAAGCCGAACTTACATTAGCAGTTGGTCAAGCCAACTTAATGAAAGCACGAGGTGCATTTGACCCGAAGATTGAATTTAATAATTCCAGAAAACGTTTTAAAGACGACACCTATTACGATCTTTTAAATACAACCTTTAAAATCCCAACTTGGTATGGCATTGAGTTAAAAGGTCAGTATGAACAAAATGAAGGCGTTTATCTCAATCCGCAAAATAATGTCCCTGAAGATGGTCTCTATAGTGCAGGTATTTCCGCTTCGCTAGGACAAGGCTTATGGATTAATAAACGGATGGCCGATTTGAAAAAAGCGAAATATTTTAGGGAGCAAACGGAAGCTGACCGCGAAATTTTAATTAATCAAATTTTATATGATGCTTCGGTAAGCTATTTTAACTGGTTAAAAGCCTATCGAGAAACTTTAATTTACCAACAGTTCCTCAACAATGCTGAAATCCGACTTAATGGTGTTAAACGAAGGGTGGAAACTGGAGATAAAGCTGCTATTGATTCTATTGAAGCTCGAATCACGATACGCAATAGACGATTAGGTTTAGAACAATCAAAAGTGGCGCTAATGAAAGCTTCATTAGAACTTTCCACATTTCTTTGGCTGAACGATAATATTCCTGTTGAATTACAGTCTGGTGTCATTCCAGATTTGAGTATTGATTTACAAATAGATACGGTTTTAGAAATTACCGATAAGACTCTGGAAGATTTCATATTAGAAACCCATCCTAAACTGAAATCCTTGAATTTGAAATATCAAGGTTTGGAGGTTGATAAGCGATTAAAAGCCAATCAATTATTACCAACAATTGACGTGCAATACAATTTTCTAACAGAAACGCCAGACTTCTCTAATTCCTATAATTTTAATCAATACAAGGCCGGAATTCAAATAAATATTCCTCTATTTCTAAGAAAAGAGCGAGGTGAACTACAATTGGCAAAATTTAAACTTCAAGATTTAAACTTCGACATAAATAATACTAAAGTTACGATTCAAAACAAGGTGATAGCCACGTATCGTGAATTGGAATCATACACGCTTCAAAATAAATTAATAGAAGATATTGTTTCAGATTATGACACTATGTTAAGTGCTGAAGAACGGAAATTTAGTTTTGGAGAAAGTTCGTTATTCTTGGTAAATACGAGAGAACGATTATTGATTGAGTCCCAATTAAAAGCTGTAAAGCTTCAAAATGATTATTTAAAAACCAAGGCGAAATTATTTAACAACTTGTCAAGAGATTTAACCAACTTATAATTAGTTGTCTTCTTTGGTAGTCTCTGCTGTTTTTGAAGCTTCTTGTATAGGATTCTCCTCTTTGATGACATTTATGGTAGCTTTAACTCCTGTGAGTAGGTTCCATTTTTTGGAAGACACCAGATTGCCATTATCATCATAAACAATAAACTCAGCTGTATTTGGTCCTGAATCCCCTTGATTCAAGGCTAAAAATACAATTTGATTAATCCCTGGAGTTAAGGTCACATCAAACCCTTTGTAGCCAGATGATAAGGTCAAACTAGGTACAATGATATCGTCATTCACAAACACACGTACCATATCGCCATCTGGAAATTCATGATCTCTACAAACTATTTTAACAAACTTGCCTTGACTGCGAATATCTCCGAGGAAAACATCAGACATGACCTCAATCTTGAGTCCTTGCTCAACAGCGACTTTATTAAATTTCTTCTCAAATATTTCACCTGGATTTCGAAGGGTACTATTATCAATCATTGAAAACTCCTTCTCTGGCTTTTTAGTAGAAACCTTACTTTCAATAGGAATACCTGCAATGTTTTTTTTGGTTTTGGTAATACTGATTTTAGAATCAGGATTAATATCTAAAACCACTGGCACTGTATACTTTTTTTTGGTTTCAACCGCATTTATTTTTATGCTATTTTTCTTTGTATCTGGCTGGGCAAACACTTGAGAAACGCAACATAATAGAAATCCTAAAATAAGATGTTTATACATGACAGTCAATTTGCTGTAGAAGGTTCAAAAACCATACCTAATTTCAAATGTAACGTCTTTCTAACATAAAGATTTTAATTTTACGTTAAAACTTTCCGTTAAAACTTAACCGCAATTTTCGCGTATACTCTTCCAACAACCAGTCTTTGTAGTTTTTTGTACTATTCATAATACAATAACAATACTGTTTAATACGGTAGCAAATATCATCGTGCAAGAGCTTTGCAAGTTCTCGTGCTTCAAAGACATCCTCGCTGTTTGCGATGACGAGTTCAGAATGCTGTGCAATACTATTCTCAATAGCTTGCATCGATTTTTTACCTTCACGAATCACCTTTTTGTATTCTTTTTTAATATCAAAATCGTCATCAGGATTCTTTTTAAAACGTTTTCGAAGTGATTCTGGCATTTTATACACAAATTCACGCTCGATATCCTCGTCATTCCTAAGATTTTCTAAATAGAAATCTGGGTTTTTGAAAATATGTTGCCAATCTACGGGCTGACTCCAAGGTCCAAAACGCACGGCATTGTTACCTAAGTCGATGACGGTAAATTTATTTTTATCACCGTGAATCCTAGAGCCTCTACCAATCATTTGAAAGTATAAGGTCAAAGATCGCGTGGCACGATTTAATATAATAGATTCTACAGAAGGCTCGTCAAATCCAGTGGTTAGTATACTCACAGAAGTCAAAATACCATCAGGTGTGTTTTTGAACCATTTCAGTATGTCCTTTCGATCTTGCTTTGATGCAGTATTATCTAGATGTCTAATATTATAGCCTGCTCTTTTAAAGGTGTAATAGACTTCTTTTGATGTATTGATACCGTTATTGAAAATTAGGGTCTTTTTTCCTTTGGACAACTCCTCATAAGCAAAAATCAATTTTCCTTGCATCGCAGCATTCGTATACAAGGCTTCTGAAGACTTAACCGTATAATCACCATTAATACCAATTTTAAGGGAATTAAGAGAGACGTCATAATTGTAGATTTCGGCTGATGCTAAAAACCCATTCTTTATCAAGGTTGAAATGTTATCACCTACAATCAATTCTTTATAATTATCCTTCATTGGTAATTTGATGTTACTGCTCAAAGGTGTAGCTGTAACGCCTAAAATAAAACAAGCGTCAAAAAATTTGAATAATTTTCGAAAAGAGTTATAGTGCGCTTCATCAATGATGACTAAACCGATATCTTCTAAATTAAGTTTCCCATCGTTTAATCTATTGTTAAGTGTTTCAACCATCGCCACGAAACATTCGTATTGATCCTGATCGGGTAATTCCTTTACTTTACTATTGATAATTTTGTTGTTCACACCGAAACCATGCAACACTTTTGACGTTTGCTTACAAAGCTCAATGCGATGCGTGAGAATAACAACTTTCTTTTGATGCTTTTTGATATATTGCCGCACGATTTCTGAGAAAATGACTGTTTTCCCTCCACCTGTTGGCAGTTGATATAATAAATTATAGTTATCTGGTGCCGCTTCAAACACATCAAATATGCGATTTAAGTCTGCAATTTGATAATCATAAAGGCGTTTTTTAGAGGTAATTTCTAGTGTTTCGGACATACAATTAATAGCTTCTGAAAAAAAAATTCTTACAAAATTAAGATTTTATAAGGTTAACCGTGCATATTGTTAAAAACAATTGAAAAAAAAAGAGGAACTAATTGCTCCTCTTCTCTTTTTAAAATGCAATGTGATTAAGAAATCTCCACGCGTCTTGCTGGTTTTTGCTTCGCTTCATCACGCTTAGGTAAATTTACGAGCAAAATTCCATCCTTATAAGACGCACTAACTTTCTCTTGTTCTACAGTGTCTGGGAGTGTAAATGTTCTCTTAAACGCTCCATAACCAAACTCTCTTCTTGTATACTGATCAGAAGTTTCTTCATTATCAATTTCGGTTTCGGAAGCAATGGACAACATTTTATTCTCAACATCAATCGTAAAATCAGATTTCTTCATTCCAGGAATTGCTAACTCCAAGATATAATCTTCCGCTGTTTCCTTAATATTTACAGCAGGTAGCGTAATGCCAGTATTGAAATTAGACATAAATTCTGTTCCTAATCCATTTTCAAAGAAATTGTCAACCCAAGATGATAAACTTGGTAATGTCGCATAATTCTTTGAATTGGAAACATTGTTACCATTTTTAGGTACGGTTACTATTGTACTCATTGTTAATCAAATTTTAGTTAAACTTCATTTTACATTTATATGAACAAATTAAATACCAAACTTAAAATGACACTAAAAACTGACATTTTTTCAATGAATATAGGTCATATCGACATAAAACGCCACTACTTACTCCATTGACAAACAAGGATTTAATTGTTAAATAATGTTAAAATATTACTATGTAATGCATAGTACTGTAACATTTTTAATTCACCGTCGTCTATAAAGTATAACATCAATCAATTAAAACATATATTATGAGAACTTTAAACAGCAACCAATTATCAAGTACATCAACAGAAACAAGAATGTATTCATGGAACCAAAAAAGACGTTATAGATCTTAAATCTATAAAATTCATCAATCATCAAATCAATCTATCATGAAAGCTTTAACTAAAATTATCAATACGTCACATACAACAAACGACGATTTAGAAACGTTACGTTAAAAGATGTGACCATCATTCATCAATCAAAATTAGTATTGAATTAGTTTTCAATAGTGATAATCCGAAAAGACCAGCATGCTTTGAAGTATGTTGGTTTTTTTGTTAAAAAATTGTGGTATTGTTTTTGAGACTCTTAAAAAAATCTTAAAACGTATTATTATGAAGACCACAAGACGCCACACTCATCAAATCAATGCAGGCTCCATGGCCGACATTGCATTTTTACTGCTCATTTTCTTTTTAGTAACAGCCATGATTCCTAACGACCAAGGCATAAACAGAAAACTACCGCCTCCATGCCCTATTAATTCAGATTGTAATGATGCTGTTAAAAATCGAAGAAACATTCTCGAAATCAAAGTAAATTCAAATAATGAACTTTTGGTTGAAAATGAGGTTATCGAATTAAAAGATTTAAAACACATCGCCAAGGCATTTTTGGATAATAACGGAAATGGCACCTGTGGTTATTGCCAAGGCAACATGGATAAGACTTCTTCTGACCATCCCAAAGATGCTGTGATCTCATTAACCAATGACCAACTAACAACCTATAGTTTTTATGTCAAAGTTCAAGATGAGTTGACTAAAGCCTATTATGAATTACGCGATGCATATGCTGAGAATGTATTAAACAAGCCTTCAAACTCATTAACCACTAAAGAATTAGTGGAAGTGAAAAATGCTTATCCTTTTATTCTTTCAGAAGCAGAACTCAAGAATTAGTCGTTTTGAACTTCTGATGAATCTTTTAAAATAGGTACTCTATAACTGATGTTAACTTTGCGCCTTCCCCATGCTCGTGCAGCTTTAACATCAGTTCCCATATAAATATCGATTTTATTTTTCCAACGTCTGTTCATTTTGTCTTTGACCAAGTAAGTGCCTTCCAAGCCTTCTACTTTCACTAAGGTATTATGAGTTAAGCCTTCATTTAGCAAGTTTCTAGAAACAGCAATATACCGAAGGCCTGGTTTTAAACTATCTCCAAATGCCGTAATATGCGGATTGGAACTCGTTTGATATGCAAGAGAATTATAAGCTGTTGCCGTCACTTCCATCGTTTTCCATTCATAACCATTCGGCTCCTCTTTTTTACAACACTGAAGTACCAATAATGCCACTACTAATAAGAAACACTTACATTGGTTCGTTGGAACAATAGTCATACCTATGATTCTGAAATAATAAGCAATGAAGATACTAATTTTTCAATTTAAGGCATTCTTGACGTCAATAAGATTAGCTACAATGGTTCCAATCAATAACAACATGAGCAAAAGGTTCACAACAAGTGCCAGTAGCTTTTTTAAGGAATATGGATCTTTCAATCCTCGAAGACTATAAACACATCCGGTAATTGTAGTCACAAAAACTAATACCACAACAAAACTGCTCAAATAGGTGTAAACATCAATCGCTAAGATGTTGTTGGCTACCAATAAATGAAGGCTTATAAAAATGATGATACCCACTAAAGTAATCATCGCAAATTTAAATCCTTGATGGGAATGTAAGGGTCTATTCAAAACTGTACTAATAATTCAACAATGTTTTTAATTCCGTTTCGAACCTATTTTTTGCCAAATAGTGCTCTTCCAATTGATTGATAAAAGGAATTGGCGTTTCTAAACTTGCAACCCGTTTAACAGGTGCGTCTAAATACTCAAAACAATGCTCCATAATCAATGCAGAAATATCACTGGCAATGCCACCAAATAAGGAATCCTCTTGTAAAATAATCGCTTTACCTGTTTTTTTAACAGACTTGTAAATGGTTTCAGTATCTAATGGCTGAAGCGTTCTTAAATCAATCACATCTGCCTGAATCGATTCATTATTATCAAGAGTTTCTAGAACCCAATGAACACCAGCACCATAAGAAATAACAGTCACTTGCTCACCTTCTCTTAATACTGCAGCCTCTCCAAACGGAATGTTATAATAAGCTTCAGGAACCTCTTGACGAATACTTCTGTACAAGGCTTTGTGCTCAAAAAACAACACTGGATTTGGATCTTCAATGGCTGTTGTCAATAAACCTTTAGCGTCATATGGAAATGCTGGATACACCACTTTTAGACCTGGGGTTTTGGTAAACCATGCTTCATTGGTTTGCGAATGAAATGGCCCAGCTGCAACACCACCACCACAAGGCATTCTCAACACGACGTCAGCTTCCTGATTCCAGCGATAATGGGATTTGGCAAGATAGTTGACAACGGGATTAAATCCGGAGGAAACGAAATCGGCAAACTGCATTTCAACCACAGATTTGATGCCGGCAATTGACAATCCCATGGCAGTTTCAACGATGGCAGATTCACAAATTGGCGTGTTTCTAACACGTTCCTTACCGAACCTTTCAACAAAACCTTCTGTAATCTTAAACACACCGCCATACTCCGCTATATCTTGTCCCATAATCACAAGATCATTGTGCTTCTCCATAGCTTGATATAAGCCTTGAGAAATGGCATCGATTAAACGTAATTCTGTGGACTTAGATTGCGGTTTTAGTTCTTTAAACTCAAAGGGTTTATAAACGTCTCCTAATTCGGTAGCCAAATCAGCTGTGATTGGCGCCTCATCAAAAGCTTTTTGAAGGTGTTCATTAATTTCGTGAATGATCGCTGTCTTGATCGCGACTTCCTCTTTTTCGGTCAAAATCCTTTGATCTTTTAAAAACGCTTGAAAATTTTCAATTGGGTCTTTCTTAGCCCATTCATCCATGACATCTTTTGGCACATATTTAGTACCACTAGCTTCCTCATGTCCACGCATTCTAAACGTTTTAAACTCTATTAAAATTGGTCTAGGGCGTTTTCTAATACTGGCTGCTAGTTTTTGGATTTTAGTATAAACCTCAATGATATTATTACCATCAAGAACAAAAGACTCCATGCCATAACCTTTTCCACGATCTGCTAAATCTTTACAGCGGTACTGCTCATTGGTTGGTGTGGACAGTCCGTAACCATTATTCTCAATACAAAATAAAACGGGTAATTGCCAAACAGAGGCCACATTCAAAGCCTCATGAAAATCACCTTCACTCGTCCCTCCTTCTCCAGAAAACACGGCAGTCACCTGATTTTTATTCTTTAACAAACTAGCTAAAGCAATCCCATCAGCCACACCTAATTGTGGTCCTAGATGCGAAATCATTCCAACAATATTGTATTCTTGTGTACCAAAATGAAACGAACGATCTCTCCCTTTTGTAAAACCATTAGCCTTTCCTTGCCACTGACTAAATAAACGGTAGAGCGGAATCTTGCGAGTGGTAAAAACACCCAGATTTCTATGCATAGGAAGTATATACTCTTCCGATTCCAAAGCCATAGTAACACCAACAGAAATGGCTTCTTGACCAATACCAGAGAACCATTTGGAGATTTTCCCTTGACGCAGTAGAATGAGCATTTTCTCTTCTATCATGCGCGGCTTAAGCATATTTTTATACAGCTCTAGTAAGGTTTTATTGTCTAAGTTTTTTTTATCGAAAGTGATGGTGCTCTTAAGAGAGGTCAACATGGGTCATTAAATTGCATTAGTAAATCAAATGTAATTAAAAATTGACGTTTTAGAGGTTTAAGTTCAATTTTTTTAAGTGAAAGCTAAATCTGTGATTTTAGCAGTATTTTCGCTATTTTTGTTATTCGGAAAATTTAATAAATCCATTTTATAATGAATAGAATACCAAGTGTTAATCTTCAGGATTTTTTATCGGGAGACCCTAAAAGAAAGCAGAAATTTATTGATGAGATCGGTAAAGCTTATGAGGAAATAGGCTTTGTTGCCTTAAAAGGACATTTTTTGGATGATGAATTAGTGGACAATCTTTACAAAGAAGTAAAAAACTTTTTTAGTTTACCTGTGGAGACCAAACGAAAATATGAAATTGAAGGGATTGGTGGACAGCGTGGCTATGTTTCCTTTGGCAAAGAAAGTGCTAAAGGCAAGAAAGAAGGTGATTTAAAGGAATTTTGGCACTTTGGCCAATATGTGGAGGATGATCCTGAACGTGCCAAGGAATATCCTGCTAATGTAGAGGTTGAGGAAGTACCTGAATTTAATGCCATTGGAAAGGAAACATACCAAATGTTAGAGAAAACAGCTAAATACGTACTTCGAGCTTTGGCTTTATACCTTGGTTTAGAAGAAACCTATTTTGATAATTATATACATAATGGCAACTCCATTTTAAGACCGATACACTATCCACCAATTTTAGAGGAACCTGAAAACGCCGTTCGAGCAGCTGCCCATGGCGATATTAATTTAATTACATTACTCATGGGTGCACAAGGTCGAGGTTTACAAGTGCAAAATCACGAAGGTGAATGGATTGATGCCATTGCAGATCCTGATGAATTGATGATTAATGTTGGTGACATGCTATCAAGACATACCAACAATAAATTAAAATCTACCATTCACAGAGTCGTTAATCCTCCCAGAGAACTTTGGGGTACATCTAGATATTCCATTCCTTTTTTCATGCATCCTATAAGCGAAATGAAATTAGATGTTTTGGAAAGCTGTATCGATGAAGACCATCCTAAACAATTTGAGGATATTACTGCTGGTGAATTTTTAAATGAACGTTTAATTGAGTTAGGCCTGAAGAAATAGTCGGATTTAATTATGGATTTACAAGATCAATTGAAACAGTTATTTCCGGATCATGAACCAGAAGACACTCCAGAAGAAAAGTCTTCTAAGGACGATGGTTTGTGGTTACAAGATGAGCCTATCTTGTGTAAATATGAAAAAAGGAAAGGCAAACCAATTACCATAATTGAAGGTTATACTGGAGCAGACTCTGATTTTAAAAAACTCGCCAAAGACCTCAAGCAGCAGTTGAGTGTTGGAGGTAGTTTTAAGAATGATCAAATTATTATTCAAGGTGACTTTAGAGATAAAATTATGGCTATTTTAAAAGCTAAGGGTTTTAACGTCAAACGTGTTGGAGGTTGAGCGAACAGACCTTACATATCACCAACGGCCAAAATTTGACCAACTATTTACAAGAACTTAACGTAGAAGGACTTTATCTTACTTGGCATGAAATACTTTGCGAAGGACCTACTGAAGCACATATAGACTCAGAAGTTTTTATCACAAAGCGCAAAGCATTCCTCAGTGAGTTCTATGATATTGAATTGGATGAACATAAGTTCAAGTCGGAGTTAGAGAAACTGAATGCCACTGATACATATTCAGAAATTGTACTTTGGTTTGAATACGACTTGTTTTGTCATATCAATCTGATGGCTGTTATGAGCTTAATTCATCAACGTGACATAAAGCAACCGTTATATCTAGTTTGTAGTGGTCGTGTGAAAGGTGAAAAAAATCTAAAAGGACTTTCAGAACTCTCGAGTGCACAACTACTTGCTCACTATGATAACAAAATAGAATTAACAGACTTAGATAGAGACTTAGCTATTTCATTATGGCGAACTTACTGTGGAAAAGACCATAATTTGTTCAAGCCCTACATCACCCAAAAATCGTCTTTTAAATATCTAGGCGCTTGTTTAAAAGCTCATTTGAAGCGTTTTCCTGATGCCAAAAGTGGCTTGAGTGTCTTAGAAACCAACATTTTAAAAATCATCAAAAACAAGGATATTAAATCCCGTCATCATTTATTAGGTTACATATTGAATTACCAAGGTTACTATGGATTTGGAGATCTTCAGTATGAAAGAATGATAGAAAAATTGCGTTTGTTTTACGATGAAACAGACGATCGTGTTGTTCTTAATCGGAAAGGCCATGAAGCATTATTAGGTAGCCATAATTTTTCTTCAGAAATAAAAAATAATTTAACGTTTGGAGGTGTTAAGCGATTAGACTATCAATTTAATTCCGAAGAGAACAAACTTATAAAAACGATTATAAATGCCAATTAAAGCATCTGAACTTATACTCAATCCAGACGGAAGTGTTTATCACCTAAATTTACGTCCAGAACACGTAGCGTCTACTGTCATTACAGTTGGCGATCCCGATCGTGTGGCTTCGGTTACCAAATATTTTGATCATATAGAGTTTAAAACTCACAAGCGAGAGTTTCACACGCAAACTGGAACCTATAAAGGAAAACGCATCACCGTTTTATCAACTGGAATTGGCACTGATAATATTGATATTGTATTTAATGAATTGGATGCTTTGGTAAATATTGATCTCAATACACGTGAGATCAAGTCTGAACTTTCTACCTTAAACATTATAAGAATAGGGACCTCAGGAAGTATTCAAAAAGAAGTGCCTTTAGAGGCCTTTTTGATAAGCGAATATGCGGCAGGTTTTGATAGTTTGCTTCATTTTTATGACAGCGACAAAATTCAAGACTTAGAAATTTCCGAAGCCCTTAAAAATCACACGGAATGGTATCACAGAAAATCTGATCCGTATATCGTCAAATGTAGTGACAAACTTTTACAGATCTTACATAGCGATCATACAGTTAAAGGGTTTACAGCGACCAATGTGGGTTTTTATGGCCCACAAGGACGCGTATTGAGACTGCCAATTCAAGATCCAAATCTTAATGATAAATTGGCTTCCTTTAATTACCAAGGTAAATCAATCACCAATCTTGAAATGGAAACAGCTGGCATCTATGGGCTTTCCAAACTTTTAGGCCATCATGCGCTTTCTATGAATGCGATTATTGCGAATAGAGCTACTGGAGAATTTAGTGAGGACCCTAAGAAAGTTGTTGACGCCCTTATTACATACACTTTGGATAAAATAATTGATATCCCATAAAATATAAAGCATTGAAAAAAATAAATATAGGCGGTGTGCCAGAACATTTTAATTTAGCCTGGTATCTGACATTAAAGAATGGAGAATACAAAGACGAAGGAATTAATCTCCGATGGAAAGATTATTTTGGAGGTACAGGTGCTATGAATAAAGCCTTACGCGATGGAGAGATTGATATGGCTGTCATACTTACGGAAGGTATCATCAAAGATATCATCGACGGGAATCCAAGTAAAATAGTTCAAACATTTGTTAAGTCGCCTTTGATTTGGGGAATCCATGTAGCTCACGACTCCAATTACCAATCTATCGAAGATTTAAAAGGCACAAAAGCAGCCATTAGCCGCTATGGATCCGGTTCACATCTTATGGCTTACATTAATGCTGAAAACAACCATTGGAATTTAGAGCAAGACCTAAATTTTGAAGTGATTAAAAATTTAGATGGTGCTGTGGAAGGCTTGACTAATGGTTCTGCAGATTATTTTATGTGGGAAAAATTTACAACCAAACCATTTGTAGATAATGGTATTTTTAGAAGAATCGACGATTGCCCTACACCTTGGCCATGCTTTGTAATTGCGGTGCGAGAAGAGTTCTTAGAGCAACATCCGGAGGACGTCAAAACTATATTGGAGATTATTAATAATACAACAACTGAATTCAAAACTATTCCGAGTATCGATAAGACTATAGCCAATAGATACGATCAAAAACTAGAAGACGTTCAAGAGTGGTTATCACTCACGGAATGGTCTCAAAGTGTTATTGACAAAACAACCATAGACACGATTCAAAATAAACTCCTAAGTTTAGAAATCATTCCTGAAAAAGCTAGCTATCAAAAATTGGTTCAAGCGTTATAACCATATAAGAGGTAGGAAATTTTGATTGAAACTTGTTTCATGAGTAGATAGGTAATCGGCATTTTTGCAAAAAAAATTTAACAAATATTTAGCTTTTTGAGTCTTTAACTTTCTATTTGTCAAAATTTTAGTTACATTTAACCACCCTATAACTAACTATGCTTTCTTAACGAAAACTATATATTATGATTATAACTATTACTCTAGTACTGTCATTCTTAGTAGCATTGAACTTTATACTATTATTTTTTAGTTGCAATAAAACTACGAAGAGAACAACTTCCGTTAAATCTAATGTATCTATTAGTCAAACGTCTGTCATCAGACCTACAAAACAGTTAACCTCTACTAATTTAGCTCCTACAGGAAGCTAATTCACCATTACCATTCAATCTTATTTTTGTTCTTAAGAGCCAACAACTGATTGGCTTTACTGAAATGTTTATTACCAAACCAGTAGCCTCTATTGGCACTAAGTGGCGACGGATGACCCGAAGTTAACACCTTATGCTTCTGTGCATCAATCAATGACATTTTTTTCTTCGCGAAGCCTCCCCATAATAAAAAAATCACCTCTTCTTTCTTATCGCTTATAACTGATATTACTTTATCGGTGAACTGCTCCCACCCTCTTTTTTGATGACTTCCTGGCTCATGAGCTCTAACTGTTAACGTGGCATTTAACATGAGAACCCCTTGTTTTGCCCAACGTCCCAAATTTCCTGATTTAGGATACGCTATATTCAAATCTGTTTCCAATTCCTTAAAAATGTTCATTAGAGATGGTGGATGCGGTATGTTATCCGCTACAGAAAAACACAATCCGTTAGCCTGACCTGGACCATGATAAGGGTCTTGTCCAATAATCACCACTTTCACATCATCAAAAGGACATAAATCAAATGCTGAAAAAATCTGATCTCCAGGAGGAAAGCATTGATGTGTTTTATATTCAGTTTTTACAAAATCTACTAAGTCCTTGAAATAGGGCTTTTCAAATTCTGATTGTAATTTGTCATTCCAACTAGCATGTATATTGACGGTCATTTTATCCTAAAAAAATTCGTATAGTCTAAAATATGAAATAAGTCATAAATTTATGTGTTCAATTATAGTATATTCGTAATTGCTAAATCCCGAGTCATGGAAACAACGATTTTAAATAGAGTCCAAAGCATTCTTAATAAGGACCTTAAGGAAATTGATGCAATTGAAAAGATTTCCCACAGCGATTTTTACAACAATCATATTAAGAAGAATACGCCTGTTAAAATAACGCAGATGATGTCGCATTGGAAAGCGACAGAGTTATGGTCGTTGGACTATTTTGAAAAGATTGGCAAAGACAAGGAAACCTATATGTATAAGGGCAACATTAGGCAAAACGACACCAACTGGCAGTTTGGTGCATTTCAAGATTATTTAAATGAGATTCGCAGTGCCAACACCGATACTTACCTCGGAAATATGCCGATAGCAGAAATGTTTCCTGAATTATTAGAGCATGTCGACTTCTCATTGATATCTCAGAATACCATTCGTAATTCCACCTCTTTATGGATAGGACCTCCAGGCACTATAACTGGCTGGCATACTGATAGGTTAGCAAATAATATTCTTGCGCTCATTGAAGGTAGAAAACTTGTTTTTCTGGTGAATCCTGCTGAAAGTAAAAAGATGTATCCTAGCGATAAATACGAGCCAGGATCGCGCTTGAGTGATGTGAATATGGAGAATTTTGACGAAAGCAAACACCAAATGTTTAAGGATGCCAATGTGCAATACACAATCATCAATCCTGGAGAAATGCTATTCATTCCACAAACATGGTGGCATTGCGTTTATGGCTTAGACGTTTCCATAAGTTCCAATAATTTTGGTTTTACGCCAATAGACAATTTCAAAATGAAATCTTCCGAACTCATTAAACGAAAGCTTCATAGTGTTGGTTTATTCAGTCCTAAAAATTGTGTTTGCCATTATTATGATGACAACGGAAAACGTGTGAGACGTTAGTGACTATATTGCTTCTAAAGATTTTAATACTCAATCATAATAATTACCTTTGCAATCCTTAATTGCCATAGGCTGAAACACCCATGATTAGTATTCACGAAAAAACATTACAGGATATAGAATTCTACGCTGTGTTACAGCAAGTAGCCGATTTTAGTATTACGGATTTAGGCAGAATTGAAATCCTGAAAATAACCCCTTTTGAATCTCGTGAAGCCGTATTAAAGTCATTGAATTTCACGCATGAATATGTCTCCTCTTTTGAGAACGACAACCGAATTCCAAATCATGGTTTTGAACCTATAAGCAAAGAAATCAAACTGCTAAAAATTGAAAATTCTTATTTAGATACCAAGAGTTTCAAAAAAATTGCTTCAATTACCTTAACCGTTAACGACATCCTTAAGTTTCTTAAAAAATTTAAA
Organism: Algicola sp.; assembly: GCA_018222915.1. Classification (GTDB taxonomy): domain Bacteria; phylum Bacteroidota; class Bacteroidia; order Flavobacteriales; family Flavobacteriaceae; genus Psychroserpens. The sequence goes on along the minus strand of JAAEZI010000004.1, from coordinate 23,282 downwards.
GAGTACTACCCTTCGCTATATCAAACGTCACAGCATCTAGAAATCATTACCGAAATAGTGACAGAGATTGATGCTATTATTGACCGGTTTGGGGATATCAAGGATGAAGCGACAGATACGCTGTTTGAAATTCGTAAAGCTATTAATTCGGTAAGAGGAAAAATCAACCAAAGTTTCGCCACAGCTCTCAATACTTATCACAATCTCGATTATCTTGATGATATTAGAGAATCTGTTGTTGAAAACAAACGCGTTTTAGCTGTAAAAGCGATGTACAGGCGTAAAGTCAAAGGTACAATTATGGGCAGTAGCAAGACGGGAAGCATTGTGTACATGCAACCAGAAACGACCTTTAAATATGCTCGCGAACTCAACAATTTGGAGTTTGATGAAAATGAAGAAGTAGATAAAATTCTTCGTCAGCTTACAGAGTTTGTCAGACCATACACGAGTTTATTAGAAAATTACCAAAGTTTTCTGATTCACTTAGATGTCATTTATGCTAAGGCCAAATATGCGCAATCCATAAATGCCATTTTACCAGAAATCAACGATGAAAAAGTCTACGACGCAAGAGATGCGTTTCATCCACTATTATTAGTATCGAATAAAGCTGAAGGTAAAAAAACCTTCCCTCAGTCTATTGCTTTACATCCTGAAAATCGAATTATCGTCATTTCGGGACCCAATGCTGGTGGTAAAAGTATCACCTTAAAAACAATCGGACTCTTACAAGTAATGCTTCAAAGTGGTCTCCTAATTCCTGTTCATGAGAAAAGTAATATCTGCTTGTTCGATCGAATTATTAGTGATATTGGCGACAATCAATCCATAGAGAATCACTTGAGTACGTACAGCTATCGACTGAAACAAATGAATTATTTTCTTCGGAAATGTAACAAAAACACCTTATTCCTGATTGATGAGTTTGGCACCGGAAGTGATCCAGAATTAGGAGGTGCTCTAGCCGAAACTTTTTTGGAAGAATTTTATCACAGGGAAGCTTATGGAATTATAACAACCCACTACTCCAACCTGAAGGTATTGGCAAATGAGTTACCTTATATGCAAAATGCCAATATGATGTTTGATGAAAAAAGCTTAGAACCTATGTTCAAGCTTATATTGGGACAAGCAGGAAGTTCGTTCACATTTGAAGTGGCTCAAAAAAATGGTATTCCTTTCAGCCTAATCAATCGCGCCAAAAAGAAAATTGAACGCGGGAAAGTCCGCTTTGATGCCACCATAGCGAAGCTTCAGAAAGAGCGAAGTAAATTAGAAAAAACCGAACGCTCTTTAAAGG
>JAAEZI010000004.1:0-21969 GCA_018222915.1 Algicola sp. | reverse complement strand
CTTTAAAGGCTAATGAGAAAAAGACGCAAACAGAGGCTGATAAACTCGAAGAAATTAACGCCAAGGTTCAAAAAAAATTAGAGAATTTTCAGGAGCTTTATGACAGCAACCAGCGTCTCATATATCTCGGACAAAAAGTGAATGATATCTCAGAAAAGTATTTTGAAGATAAACGAAAGCGCGAACTCATGGCAGAGTTGTTTAAATTGGTTCAAATAGAAAATTCCAAACGAAAGAAAATTTCAGCAAAACAAAAAAAGGCAGAAAAAGCTAAAGAGACACAAATTAAAAAGGAAGCTGAAAAGAAAGTAGCCGTGATCCGACAAAAGAAAAAAGCCGCAAAACAAAAATCGCAGCCCGTTGAAAAGCCTAAACCTACATTAAAAGTAGGAGATCGCGTAAGAATGCACGACGGAAAAGCCATTGGAAGTATAGATACGATTGAAAAAGGAAAAGCGACGGTAAATTATGGTATCTTTACAACACACGTTGCCTTAGATTTATTAGAATTAGTAGAACGTAAATAAAAAATGATAGACCTACCAAAGGATAAACAATTGATATTATTTGATGGTGTTTGCAACCTTTGCAATACATCTGTTCAGTACGTGATCAAACACGATTCTAAAGATAAATTTAAGTTTGCCGCATTACAGAGTGCTATCGGTCAGGACATCATCAATACATATAACATCGATACCGCCAAAACGGATTCCATTCTGTTGTTTTCTCACGATAATGGCTTGTCAACGAAGTCTACGGCTGCTTTAAAAATCGCAAATCAGCTTGGCTTCCCAAGGAATTTGATGTCTGTGTTTTTCATTATACCAACATTTATTAGAAATTGGGTTTATGACTACATCGCTAAAAATCGTTACAAATGGTATGGAAAAAAGGATGCTTGCATGATACCGACTCCAGAATTAAAAGCGAAGTTTTTAGATTAGTTATAAAAAAAAGTCCTTACGGGAATAAGGACTTTAATAATTAACAACTAATTAAAACTAATTTAACTCTAAAATAATTATTTAATCAACGAGGGATTATCTAAATGTAGATTATTGATTAATAGCACATTATTTATAGTATAAATCTACTATTTTCAGCTAATTCAAAGCCAAAATATCGGTGTAAACCCCAAAAAAATTGTTTAAAAAAAGAGAAGTGCAAAAATCTTCTATGAGATGCATTATCTTTCATAAAATACGTTCCCTCATCTAGATGACTCATTCACTCATCAAAAACGTCACTTTACGCATTCGCAGTTTTAAAAGTGATACATCTCAATTACATTGAGGCTAAGTTCATAGAAAACTATTGCATATTAAAAGCCTTAAAAGTAAATGCTTCAGCTTGAGCCCAGTTTCTGTTAATTGGGAATGAATCAAGTTCTTAAATGGTGAAAGGCCTAACGTCGTTTAAGTTTCAGATAAAAACATTGATTAGGAGACGTATTTTTTAAGGCTTTTTATTTTAGACTCTTCAAAATAAAATCCAAATTTTTATTTGAATTATCGTTGGTTAAATAAGCGTCTGTGACATATTTTGATGGTATGGCAAGACCTTTAGTTGTTAAAAGTTCAATAGTATCCACATAATCCAAAGTGACCTTACCTGTTAACAACGGACTCAGATCATGTCCTTCCTTCGCATATTTATAAACACGATTGATACCAGATAAGTACTGATGGTCCTTTGTAAAACCACCACCTCTATGAACGCGCAAAGTAATTGCAAAAGCCACATCGCGATTTAATTTATACTGACTATATAGCAAATCAAAAGTATCAGAAAAGCTATAGCCTTTATTAAGGGAATCGACAGCAATCACGCGATACGCCAATTCCTTCAGTCGTTTCATGGTTAAACAACCTGACATGTATTCCGAATACACCGCAAGACCTTCCTGAGTTTCTACGTTGTTTGGAAATCCGTTAGAAAAAATCTTTAAGGGTTGTGATAGCCCATTAAAAGTCGTCACCATATGAACACCAATTTCGTGGTTCGTTAATACTTTTAATTGATTTTTACTGAACTTATGATTCTTTCTTAACACTAAGGTCTGTGTATTATTTAAGACCATTGCTGCAGCAGAAAGATTTGTAGAGAGTTTGATATTATAATTAAAATCATAACGTTTTGAGTACTCCTCAAAATAAGCTACGGCATCTGAAGCCGAGTAAATTGGCAGCATCTCTTCATCAAAATCACTATCGTCAAAACGCAAAATAAACTTCGCATTATCGATGTCTTTTTCCGTGGGTGTTCCAAAACTTTTTAAACTGTTAAAGTAAAACTTTCGACCTTGATTAATAGTTTCGATACATTCAATCAATCCTGAATATTCATAAATAACATCCTGGTATAACTGACGAATCGTATCATCTTCAATTCTCTCAAGACGTTGAGAGAAAAACAGGCGATGAAGTTTATAACCGTTAAATTTTATTTTTGGATACTTAAAAACAGGTTCATAATTAAATTTAGAAGAAAAGAACTGTTTTTTCTCTCGCTCAATATTTAATGGATTGATGTAATTGAGAAGTTCAATTTTTCTTACCAAGCGGTTAAGATTTGAATCAATATCAAATAATTCTTGGTATTCTTCTGTACTTGTTATTTGTGGCATTATTGGCGATGCTTTTGGTAAAACTCTTGGGCGTGTTCGGGTATTTTTGAAAGTAATTGCTTCTCAACAGAGGCAACCACTTCAGGATAAATAATATAATTGTATTCATCACAATATACCTTCGCAATTTCGGTGGCCAAAACTAGTACATTTTGAAAGTTTTTCGTGATATATTTCAAAAAATATCCATTTCCTTGAAAGGTATCATTGATTTTTGATGTTGGTTCTATATGATGTGGCAATGACATCTCTGATAGCGACTGTCGCCAAGATTCTACAATCGCTCCAAATCTGTCATTATCAATATTTGAAGTTCCCAAATTCCACGTAGGAACTGGTCGATCCCAGCGCCTCCAATTATAACTGTGCATATCATAGACGACGACCACACCAAATTTAGCCTCCAATTTTGCCATGAGAGCATGGACGACTTTATAAAAATTATGGTGCTTTTCTAAACTTTTGGTTATCATGGCTTCAGATAAAGGTTTGTGCCATAATTGCTTTCCCCAAGCGGTATCAAAAACGGCGTTTTCAGGGTCTCGGTTCAAATCGTACTCGAAACGCGAATCACATCCAGCTAAGACAATGGGATGGGAAGCTACCATATTTTTTGTTTCTGGATCTTCTTCATACCAACGCTCGTATGCTGTATGCATACAATTATTCCAAAGTTCTTTTCTAAATTGATGGCCATCATGTACAGCTGCGCAGGCATAATGGACGTAATCGTCAATTTTGATTGTTAAGGAATAATCCTCAGATACCGCATGAAAACAGATTTCTTGCTCAATATTTGTTATAATGGCTTCAATTGATAAACGCTCCATTTAATTGTTATCTTTTTTTAGAATTTTCTTCAAATAGTGATAAATCGCTAATTCCATCTGGCTCATTTCACCATCGGCAAAAGCCATCAACTTGATATCAGCAAATAATTCGTCTAAATTATTATTGTACAAATGCTCGTGTTGCACCGCATCTACAATCTTTGAAATACTTTGATAATCGTTATCATTATCAAATTCCTCTTTGATATGTTCATAGGTTGTGGCATCTACGCGAGACATGATATATTGCTGCTCTTTTTTGGTTTCCTCTAAATCGGAATGCGCTACATACAATAATACGTATGCTACCAAATCCTCTTTTGTCCATTGGTTTGTACTCATAATTAAGTGTTTAAAGTTCCGTATTCTGTCCATGAGCCATCATAAACAGCCTTATTATTATAACCTACAATGTCAGCTGCTAATGCCAAAATGCAAGCCGTAATTCCGGAGCCACAAGAAAAAACGATGGTTCTATGATTTAATTTGTAAGTTTCAAAAATTGCTTTTAACGCTTCCTTTGATTTTAAGATGTGACCATCAAAAAGGGTGCTATAGGGTAAGTTCTTTGAATTCGGAATGCTTCCTCTTCTCAAGCCTTCCCTAGGTTCTGGAACCCGTTCACAAAATCGATCTTCAGATCGCGCATCTAAAATCACAGATGTTTCATCTTTTGAAATTTCAGCCATGTCTTCATAGAATCGCATGTGTTCTGGTTTGTAATTGGCTACGAAATTACCGTCATTCCAAGTTTTTCGGTTACCTGAGAATGCTACAGTTGTATACCCTTGTTTTTTCCATTCTGGAAGTCCACCATTTAAAACAGCCACATTGTTGTAACCAAAGGTTTTAAACAACCACCAAACTCGCGGACTCCAATAAATACCTTTATCGTCATAGACAATCACTATAGAATCGGTATTGATTCCTAAAGCTCTTACCTCCTTCTGAAATTGTTCTCGTGAAGGCAGTGTGTTAGGAAACAAGGCATTGACATCACTCAGTTTTTGTTTGACATCTACATTTCTAGAATTAGGAATAAAAAGGTCAGCATCTGGCTGCATACTCGCATTTAAAATCACGAGCTTTTCAAGCTCTAAATGTTCATGAAGCCACGAGCAGTCTACAAGAGGCGAAACTAATCGACCATTTTTAAGCATCTTCCACTGTTTTACGTAATCGTACGCGTCTATCAAAGGCCTGCAATTTATCAACAACTTTACTTTCAAGAAAATCAATCACACGTTCCTCTACTTTGACTTTGTTCTTATAAACCTTATTAATGTAGGTAATTCCACCTGGCGACATCACATTCACCTCTACCAATTTCCCACCAATCACATCAATACCTACAAAGTAAAGACCATCCTTCACTAATTTTGGCCCAATTTGTTTACACAAGGCTTTTTCTGCTTTTGTCAAGGTATGTTTTTGAACAGAACCTCCGGCAGACACATTAGATCGATGATCATCAGAGCCTGGCACTCGCTTCATAGCACCTACCGGCTCACCATTAAGTAACAAGATGCGCACATCCCCTTGATTAGCACCTTCAATATAATCTTGAAGAATCACATAATTGGAAGTCCCGTCGCCACTTGTGATATAAAAATCTAAAAGTGAATTGATATTACTCATAGCCGATTTTTCAATCAATATCACACCAGATCCACCAAAACCATTCAAAGGTTTCAATATCATTTTATCAGCTTTAGATTCCTTTATCTGATCTACTAAATAGGCTTTATTTTTGGAAACATGCGTGTTTGGAATGATGTTACTATGCGCATCACCAAAAGCAGCCGTATACAATTTATTATTAGCCTCTCGCATTCCTTGTAATGAATTACAAATGAACACATCGTCTTTTACAGAATCCAAGAAATTGAGCATGATTGGATCTAAAGGTGGATTTGCACGAAAGAAAATAGCATCAAAACCTGCTAATGGCAGCATTTCCTCACGTAATTTGGCCTTATTGTAAAAAGCTTTCAATCCAGAAGGCACTTTTTCCATTCGGTGAATCACGGTACAAAAGGCATTTGTAACACTGTCACGAATCGTCAGATTTGCTGGTGTACACATAGCAACACCATGGTTGCGTTTGACACATTCCTTTATTAATGCTAAACTGGTATCATTTTCAGGGTCAATTTTATCCCAAGGATACATTATAAAACAGATATTCATATGTGAAGCTTTACTAATTGGTTAGATGAATTTAATTAAAAAAAATAACTATGAGTCCAGATCGAATGTTTCCGTTGGATTTTCATGATCTTTATAGTCCAACATTTGTTCACCATCAGCAATAATTGAACATACGGTAGCATCACCTGTAACATTCACTACAGTTCTAAACATGTCTAAAATACGATCTACTGGAAATATTATGGCAATCCACGCTGGATTCAATCCTACAGAATCTAGTACAATTATCAACATGACTAATCCTGCACTAGGTACAGCAGCCGATCCAATAGATGCCAATGTCGCCGTGAGTACTACTGTAATCTGTTGACCAATGGTTAAATCTATCATATGCATTTGCGCTAAAAAAATGACAGCAACTGCCTGATAAAGACTGGTACCATCCATATTTACCGTTGCACCAATGGGTAAAACAAAACTGCTTATTTTTTTATTGACGCCTAAATTTTGCTCAACACATTCCATGGTCACAGGAAGTGTCGCTGCACTACTAGACGTTGAAAATGCCAAAGTTTGAGCCGGACTCATGGACTTGAAAAAACCTTTGTAAGGAATTTTCTTGACAAACGTTTTAAGAATCATAGGGTATACGACAAAAATCATAAGTAACAAGCCTGCCAAGACCACTAAAGAATACCAACCGAGGCCTTTAAAAATTTCTACAACTTTTCCCACATCGTCTCCAGCCATTTTACTAACGACACCCGCTAGCAGTGCAAATACAAAGAATGGCGCTGCTTGCATGACGATATCCACCATTTTAAGAAATACTTCATTAATACCGTCCACTAATTTCAACACAGGCTGTGACTTATCTGACGGAATGAACAGCAAACAAACACCAAAAAATATGGCAAAAAATATGATTTGAAGCATGAGCCCATTATTTGATAACGAATAGAAAAAATTACTCGGCACAATATCAACTAATGGTTGTAATGGCGTGGTTTCTTTTCGTTTTTTAACCGTTTCCATTTTATCGGCTACAGACGCTTCTTGCAGTTCACTTTTGGTTAATTCTGAAATTTCCTGAGCGCGTTCAAAAAACTCAGGATCTTTGAGATAGTTAATACCGTCTTTTATTTCATAGCCTTCGGCATCTGCCCAAATTTCATAACTAATGCGGTTGTCTATACGGCTCTGTTCATCAATCAACTTTCCTGGTTTTGCAATATTAACGAGTAACAATCCAAGAGAAATTGCCATAATGGTTGTGATCAAATAAATCCCTAAGGTTTTACCTCCCATTCTCCCTAAGCTTGATGGGTCACCAATATTGGCAACACCACTAATAATTGAAAAAAGCACTAACGGCACTGCAATAAGCTTCAATAGATTAATAAAAATAGTTCCAAACGGATCAATCCAGTTAATGGTAAAACTACTCCAGCCCATAGAGCTTGATAAAAGTGCCCAAATGACACCAAGTATCATGCCTATGATAATTTTCCAGTGCAATGCTAATTTTTTCATAGTGTTATACGTCCTTCAGAAGACAAAGATTTAATTAATTAGTTATATAGTTTATTCAGCAAATAAAAGTCTGCTAACACAAGTGCAGCCATAGCCTCCACAATAGGAATAGCTCTAGGTACGACACAAGGATCATGTCGACCCTTTCCTTGCATTTCAACAATATTGCCAGAGCTATCCAGTGCTTCTTGCTTTTGGATGACCGTGGCTACAGGTTTAAAAGCTACCCTAAAATAGACATCCATGCCATTGCTTATACCGCCTTGGATACCACCAGATAGATTCGTTTTTGTCGACCCATCCGAATTGAACAAATCGTTATGTTCGGTACCTTTCATCTTTGCACCACAAAATCCACTACCATACTCAAAGCCCTTAACGGCATTAATAGACAGCATGGCCTTTCCTAATTCTGCATGTAACTTATCAAATACAGGTTCTCCTAAACCCACAGGTACATTTTGCAATACACAAGTAACGGTTCCTCCAATGGTGTTACCTTCTTTTCGAATATCCTTAATTTTGGAAATCATTTTTTCTGCGGTTGCTTCATCCGGACAGCGCACTGAATTACTTTCAACTTTGCTAAAATCTAAATCTTGATAGGGTTTCTCTAAGAAGATATCTCCTACAGAAGATGTATAAGCTGGAATTTGAATGATTGCTAATAGTTGTTTGGCAATAGCTCCATCTAAGACTCTACTCGCTGTTTCTCTAGCAGAACTGCGTCCACCACCTCTATAATCGCGAACACCATATTTCTTGTCATAAGTATAATCTGCGTGACTAGGCCGATAAACCGTTTTAATATGCGAGTAATCTTTAGACTTCTGATTGGTGTTTTTAATCACAAACCCGATAGGTGTCCCTGTTGTTTGACCTTCAAAAATCCCTGATAAAAACTCAACACTATCTGGTTCTTTTCTTTGGGTTACAATATCGGACTGACCAGGTTTTCTGCGATCTAACTCTTTTTGGATCGCATCAAAATCTAATTGAAGTCCAGGTGGACAACCATCAATAACGCCTCCAATAGCAACGCCATGAGATTCTCCAAATGTTGTAAGTTTAAAAATTTTTCCAAAGGAATTTCCTGCCATAAACTGAGATTTAAAACTTAGTTAATTGTAAAAATAGAGAAACAAAATAAGAATCCCATAGTCCGTGTGAAATCAACAAACAAAATCGATAACAATAGCTTAACAATTTACTGATTGTTTGTTAATTACAGAATTATTTTTATTTCAAAACATATTAATTCCTTTGCAAATAATTAATGATATCTAGCCTTGAAAACTAAGCGCAAAGTAGAAATAGCCGTCATCTCTGATGTGCATCTTGGAACTTATGGTTGCCATGCCAAACAGTTATTGACCTATTTAAACAGTATTTCTCCAAAGAAGCTCATTCTTAATGGCGATATTATTGATATCTGGCAATTCAAAAAACGTTATTTCCCTAAATCGCATTTAAGAGTCATAAAAAAAGTCATGGATATGGCTGCCGATGGTGTAGAAATTATTTATATCACTGGTAATCATGATGAAATGCTCCGTAAATTTAGCGACATGACTATCGGAAACATCTCCATAGTAGATAAAATCGTATTGGAATTAGATGGAAAAAAGGCTTGGTTTTTTCATGGTGATGTCTTTGATGTTTCCATTCAAAACGCCAAATGGCTTGCTAAGTTAGGCGGCTATGGTTATGACCTACTTATTTTACTGAATCGCTTCGTTAATTGGTGTCTTGAGCAATTTGGTCGAGAGAAGTATTCATTGTCTAAAAAAATTAAGAACAGTGTAAAAAGTGCTGTAAAGTATATTAATGATTTTGAAAAGGTCGCTTCAGATCTAGCCATCGAAAATGGATATGACTATGTCGTGTGCGGACATATTCACCAACCAAAAATGGTCATCAAAGAGAATAAATCAGGTAAAACGACCTATCTTAATTCAGGCGATTGGGTAGAAAATTTTACAGCATTGGAATATCAATTCAAGCGTTGGAAAATCTACAATTACAATAGTGACAAGTTACGTGCTTTTTATGCTGATGAAGACATTAAGGACATGCCAATTAAAGATCTGATTGCTGCCATTACAGTTGTTGAGCAAAAAAAGAAGAAAAAGCACCGATCATCAAATTAGCGCTTGCCTTAAAATGGTTACAGGATGCAAGGCATCTCGTTTCGTACCATCTTTTATTTGATGTCTACAACTAGTCCCGTTTGCTGAAATAATAACGTCATTATGCGCTTTTCTAACGGCAGGAAACAACGTTTGCTCTCCAATAGCCATACTAACATCGTAGTGTTCTTGTTCGTAGCCAAAACTCCCAGCCATGCCACAACAGCCACTCGCAATAATAGTCACCTTATAGTTTTTCGGTAAATTCAAAACTGCAAAGCTCGATGCTTGGTTAGCCAAGGCCTTTTGATGACAGTGCCCATGAAACTTGATCCTTTTAGCATCTGATGTAAATTGATCGGATGTGATATTTCCCCGCTTTATTTCCTGCTCAAGAAATTCCTCTATTAAATAAGTATGCTTAGCTATGGTCTTTGCCGCAATTTTGTCGTCTGCCAATCTCAAATATTCATCTCTAAAAGTGAGTATTGCAGAAGGTTCTATGCCAATTAATGGTTTAGCATCCGAGACCAAATCTTTAAAAGATGTTACATTTTGATTCGCTAATTGTTTTGCTCGAAGTAATAGGCCTTTGGATAAAAAAGATCGACCAGATTCTGAATGCTTTATTAGGGTCACTTTATAATTCAATGCCTCTAATAATTCCAAAGCATCAGTTCCAATAGGAACATCCAAATGATTCGTAAATTCATCATTAAACAAAAATACTTCTTTTATATAATCAGTTTTACTTCCTTTTTTTACAGTACTTTTATATACCTTATTTAAACTTTTACTTGAAATCAAAGGCAAATCTCTTTCCGGAGCGATTTTGAAACCCGACTTTAAGATTGACGACGTCCACTTATTTGAAAGAAAGAAGTTTGCTAAGCTCGACACATGACTTCCGTAGCGATTAAAAAGGTTGTTGTAAGCAAATAATTTGGTGCGCCACGAGATGCCATTTGCTTTTTGATATTGGTATTGAAACTCAGCTTTTAAACTTGCAACATCTACACTACTCGGGCATTCTGACGCACAGGCTTTACAGCTCAAACATAAATCAAAAACCTCTTTTAATTCTTCATGATCAAACTTGTTTCTTTTTTCTGAATGCGTTAAATATTCTCTTAAGGCATTTGCTCTTGCTCTGGTGGAATCTTTCTCATCTCTGGTGGCTCGAAAACTCGGACACATCGTTCCTCCAAACTCTGGAAGCTTACGACAATCACCTGAGCCATTGCACTTTTCCGCTTCCCTTAAAACACCTAAGGAACTTGAAAAATCCATGACAGTATCTACTTGAGGTTCTTCGCGATCAGGTTCATAGCGCAATGATTTATCCATAGGAAAGGCATCCACTATTTTACCAGGATTTAAAATATTATCTGGATCAAAAGCCGTCTTAATATGTTTGAGTAACTGATAGTTTTCATTGCCAATCATCATAGGAATAAACTCTGCTCGAACGATTCCATCACCATGTTCACCACTCATAGAACCTTGGTAAGTCTTTACAAGTCTTGCAACATCGGTTGTGATTTCTCGAAAGCGTTTCACATCTGAAGTCTTTTTAAGATTTAAAATAGGACGTAAATGCAATTCACCAGCACCAGCATGAGCATAATAAACAGGTTTTTGATTATAACGCTCCATAAGTTTTGAAAATGACTTGATATAACTGGACAAATCTTCCAAAGCAACCGCTGTATCTTCTATACAAGCAGCTGTTTTTTCATCTCCAATCATGTTTCCTAGAAGTCCTAGACCCGCTTTCCTTAAATCATTGGCCTTCTGAATATCGTCCCCTTCAAGGGTTGGATAAGCGTAACTCAAATCAAGCGCCTTCAAATCTTTGATAAGCGCATCCTTTAACAGTTTTAAATGACTCAAGTCATCAGATCGCAACTCACACATTAAAATAGCCTGAGGATCGCCTTGAATAAATGACCGATTAGATTCCTGTGTTTTGTTGTATTTCGTTAAGTCTAATATCGACTTATCCATCATTTCACAAGCGTATAAATTATGATTCATGACATGCGCTACGGCATCTAAACAGCTGACAATACTGTTAAAATGCGCTGCAATCATAACTGCGTTGGCAGGAGGCATATCTTCGAGTTGTAAGGTTACCCTAGTCACAAATGCTAATGTACCTTCGCTTCCAGCGAGCAACTTACACATATTGAACGGACTGCCATTTTCAGAAAACACAGCTGCTTTTAATAATTCGTCAATAGCATACCCTGTATTTCGACGATGAATTTGAGGCTTGGGAAATTCAGCAGTAATGCGTTGCTGATTTTCAGGTCGTGACAATTTATCATTGATTGTTCTATAGATATGACCTTCCAGAGTGTCTAATTGTAGTTTTTCCTCGAAGGCTTCAGCAGAAAGATCTGAGAAAACGACTTGCGAACCGTCGCTTAAAACAACTTCTAATGCAAGGACCTTATCCCTTGTCACACCATACTGAATTGAGGTCGTACCCGAAGAATTATTTCCAACCATCCCTCCTATCATACATCTATTTGAAGTAGAAGTGTTAGGTCCAAAGAAAAGTCCGAATGGCTCGAGATAGTGATTTAATGCATCCCTTACAACACCTGGTTGCACAGTAACAGTTTTCTGCTTTTCATCAAGCTTTAATATCTTTGTAAAGTGTTTTGAAACATCTACCACAATACCATTACCAACACATTGACCAGCCAAAGATGTTCCTGCAGCTCTAGGAATAATAGACGTATTATTTTCTCTTGCGAACTGCATGAGCAATTGAATATCCTCCAATTTTTTCGGTAAGGCAACAGCTAAAGGCATCATTCGGTAGACAGAAGCATCAGTTGCATAAATAGATTTTATCAAATCATCATAATACAATGCTCCCGACATCTTTTTCTGAAGTTCCAAAAGTTCAATAGCTAAGGAGTTTTGCATTCTAAATGAGTTAATTTTTTTCGTATTACAGATATAAAATTGTCTTAAAATTAGAACAACCAATTCAATTTTAACATAATTTTGTCGTTAAATAATAGGTGCTCTACCTGAGTGCCAAGATAACTTAAATTTAAAACACTGAATTATGAAAAGAATACTTTTAGTAGCAATTGCTTTTATTGGTTTTACAACACTTACAAATGCTCAAGACATCGCAGACAACGCCATAGGTGTACGTTTAGGTGATAGTGATGGTTTTGGTGCTGAAATTTCCTATCAACGAGGTTTAGGAGACAACAATAGACTGGAACTTGATCTCGGACTAAGAAGTGGTAAGAACTACGATGGTTTTAAATTAACCGGATTATACCAATGGGTATGGAATATAGATGGTGGCTTTAATTGGTTCGCTGGTGCTGGTGGTGGTGTTGGATCTTACAGTTTTGACAATGTGCCTGATGGTTTTGATGACAGCGAAACATTCCTTTTTGTTGCAGGAGATATTGGTATTGAATACAACTTTGATATTCCACTACAATTAGCTTTAGATGCTAGACCAGAACTTGGTTTTGGTGATTATAGAGATGATTTAGATTTTGACATTGCCTTAGCTATTAGATATAGATTCTAAGGAGACTATAAGTTATAGAAAAAAGCCACTTGTTTGTCAAGTGGCTTTTTTATTTTATAGATAACGCTCTTCAATAATCTGACAATGATGATTTTCATGTCCTATAAGAATAAACACGACTGCTCTTGCTGTTAAATTACTATTATTAGCGATGCCTTTTTCAGCAAGCATATCTGTTGTCAAACTATGAAACAGATAGCTACTAGCTAATCTCACAGCCCTATACTCATCAATCAAATCATGCATCGTTCGACTATTAGCATCGGAAGTCGACACATAGTCATCTTGATCATAACCGGGAAGCAGCGTCTTATCACCTCTTGCCATGCACAAAGCTCTATAGGTAAACACACGCTCTGTGTCAATTAAATGTTGAACAATCTCCTTAATGGTCCATTTCCTAGGTTCATAACGATACTCTTGTTTTTCCTCAGGAATGGCTTCCAAGAAATTAATAATGAATTTCATGTTAGACCTGAGACCATCATTTAACTTTGCATCACCTGATTTCTCAATATAACCTTGATAGTAAGGATGATATTCATCTTTAGATAAATCGTTTTTTGTCATTTTTCAAAATTTAACTGAAAGTTACAAAAAACCCTTTGCCAAACGACAAAGGGTTTTTTAATAAATGTTAAGATAGTTATAGTTAAATTACAATTCGTTAAAAATTGTATGCATTAAGCGCTTTTTGTCATTAATACTCTCTTCAAGACTAATCATAGTCTCTGTTCTGTATATACCCTCGATATCATCAAGTAAGAAGATGATGTCCTTCGCATGTGAGGTATTCTTTGCTCTCACCTTGCAAAAAATATTGAATTTGCCTGTTGTTATATGCGCCACTGTGACATATGGAATTTCCGCAATTCTTTCCAAGACAAATTTCGTTTGTGACGTGTTGTTCAAAAACACACCTACATAAGCAATAAATGAATAACCTAGTTTCTGATAATCAAGTGTCAACGACGACCCTTGAATAATACCAGCCTCTTCCATTTTTTTAACTCTCACATGAACAGTTCCTGCTGAAATAACCAATTTTTTGGCTATATCGGTAAAAGGAATCCGCGTATTATCAATCAACATGTCTAAAATCTGATGATCGATTTCATCCAATTTAAATTTTCCCATTTTTAGATTTTTCGTAAATTTTATACAAAAATAATGCAATTCCATTAAAGATAATGCATTTAAAACGAACTTTTTTACGGTTTTAGTGAGAATTTTTCATTATTTATCATTACGAAAACGATTTCGCTAGACGCAGTTATGACGTCCCCATTCATAGATAACACCTCATGCCCTCTAGCATCAATCTCTCTGTGTGCAAAGAAATCAATGGAATCTGAAATATTTTTCACTTTAGGCTGAAATTCCACTTGTTCTCCATTTAAAATTTCCTCATACTGAATAGCGATATCAAGTCCGTTAGCATTTCTTATAATGATGTCATAAAACCTTTTTTGATTTTTAGGAATTTTGAAATAAGCGTCTTGATATTGTCCTTTTATGTCATTTTCAGCGATATACGTTAGCCCAACTAACAATGATTGGAAGACAAATTCTCGCGTACGTTCTCGATGATAATCTTGCTGATAATGACCAGCCTCAAACAATACTGTCGGGACATTTTTGGATTGAAAGCTATCTCCTACACAATTAATATTGAAACCATCATCATAGATTCCTACTTGATTTTTTAATTGCGACTGCAGCGCGTTATACATCGTAACAATGATATCCATGGCCACACTTCTTGTATAAGTTGCCGTCTTATCCTCATCTTGAGAAGGCGACAAAAACGACATTGTTGCTGAGTTATTTGTATCACCAGCACTAAAAATGGTACGTTGTCCGTGAAGATTAAAACAATAATTTGGTTTGAATTGATCAAAAACAGATTTCAAAACCAGACTTTCAGGTTGTGATACATTCTGAGCATCCCTGTTCAAATCGACGTTATTAGCGTTTAAACGCGTATACGCTTTTGCACCATCTGGGTTCAGTATTGGAATAATCATCACAGTACAAGACTCTAAAATTGATTGAACCGATGCATGTCTGACCAATATAACATTTAACAAATCAAAAACAGCCTTAGTGGTGGTGCTTTCATTCCCATGCATTTGAGACCACATAAGAATCTTTTTTCTACCAGTGCCAAAAACGATGCTGTGAATAGGCAAATCATTTACCGATTTTCCAATCAGTTCTACGGTCATTTCTTTAGATAATGCATCCAATAGATGACCAATAGTTTGATGGTGAATATAGCGACCAAAGAGCGTCTTTTCTTTATGTGTTTTAAACAGTGTACTGGCCGTTTTTAAATCCATGAGTTACAATTGAATTCACAAAGGTAAACAAATGTAATTTTACATTTGTAAACAATGTATGTCGAGAGTTTGAGTGAATATATTTACATCTGTCTACAGAAATGAGGCGTAACCAAATAAGGAATTGCAAAATCTTCAATGAATTTTATAATTTTATTATAGTTATTTTATTTTCAGTATTTTATATATATTTATATTAAGTATTAATAGAATATAAATAATTATTTAACATCATGATTGACTATCGTTTTAGTAATATGTTTACATTTGTAACGTTACAATACCAACTATTAAATGTTTACAATGATAAACAACCAAGAATTTACGAAGCGCTTGCAAAAAGTGATTGATTTTTACGGAGAATCTGCTTCTTCTTTTGCTGAAAAAATTGGTGTTCAGCGCTCCAGTATTTCACACATATTATCTGGTCGAAATAAACCAAGTTTGGATTTTGTATTGAAGGTTCTTTCCACCTTTCCTGAAGTAGAATTATATTGGTTAATGAATGGCAAGGGTCACTTCCCTTCTGAAAAAAATAATGCCGAATCTGCAGCGCCAAAATCTCATTCCGAAGTACCGCCTCAAATTTCTGAGTCCATCACTTCAAAAGAAAAGGTTATTGACAGGATCGTCATCTTTTATAAAGATGGTACCTTCAAAAATTTTGAAGAAGACAACTAAAGGCTAAAAAAATAAAAAGTATTCCTTTGCTTTTTATTTTTTCAATCTATTTTATCACACACGGTTTTTGTAATTTTGTTTTAAATACTCGTCATGCGCAAAACATTTTTACTTTTGAGTCCATTGGTTTTCTTAAATTGCTTTCAAACAGAACGTCATTGTAGTGATTTCAAGACAGGAACTTTTGAGTTTACCTATGTCATAGACGGCGAAGAAAAAACAGGAACTTTCGTACGTACTAATGATTTAAATATTGATTACTACGATAATAAAATAGATTCTGCATCCATTAGATGGATTAATGACTGTGAGTTTATTCAGAAAAAAATTAATCCTAAGAATAAGAGTGAAGAGCGTGCGATACACATGAAAATATTAAATACGACCGAAGACTCCTATACTTTTGAGTACCAACTCGCCGTAAAAGACCCTTACAAAAAGAAACGGGTAGAAAAAGGAACCGCAAAAAAGATAAAGTAATATGGTAGATTTTTTATTGAGTAGCGATGCCATTATGGCCTTACTTACATTGACTTTTCTAGAAATCATTCTGGGAATTGATAATATTGTGTTCATTTCTATCGCTGCCAATAAACTTCCAGAGCATCAACGTAGTAAAGCTACTAACATCGGACTCATATTAGCCATGGTACAGCGGATTATCTTATTGTTCTTTGTATCCTTTTTAGTTGGTTTATCCAAACCCTTCTATGAGTTAGAAACAAGCTGGTTTGAACTTCATTTAAGTTGGCAAGCCATCATTCTTTTTATGGGTGGCCTCTTCCTTATTTATAAGAGTACTTCTGAAATCAGAGAGAAAGTAACAGATCCTGAACACGACGCTAATGAAGTTAAAGGAAAAAAAATAAAGTCATTATCAAATGCTATTGTTCAGATAATGATTATTGATTTTATATTTTCAATAGATTCTATTTTAACGGCCGTAGGTATGACCAATGGACTACACCCAAATCACAATTATACTTTAGTTTTAATGATTATTGCCGTGATGATTTCTATAGGAATCATGATAGGATTTGCCAATCCAATAAGACGCTTTATTGAGAACAATCCGAGTATACAAATGCTAGGCTTGGCATTTTTAATATTAATCGGGTTTATGCTTATTACTGAAGCAGCTCACTTATCACATACCGAATTCTTTGGGAATAAAGTGGGTGCCATTCCAAAAGGTTACCTTTATTTCGCTATCGCCTTTTCGCTATTCGTAGAGTTTTTAAACTATCGAATAAATAAAAGGTTAAAATCAAAATCAGAGAACAACGACGTTTAAAACAAGGTGGTCTGTCCTTTATCATCCAAATCTGAATCGTCATTTACCTGACCTTTGGGTGTTTGCGAACCTTTGTCAGAATTGTTGCTTGGATTATCTGAAGACTCTACTGTTTCATCTATGACTTCTATGTCTTCCGCAGGCGTATCTTCTGGAGCCTCGTATGGCAATGGATCTAATAGATTAACCTGATTAATTTTATCTTTAGTGAGTTGGTTTCCTAGAGCATTGATGCCTTTTATTGCTATAAATTCCTCTAAATTGACGATTTCATTGTCCTTTCTTTCTTTCCCACGCTCTTTCTTGAATTCGATTTCAGCCATAGGCTTCCAATCTGTAGATACAATTTCCAATTGGGAATCTGGATGTTCGGAAATGAAGGATTCTTCTTTCCCCTCATTTTCAATCAAAAAGCGCTTCACATAGTAAAGTTCTTTTTCACCGTTGTAATAAACCACAGAAATCGGCTTTTTAGGAATCCATTTTTCTAAGACAATCATATCTTCGTCAAAATGTGTGGTCAATTCTGGCAAAATTGTTTTGGCGTTACCAGACTGTGTGATAATTAGCAATCGATCTTCCCCTCTAAATTCACCGATAAGTTCACCTCTTTCATCTACATTTAATCTTTGAACCGTATCATCGAACCAAATTTTACGTGGTTTAAGTGTCGAAACGCCTTTTTCTTTCAATTCTATTTTCTTAACCGCATATTTCGTCACGATATTTCCTTTAGAAGCGCGTCCCTTGATTAAAACATCTGCAAAATCTAAGTCCCATTTCAATTTTTTGATACTTCCTACTTGACGCAAATAGACCGTAATCACCTCAGCTTCTCCATTAGGATTGGCTGAGAAATACCACATTTTAGACCCTTTAGCTCCCGTCGTCAAATCATACTCTTTATCACGTGTAATAGATGTAACTGCAAAGCGCTTTACATAAGTAGCACCTTTAGCACCATCGCGATATATCATATTATAAATCGTGCGCTTATCTTTCTTTTTAAAGACGGCGACATGAACGATATCCTTGCCTACAAAGGTTTTGCTATCAACTTTAGTCACCATCATCTTACCATCTTGAGTGAACACAATAATATCATCAATATCACTACAGTCACAGACATATTCATCCTTTCGCAATGAGGTTCCAATAAACCCTTCGCTTCTGTTTACATAGAGTTTTGTATTTCGAATCACCACCTTTGTAGCATCCACATCTTCAAAGGCTCTAATTTCGGTTTTACGCTCACGACCTTCTCCATATTCTTTTTTCAGACGCTGAAAATAGGCAATTGCATAATCGATTAGATTTGCTAAATGATGCTTTACTTCTGCTATTTGATCTTCGAGGGCATCTATTTTTTGCTGTGCTTTATCAATATCAAACTTAGAAATCCTTTTAATACGTATTTCGGTCAGTCGCGTGATATCCTCTACGGTAATAGCGCGTTTTAAATGTTTGATATGTGGCTGTAAACCTTTATCAATCGCATTAATAACACCATCCCAAGTCTCTTCTTCTTCAATATCACGATAGATTCTGTTCTCAATAAAAATACGTTCTAACGATGCAAAATGCCATTGTTCTTCAAACTCTCCTAGCTTTATTTCGAGTTCACTTTTTAACAATTCTACAGTATTATCGGTAGAGCGACGTAACATTTCTGTCACACCAACAAATAATGGCTTATTATCTTCAATCACACAGCCTAAAGGCGAAATGGAGGTCTCGCAATTAGTGAATGCATAAAGTGCATCTATTGTTTTATCTGGAGAAATACCACTTGGCAAATGCACGAGGATTTCGACATCCGCAGCAGTATTATCTTCAATTTTTTTAATTTTTATCTTGCCTTTATCATTGGCTTTAAGAATCGAGTCAATTAATGATGACGTATTGGTTCCGTAGGGAATTTCAGTAATGACCAAGGTATTTTTATCCAACTGCGATATTTTAGCTCTCACGCGAACTTTCCCACCTCGAAGTCCGTCGTTATAATTAGAGACGTCAATAATTCCGGCCGTAGGAAAATCAGGATAAATGGTAAACCGTTTACCGTTCAAATGTTTGATGGAAGCATCGATTAACTCTATAAAGTTGTGAGGTAATATTTTCGTTGACAATCCAACAGCGATCCCTTCTCCTCCTTGAGCCAACAATAAAGGAAACATGACTGGCAGATTCACAGGTTCTTTTCGCCGACCATCATAACTCGCTTGCCATTCAGTAATCTTCGGATTATAAACGACATCCAATGCAAATTTGGATAATCGCGCTTCAATATAACGCGAAGCTGCGGCACTATCACCAGTAAGGATATTTCCCCAGTTTCCTTGGGTATCAATTAATAAATCTTTTTGACCTATTTGCACCATCGCATCGGCAATACTTGCATCACCATGTGGATGGTACTGCATCGTATGACCAACGATATTCGCTACTTTATTATACCTACCGTCATCTAAATCCTTCATAGAATGCATGATACGACGTTGCACAGGCTTGAACCCATCTTCTATCGCTGGAACAGCTCGTTCAAGAATAACATAGGAAGCATAATCAAGGAACCAGTCCTTATACATCCCAGTGACCCTCGTGATACTCTCCTGAGGTTCCTCTTGATTATCTATGATATCTGAATTATCTTCACTCATTAATCTATTCTGTTTTTATTGGCTTTAATAATTTTGCTTAAAGACTGCCTAATATATTTTCGCTTTCTTCTATTGACTAAGGTAACATTAAAAGTTTCCTTTGACTTTATTTCTCGACTATTTTTGAAATAGAGTGTTAGCGTTTTATAAACAAACATATTTCTAAATCTATAAGCGTATAGCTGCTTTTTATCAAACTCAATTCTATGCTCTCTATAGTTGAATTTATCTGAAAACAATAAGCCCTTATTTAACACCACTACTTTAAGTCCGTCACTATCATATTCGAAGTATTTAGACACAAAATGTACCAAAAAGAACAATACAGCAAACCCAAAAGCAATAGCAATAAATAGGAGTATTTGATTATCTGTTGCACCCGATAAACCGCGAAAAAAGAACAACATTAATACTGCAAAAAAGATCAGCACAAAATATACTGATACAATCGTGTTTTTAACCCTTGCGTTATTCGTTCTCATAGTCTAAGATTCATTTGATTGCCAACGTGATTAGAAGAAACGTTACAAGCTTGACTATCTAAATTCAGTACAAAAGATGACATCAAACTTTGGACCCAGCCAACTACTATCAAAACACAAAATATAACGATTGTTATCATACTTTGGTAATTCATTAAGCTTGTTGTTCTTCAATGAGGTCCAACTCTACTTTTAAATTATCTATGATAAACTCCTGACGGGTTGGTGTGTTTTTACCCATATAGAAAGAAAGCAATTCCTCAATAGACATATCTTTGTCTAACATCACCGGATCCAAACGCATATCTTCACCAATAAAATGCACGAACTCATCTGGAGAAATCTCCCCCAAACCTTTAAACCTGGTGATTTCTGGTTTTGGTTTTAGTTTTTCAATAGCATTGCGTCGTTCCTCATCAGAATAGCAATAAATCGTTTCTTTCTTATTGCGAACTCTAAACAAAGGTGTTTGCAAAATGTATAGATGACCTTCCTTAATCACTTCAGGGAAAAACTGTAGAAAGAACGTAATAAGGAGTAATCGAATATGCATGCCATCAACATCGGCATCTGTCGCTATGACAATATTGTTATATCGCAAATCCTCGAGGGAATCCTCAATATTTAAAGCGGCCTGAAGCAAATTAAACTCTTCGTTTTCATAGACGATTTTCTTACTGAGACCATAACTATTTAATGGCTTTCCTTTCAGACTAAAAACAGCCTGAGTATTTACGTCACGCGACTTCGTGATACTTCCCGAAGCTGAATCTCCCTCTGTAATAAAAAGCGTCGTCTCTAAATTACGTTCATTCTTTGTATCTCCAAAGTGGACACGGCAATCTCTTAATTTTTTATTGTGTAAACTCGCCTTCTTGGCGCGATCTCTTGCTAATTTTCTAATACCTGACAATTCTTTGCGCTCACGCTCTGCCTGAAGTATTTTTTTCTGAATTTTCTCTGCAGTATCTGGATTTTTATGTAAAAAATTATCGAGATACGTCTTTACGAAATCATTGATATAAGTACGAACCGTTGGCAAGTCACCTCCCATATCGGTCGATCCTAGTTTCGTCTTCGTCTGACTCTCAAAAACAGGCTCCATCACTTTAATTGAAATGGCAGAAGCCACTGATTTTCTCACATCAGAAGCCTCATAGTTTTTACCATAAAACTCACGTAATGTTTTCACTAAAGCTTCTCTAAATGCCGACAAATGGGTACCACCTTGAGTGGTGTTTTGACCATTTACAAAACTGTGATACTCTTCGCTATATTGCGTTTTGCTATGCGTTAATGCGATTTCAATGTCGTCACCTTTTAGATGAATAATTGGATACAAACGATCGCTTTCGTTGATGTTTTCCGACAATAAGTCCTTAAGCCCATTTTCACTGTAATACTTCTCTCCGTTGAAGACAATCGTTAAACCCGGATTTAAGTACACATAGTTTTTGAGCATTTTTTCAACATACTCATTGCGGTATTTATAGTTCTTGAAGATGGTTTCATCAGGAATAAATGACACTTTGGTTCCTTTTCTTCGAGACGTATCATCTAACAATTCCTCGTTAGTCAAGTTACCTTGTTCAAATTCAGCAGATGCCGATTTACCATCACGTGTAGATTCTACTCTAAAATAGTTTGATAATGCATTTACAGCTTTT
>JAAEZI010000089.1 GCA_018222915.1 Algicola sp. | reverse complement strand
GTTAGTTGTTTTGTAACGAGGTTTAGGCATGAGGCTACGACGATTGATGGGCGTAGCCGCTCAGATCGTAGTTTCTTGATTTAGTTCCATCGAATTACGCAACAAAGCCGCATCAGTGGTGAAGGGATAATCTTCTATAATGGAGGGATAAAGAAAGTACAGCCTAATGTGGCTATTTTTATTCCTCCTAATGTATTAGTGAGATTTTCATTAAAGTCTATATCTAAAAGTGATCTAATTTTAACTACTTATCATGTTGATGGAATGAATTTGTCTTGTAGGCAAGAAAAGACTATGAATCTGATCAATGCTTATATTGAGGTCAACATGCTAGATTTAAAGAATAAAAATACACTAATAGAATTAATAAACCTAAAGTTAGAGAAAATAAAGAATAATAAATCTATATGTAACTATGAACCTTTAGAAAAAAAGATTAATGAAATTATAAACAAAGATCTAAAAAGGAAATGGTCACTAGAAGATATCTGCAATCTTACATACACCTCTAAATCAACGCTCACTAGAAAACTAAAAAACAGTCAAACAAGCATGGGGAAGATAATTTCAAACGCTCGCTTAGAGTATGCAACGGTACTTATAACGAATACGAGTTTGAGCGTCGATGAGATTTCTATGCAATCTGGGTTTAATAGCACTTCTTATTTTTGTAAAAAGTTTAAAGAAGCCCATGGGTTTAGTCCCAGGCAATTCCGAAAGATACTAGCAATGAATAAATAACAATAGTAGGCGATTAGCTTTTTCGTATCCGCCCCGTGGGATCATGGGGCGTGTATGGACACAGTCCTTATTGCAAGTAAAATTATCGGAGAATGAAGGTTTGATTGCCTACGTGTATTCGGTCTCATAATGGATGCTTAATTATGCATCGGACCCTAATGGCTTCATTCGCTACACTAATTCCCAAGCGGATACACGAGCTATTAGCTCTACTCATCGCCCCTAGTCGGGTTTATTAGTGTCGGTTCAACCTGTTATCCATTAAACTTTACTTTGCAATTCTTTTAGTCAATTTGATACTTTATGCTGACGCTAATTTTTCATCATAAACTTCATTTTTTGCGACTAATGCCCATGCTATTCGCGCCAGTTTGTTTGCTAAAGCGACAATCACTACATTCGCATGTTTTTTCTCACTAAGCTTCTGTATCCAAAAACTCAGGGGATCTGATTTATTCTTCGAATGTCGATAAGCCGATCTTGCTCCGTGCACGAGAATTTTTCTTATATAACCATCACCTCGTTTACTTATACCAAGTAATGTATTTTCCCCCGGTACTATTCTGTCGTGGTGTTAAGCCTAATGATGCAGCAAAGTCACGACCATTTTTGTATTGCTTTCCATCACCAAGCTGTATAAGTAATGCACTGCATACTAATGGACCAATACCAGCAACCGAGAGAAGACGTTTACTTTCTGGCTTCAATGCTGTTCGTTGTTTGATTATGTCTGTTAAAGATTCAATGCTCTCGTCTAAATGAATCAAATCCTCATATAACAATCCCAATAAGTGGCGGAAATCAAATGTTAAGGCATTTTCTCCATCTTCTAGCCAAATCGGGATTGCTTGTCTCAAATTGCTAATTCCCCACGGGGCGACCATGCCATATTCACCAACAAGGCCTCGTATCTGGTTCGCTTTTGCTGTTCTTTGACGGACGAGATCTTCACGCACACGATGAAAGGCTTGCTCATCTTGCTGCTCAACTGTTTTCTTTGTGACAAAGCGCATTTGTGGTCTCCCAGATGCTTCACAAACAGCTTCAGCGTCCACTTTATCGTTCTTATTCGTTTTTACGTATGGTTTTACATACTGAGGAGCGATCAATTTAACTTGATCATATCCCAGAGCGCCTAATTCTCTCGCCCAAAAATGTGCAGAAGCACAAGCTTCGAAAGCAATAACTGCCGTCGTTGGAACGCGTTTGGCAATAGCTTTAATCCAGGATTTACGATTGTATTTTCCTTGCCAGACTATTTTTTCATCCTCATTAACTGCATGAATATGAAAAATATTTTTTGCTAGATCTACACCAACTCGAATGATATTGCTCATAAAACTCACCTTGCTATTATTCCTCCCTACCAACTAATTTTAGTTATTCATCAGGTTTTTGGGGTGAGCTGTGTCCATACCATTGGATACAATTGACCCAAGCACGAGAAGATCACCTTACTGAATTTTTGGCAGCATGCCTTAA
>JAAEZI010000049.1 GCA_018222915.1 Algicola sp. | reverse complement strand
CTCAGGACAACGAAAAGAATTTAAAGCCCATTTTACCCTCAAAAGATAAAACATCAAGATTGTGTTAGATGAAGTGCGTTTATATAAACAACAAAAAGCTATGTGGAAACACATAGCTTTTTTTATAATGATTTTAAAAGTAATTTATTGCAGTGAACTACGATACTTCGTTTAAACTTTAATGGAGTCAATAGTAATAAAAAAAACAAGGTGCCTTCTAAGAAAGCACCTTGTTTTTTTATTCAATAGGAAGCTTATAAATTGAATCCTAAAGTTAACGTCACATTTGAATTTTTAGAGTTCAAGTTTGCAGCATTAGTTAAACCTACAGCATACAATTGATTATTGTAATCTCTTTCAGCTTGATCATAAGTTATATCTAATCTTGTATTGCCAAAATTATACCCAATACCAAGTGAGTATCCTGTCAGATCTCCGTAAAATGAGTCATCTTGATAAGGACTTTCTTCAAATCTGTAACCACCTCTAAAACTAAATTGTTTGTATTTATATTCGCCACCAAATCTGTAGGAATTAGCGATTTTAAAGATGTCGTTCATGATGGCATTCTGTGATGCAAAATAAGTATCCGATTCAGGTTTGAATTTCGTGTTTTGATAATTCTTTCTAGAATAATCAAAACTTATTAAACCTCTGTCTCCAAATACATAGGCTAAACTTCCAGTAATTTTACCAGGTGTCTGAAGACGGTATTCAGGAAAAATATTAATAATATTTGGATCAACATTGGCAGTAAAGCTGCCTTCAGAATCCGTTACTTGAGTCGTTATAAATTGTGAGGTTTCTTCAAATATCGTAAACCAGGTTGGTGAATTATAGCTAAGTCCAGCTCTTAACTCTTTGGTTAACTTCAGAATTGCTCCCAATTGAAAGGAAAATCCGTTACCTGTTGTAAGTAGGCTATTATCAAACCCAACATTTGTAACAATTGATCCTTCATTTGAATTCGACTCATCAAAAATGGTTAATCTTTCGTAATTGATAAAATGCGCATTCAGATTCAGACCTAAATATAATTTATCTTGATATTGTGTGGCAGCATTAAAGCTGAATTTACCATTGTATCCTCTAGCAGAGTAAGCATACTGCTGGTTAAAAGTGCCTGGTGCAATGTTTGAGGTGTACACGGAATTTTCATCAGTGTTTTCTTCAGGTTCTAATATGTAGGACTCATAGCCTAAGAATGCTTGTTGGTTTCCATAGCCGTAAAATGATCCAATTTCATTATAGGCATTCTGAATACTTTCCCCAGGAAACGCTGAAATCTCATCTAGTCTTTGTCCTTGTGCATAGGCAAGAAAATAGCTGTCAATAGAGTTGGTACTCGTGCCTGCGGCTATCCATTGGTTATCGTAATTGGCTGTTTTATCATAGGCTATACTGAGTGCAAATTTTCGCCAAGGATTATTTTCGTTAGAATTGGAAAATACGAAAACCGCTCCTCCTTGATTCAAGTCAATCTTAGAATCTGAAGAAGTACTTCTTCCATTAAAATAAGAGGTGTTATTATTTACATTTAAACTTGAAAGAGATATAGATGCATGGCTTCTACTAAATATGGCAGATCCTGCGGGATTTATACTTACAGCAGACATGTCGCCACCTAAAACGCCAAAGGCACCGCTTAATGCTCTAAAACGAGCAGTTCCTTGAACTTCATCTTGAGAATATCTAAGGGCATCTGAGATGTCCTGAGCCATGATATAAGGCATAGAAAATGCCGTTATGGCTAGCATAATTATTTTTTTCATATAACTTTTTTTTATCTAATAATTTGATTGAAATTATCCGCGACGTCCAGATCTTCCTCTAGAACTAGTGCCAGAAGAGGATCTTCCGCCACCACGACTGGAACCTCTAACAGATGGTGAACTATTACTTCTTCTAGGTGTAGAAACTCTAGGTCTAGAATTATTTGTTCTTGGTCTTGTGACTCTAGGTCTCGAATTGTTTGTTCTTGGTCTCGTAACTCTAGGTCTGGAATTATTTGTTCTCGGTCTCGTAACTCTAGGTCTTGAATTCGTTCCAGGTCTTACTGCTGAATTATTTCGCGTTCTTGGTCTTGAAAATGTACTGTTACTTCTCGGACTGATACCAGAACGATTTCTTCTGGCCATTGTATTTCTTCTTGAAAGATTAGTACTTCCACGTCTTGATATACTTCTATTGTTGTTTGCTAATAGACCGCCTCTTCTTCCGTAGTTGTAAGCGAGGTTATTATTTCCGTAAAATCCATTACCGTAATAAAATCCTGGTGGACACCAAAAGCCATTATAGCCGAATCCATAACCCCAGTTATTCCATCCATAGCCAAAACCCCAATTGTTCCATCCATAACCATACCATGAGTTCCAACCCCAATAAGGTGAATTAAGGCCCCAATAATTATTATACCATCCGATACCAAAGGCACCCCAACCACGGTTATACCAGCCATTATCGTAATAGTTTATAGTGACGTTTTGATTTGCAGCACCCCAACCAGCATATCCAGTCTGTACTTCTTGTTCAACGACTTCATCTTCATAGTTTCCTGCGTAGGCATCAATGTCTGTGAATATCGCAGCGTCATCGTTTTGAATGTTGTCATATTGATTGGATTTTTCATTGAAATAATCCTTATAATAATTATTGTCTTCAACACGAACAGTTGTGGCTTCTTCATAGACCACTTCCTCATCGTAAATACCATCGCTTGAATAACCGACATATTGATACGAACCACAAGAAGCTAACAAAAATGTTAAGCTTAGTGCAACATAAAAAGGAAATTTTGTTTGTATGTAGTTCTTAAATTGCATATCTCTTTATTTTTATTGTTGAACATTACAAAAATAGTTAGTTTTGTTGAACTATTTTTTTATTTAACATAAGCACAAATTTTGTGCCAAAACACTGAAAATGAGTAAAAATCTTACAAGTAGAGCACAAGATTATTCCAAATGGTACAATGAATTGGTTGTTAAGGCTGATTTAGCTGAGAATTCGGCCGTTAGAGGTTGTATGGTGATCAAGCCATATGGTTATGCAATTTGGGAGAAAATGCAAGCAGAATTGGATAGAATGTTTAAAGAAACAGGTCATCAAAATGCTTATTTCCCGTTATTTGTGCCTAAAAGTTTGTTTGAAGCTGAAGAAAAGAATGCCGAAGGATTTGCCAAAGAATGTGCAGTCGTTACTCATTATCGATTAGAGAATGATCCAGACAATGAAGGAAAACTGCGCGTGGATCCCAATGCCAAGTTAGAGGAAGAACTGGTAGTTCGTCCAACTAGTGAAGCTATTATTTGGAACACCTATAAAGGTTGGATTCAAAGTTATAGAGATTTACCTATTTTGATTAACCAATGGGCAAATGTTGTTCGTTGGGAAATGCGAACGCGATTATTCTTGCGAACGGCTGAGTTTTTATGGCAAGAAGGTCATACAGCTCATGCTACGAAAAAAGAAGCATTGACTGAAGCAGAATTGATGAATGACATCTATGCTGAGTTTGCCGAGAATTTTATGGCCATTCCTGTTATTAAAGGCGTGAAAACTGAAAGCGAACGCTTTGCAGGTGCTGTAGAGACCTATTGTATAGAAGCCTTGATGCAAGATGGAAAAGCATTACAAGCTGGAACATCACATTTTTTAGGTCAAAATTTTGCTAAAGCGTTTGATGTGAAATTCACTAACAATGAAGGTAAATTAGACTATGTGTGGGCTACTTCATGGGGTGTGTCTACGCGCCTAATGGGTGCTTTAATTATGACACATAGTGATGATAAGGGATTGGTCTTACCGCCAAACTTGGCACCTTCACAAGTGGTTATTGTGCCAATTTATAAGAACGACGATCAATTAGTTCAAATAACAGAAAAGGCACAAGCCATCATTTCCGAATTGAAAGCTTTAGGTGTCAGCTGTAAATTTGATTCAAGAACGACGCATCGTCCTGGAGCTAAATTCGCACAGCATGAGTTACAAGGTGTACCGTTACGAATTGTGATTGGTCCTAAGGATTTGGAAAATAATACTGTGGAGCTTGCAAGACGAGATACCTTAACCAAAGAAATTGTTGAAATATCGGTTCTTGCTGGTACAATAGAAGCTTTATTAAAGACCATTCAGAAGGAATTATATGCAAAAGCTCAGGATTTTAGAGATTCGCATATTACTGAAGTGGATGATTTTGAAACTTTTAAAAAAGTATTAGACACAAAAACTGGATTTGTTTCTGCCCATTGGGATGGTACAGCAGCGACTGAATTAAAAATAAAAGAACTTACAAAAGCAACTATTCGATGTATACCAATGGATGCCAAATCAGAGGATGGACAATGTGTGTATTCTGGTAATCCTTCTACAAAAAGAGTGTTATTTGCCAAGGCCTATTAATTTTTTTTAAAAAAAAATTGACTAGGTGTTGCAACATTTAAAAATAGTTGTATTTTTGCATCCGCAATGAGTAATTGCACGTTCATTTGAAAAGACAGTTGAGCCACTTAAAAAAGCTAACTGTTAATGAGATTAACTCAAATGGCCCGTTCGTCTATCGGCTAGGACGCCAGGTTTTCATCCTGGTAAGAGGGGTTCGATTCCCCTACGGGCTACAATTTTTTAATAAGAAAGAAATACAATGGCAAATCATAAGTCAGCATTAAAAAGAATTAGAAGTAACGAGTCAAAACGTTTACGTAACAGATACCAGCACAAAACAACTCGTGGTGCTATCAAAAGATTACGTGACATGGAAAAAGCAACTGAGGCTAAGGAATATTTACCTTCAGTGCTTTCTATGATCGATAAATTAGCTAAAAATAATATCATTCATGATAATAAAGCGGCTAACTTAAAGTCGAATTTGACAAAGCACGTTGCGTCACTAAGTTAAATATTGACTTATTACGAAATACGAAGCTTCTCATTTGAGAAGCTTTTTTTTTGGTGCAATAATAAATAATGAGTCATAGTTGTAGGTAACAACAATGAAAAAAAAGCTCTTGTGAAAATTCACAAGAGCTTTTTTTAATCTAATTATATGGTGTCTATCAATTAGCCATTCATAGATACTAAAAATTCTTCATTGTTTCTGGTTTGTTTAAACCTATCGTTGATGAATTCCATCGCTTCAACAGGATTCATATCTGCTAGGTATTTACGCATCACCCACATTCTTTGAATGGTACTGTCTTCAAGTAATAAATCATCTCTACGCGTACTAGACGATGTAAGATCGATTGCCGGGAAAATACGACGATTGGAAATTTTTCGATCCAATTGAAGTTCCATATTACCAGTTCCTTTGAATTCCTCAAAGATAACTTCATCCATTTTTGATCCGGTCTCAGTAAGCGCTGTTGCAATAATTGTCAGTGATCCACCATTTTCTATATTACGTGCAGCACCAAAGAATCGCTTCGGTTTGTGTAATGCATTCGCATCAACACCACCACTTAATATTTTTCCAGAAGCAGGCTGAACAGTATTATAGGCTCTTGCCAAACGCGTAATAGAATCTAGTAGAATAACAACATCATGACCACATTCTACAAGACGCTTTGCTTTTTCTAAAACAATATTTGCAATCTTAACATGCTCGTGGGCTTCTTTGTCAAATGTTGACGCAATCACTTCGCCGCGAACATTACGTTGCATATCTGTTACTTCCTCAGGACGTTCATCTATCAATAAGATCATTTGATATACTTCAGGATGGTTGGCTGCTATCGCATTCGCAACATCCTTTAATAACATCGTTTTTCCTGTTTTAGGTTGAGATACGATCATACCACGTTGTCCTTTTCCAATCGGAGAAAACAAATCCATGATTCGCGTAGAAATCGTACTTTGCTTTTCTGCGATATTAAATTTTTCCTGTGGGAATAAAGGGGTTAAATGCTCAAACGACACTCGGTCTCTTACAACCTCAGGCTTTTGACCATTTATTTTACTCACCTTAATTAAAGGGAAATATTTTTCACCTTCCTTTGGAGGTCTTACATGTCCTAATACGGTATCACCAGTTTTTAATCCGAATAAACGAATTTGCGATTGAGACACGTAAATGTCATCAGGAGATGATAGGTAATTATAGTCTGAAGATCTTAAGAACCCATAGCCATCTTGCATGATGTCTAAAACACCCTCACTTTCAATGATGGCATCAAATTCAAAATCTGGTTCTCTATAACGGTTTCTATTATCCTTGTTACCGTTATTTTTGTGATTGTTATCCTTGCTCTTGTGACTGTTGTCTTTATTATTAGAGCGTTGATTATTTGATTTCGAATCATTCTTCTGACGATTATTTTGTTGATTGTCATTTGAATTTTTCGAACGGTTGTCTTTTGAATTATTTGACTTGCCTTTTTGTGTGTTTGAAGAATCGTTTTTCTTGTCGTCAGATTTTGCTTTCGACTGATTTTGAGCAGGCTTGTCTTGTTTTTTATTGTCAAGATCCATCTTTTGTTGAGAGGTGTCTTTATCTTGATTTTTATTCTGTGTTCTGGCTCTCGGTTTTCTTTGAGGTGCCGGTTTTTTAGTGTCCTGTGCTTTGGAAGCTTCTGGTTTTGCGTCTTGAATAACTTCTTTTTTTACGACATCAGGATTTGCCGCTTGAAAATCTAAAATTTGATAAACAAGGTCTAGTTTTTTTAACGAACGGTATTTAGGTACGTTTAATTTTTGAGCTATCTCCTGAAGTTCAGGAAGCTTCTTGGCTTTTAATTCGGAAATTTCGAACATGTATGTGTATACTAATTAAGTTTAATATTGAAATGGATTAGTTTCTTACTTTTCTTAAAACAATACTTGGGGAAAAATTTGAAAAAAATCTGAAGATTTAATAACCTGCTACACTGTGGGTAACGCATTATTAATGCAATAATACAATTTTATTTTTAAAATTTAATACTACTTTTAAAAAGAAACTATTAATTTTGTTCCTCGTTATTGATAAATTTATGATTCAACGCATACAAACGATCTATTTATTACTTGCCGGACTAGCTTCGGCCGGACTGATATTTGTATTTCATTTATGGACGAACAATGAGGAGGTGCGTGTTTATGCTTATGATGAATACCTGTATCTCGGTTTGTTTTTGGGATCTGCATTTTTATCTTTGATAGCGATTTTAAACTATAAAAACAGGAAGTTTCAATTTGTTTTGGGACGACTGAATATCATATTAAACTTTATTTTATTAGGATTTTTTGTATATCAATTGCTAATACCACCTGGAGAGAGTAACATCTCAGAGAAAGGTGTTGGGATATTTATACCTATTTTAGCTATCGTGTTATTGGTTTTGGCCAATAAAGCCATAAAAAAGGATGAAGACCTTGTAAAATCTGTCGATCGATTACGATAAACCCTATTATCTTAATTATTTTAGTGCGTAAACCCAAGGTGAAGACCTTGGGTTTTTTTATGTTTATAGCTGGTGCAGGATTAGCGTTTTGGAAATTCAATCACCTCTAAATTCTCAATTTTTCTGCCATCAATCGTAAACCTTAACATGGTTCTTATACTGTGAAACCCATGTTTTCCTGCAGCACCTGGATTCATATGAATCAGATGATAACGCTTGTCTGGAATAACTTTTAAAATGTGTGAGTGACCACTAATAAATATGCGAGGAGGATTACTTTTAATTAACGCGCTTGTTCTTGCATTGTATTTGGGTGGATAACCACCAATATGTGTCATAAATACATCAACATCCTCACACTTAAATCTGTTGTTCTCGGGAAATTCTGCTCGGGCTTTGGCATCGTCAATATTGCCGTAAACAGCTCTTAGCGGTTTTAATCGTTTAATAGCATCTGTGACTTTTAAATCACCAATATCACCCGCGTGCCAGACTTCATCGGCTTGACTAACATACTTTAAAATAGCATCATCTATATAGCTGTGCGTATCTGAAAGAAGTAGGATTTTGGTCATGATTTGTCAGGTTTTATCAGAAAACTTTTAATTGTGTTAATTGAACAGTGGTGTTTGCAGGAATCAATTATCTTTGTGCTTTCACAAAAGTATAGGTTTCTCTTGAGATATTTTATCGAATTATCATATAATGGCAAAGCATATCATGGTTGGCAAAACCAACCTGATGCTATTTCGGTACAAGAGGTTCTAGAGCATACGCTGTCAACACTATTGAAACATAACATTGCTATCGTTGGAGCAGGTCGTACCGATGCAGGTGTGCACGCCAAGTTGATGGTGGCGCATTTTGATTTTGATCAAGTTTTTCCAGAAAACTTCTTGTTTAAATTGAATGCCTTTCTTCCTCGAGATATTTCAATTATAGACATATATCAAGTTCAGAAGGAAGCACATGCTCGATTTGATGCGCTTAGTCGTACTTATAAATACAGAGTAGCAACCAAGAAGAATGTTTTTAATTTTGATTTTGCTTATGCTTTACAAAAGCCACTCAATGTGGTGTTGATGCAAGAAGCCTGTCAAATTCTATGTCAGTATAACGATTTTCAATGCTTTTCAAAAGTAAATACGGATGTAAACACGTATTATTGTAAGCTCATAAAAGCAGAATGGTATCAGGATGGTGATGAACTAGTTTTTATGATTCAAGCCGATCGCTTTCTAAGGAATATGGTAAGAGCCATTGTAGGAACGATGATCAACATTGGCTTGGGTAAAATGGCATTAGAATCATTACATGGCATTATAAAATCCAAGAATAGGAGTGAAGCAGGGTTTTCTGTTCCTGCACATGGTCTTTATCTTGTAGATATAGATTATCCAGAACATATAAAATTGTTGAGTTAACCACATGGAAAATAAGAAAACAAAAGCATTTGATTTGACGCTCTTTAAGCGATTGTTGCATTATATTCAACCTTATAGGTTGGTGTTCCTTGGTTCATTATTATGCGTTATTGGATTGGCTGTATTTGGTGCTTTACGACCATGGGTGCTTCAAAAAGCCATAGATGAGAATGTAAAACCGCAAGACTTTGATGGGTTTATGTTTTATGTGATTGCTATGTTGGTCTTATTGCTTTTAGAAGTTGTCAGTCAGTTGCTATTTATTTACTATGCTAGCTGGTTAGGACAATCGGTCGTAAAAGATATTCGTGTAAAATTATACAACCATGTTTTAAGGTTTCGAATGAAATATTACGATAAGTCTTCTGTAGGTGTTCTAATTACCAGAACTGTTACCGATATGGAGCGTATTGCCGATATTTTTGGTCAGGGACTTTTCATGATTTTTAGTGATATTCTTAAAATGTTGGTTGTTGGAGGTATGATGTGCTATATGAATTGGAAGTTAAGTTTGATTGCATTCGTTACCATGCCTATCGTTTTATTTGCGACTAAGATTTTTCAGAAGTATATGAAACGTGCTTTTGAAGAAGTACGTAATGAAGTGTCTAATCTAAACTCCTTTGTTCAAGAGCGTGTTACTGGAATGAAGATTCTACAATTATTTACACGTGAGGATACAGAATTTAAAAAGTTTAAGGAAATCAATGAACGTCACAAGAAAGGATGGTTAAAAACGGTGTGGTACAATTCTGTCTTTTTTCCAATAGCAGACTTGTTATCCTCAATCACTTTAGGAACAATCATTTGGGTTGGAGGTATTAGTGTCGTTTTTAGTCAAACGGCTTCGGAAGGTGATTTGTTTGCCTTTATTATGTATGTGCCGATGTTGTTTAGACCGCTTAATCAGATTGCCAATAAGTTTAACACGCTTCAAATGGGTATGGTAGCGGCAGATCGTGTGTTCAAAGTGTTGGATACGACGTCTCAAATTGATGACTCTGGGAGCTTGGTTGCTGATGCTTTTAAAGGGGACATCACGTTTGAGAATGTTCATTTTTCTTATGTAGAAGATGAAGAAGTGCTGAAGGGGATATCCTTGGATGTTAAAGCGGGTGAAACTGTTGCTATTGTCGGCTCTACTGGTGCAGGTAAATCCACGATTATCAATTTGCTGAACCGTTTTTACGATATCAACAAAGGCACCATTTATATCGATGGTGTGGATATAAAGAGTATGACGTTAAAATCCTTGCGTGCGCAAATAGCCATTGTGTTGCAAGACGTCTTCCTTTTTGCAGATACCATATTTAATAATATCACGCTGAAGGATCCAAATATTTCTGAAGCAGAAGTTATTCAGGCGGCAAAAGCTATTGGTATTCATGATTTTATTTCTAGTTTACCTAATGGCTATCATTATAATGTGAAAGAACGTGGCGCCATGTTATCTTCAGGACAACGCCAATTGATATCTTTTTTAAGAGCCTATGTCACGAATCCGAGTATTTTGGTATTAGATGAAGCAACGTCTTCCGTAGATTCTTATTCTGAGCAATTAATTCAAGATGCCACCGATAAGATTACAAAAGGAAGGACATCTATCGTAATTGCGCATCGTTTGGCAACGATTCAACAAGCAGATCAGATCATCGTTATGGATGCCGGAAAAATTGTAGAGAAGGGCACACATCGAGATTTGCTTAAGGTTGAAAATGGCATCTACCGAAATCTCTACGAAGTCCAGTTTCTTAAATCTGAGGCTGTATAGTTTAAGCTTTGCTCGCTTCCATAGCGGCTCTTTGCGCTTCTACCATTTGCTGAAAATCTCCTGTAATGAGCATGATAATAATCACCAGGATGACGATAGCAATCATGACAGCTGTCAAAACGCCTAAAAAAAGTATTGATCTTAGCACTATTTGTCCTAGTGTTAAAGAATAGATCCGCTTTAAGATATAAGCCGCGTAAAGCGTCATCAAGGGCAGAAATACCAAACCTAAGATTCCTTGGTTGATACCGAATATAGCGCCAATAATAATAATGACTGAGGAGATAATTGAGCTTTGAGATTGCCAATACAGAAAAACAATCACTAATTCAGTGTAATTAAATTTATTGATTCCAACGAAGGTGATACGAGCAATAAGCGCATAAACCGGAATATATAGCATCATAAATATGGACATATATTCCTGAATAAAACTAACGTTTTTTTGTTGAAACTCCTCCTGTCCCTTCATCGCAAAAGCAGAAAAATCTAAAGCTTCAGGAAAAAATTTATTGAGAATTACAATATATAATCCTGTAAGCGTAATCGCGAGTCCGAAGTAGCTGATGGGATTAACATAGCGTTTTCTAAGTCCGTTAATGTAGCCTTCAATGACAATTTCTGGACATTTAAATAAATCGATAAATGTTCTTAAAAGCTTATTATCGTAATTGAAGAAAGTTTCGCTGAGATGCTCAAAAAGATTCCTAATGGTGAGTCTGTTCCTAATGACCTTTCCGCCGCATTTATTGCAGAAATCACTGTTTTCGGGTAATTCGACTTGGCAGTTTTTGCAATGTATCATATGGTTATATTAAAAGCTTCATGGTGGTACATGGCGTAAAGCACACCTATAATAATTGAGAGTAGCATTAAACCGATAAAAATAACAACTAAAATGGCCATAGTCAATATAAAATGTAAAGCAGTATCCCAAAACGACGTGTGAAATACACGATGCAGTACATAGAAAAGATAGACGTAAATAAGTACAGAAACAAAGCCAGAAATCACCAAATAATTCAATCCAAAGCACAAGAACAGTATGCTCAAAACCGCGGTGATAAAAACGACTTGTGCATAGTAATATACATTTAAAACAAGGTGTTCTGTAAAATTGAAACGTCTGCTACCTAAAATAAAATAAGCGAGCCATGTAGCGATTGTGGAAATTGGAATGCTTAATATATAGATGACACTTTGGTAATTATTATAATCATAAAAATTAAAATCGTTAAACGGATTGTTCTCAGAATTTTGACTTTTTTGAAGTTTCGTGAATATTTCAGATGCTGAATCTAAATCTTCTTGAAAAAATGTATTCATTAAAAACACCTGTATCCCAACTAAGGTTAAAGATATGGCGAAGTATTGAATAACATTGATGTACTTCTTCCTTGTCCCTTCAATAAAACCATTGATGACGGTTTCCGGTTGGGTAAAAAGATGAACAAACGTCTTTAAAAAATGGTTGTCAATACTTAAAAACTGGGCATTGATATCTGCCCAAATATTTTTCATGGTTAAGCGATTGCGAATAACTTTTGCACCGCAATCTGGGCAATAATTAACAGTGTCGTTTAGTGTTTTTGAGCAACATTTACAGTTCATCAAGCTAAATCTTTGTAGAGCAAGGTTGTAAGTTCTTGAATATCTTCAAACATGACAAACTCCCCATTTTTAAGGTATGATATTTGTCCAGTTTCCTCACTTACCACCAAGGCAACAGCATCTGTCTTTTCAGTAATCCCAACGGCAGCACGATGTCGTAATCCAAAGCGTTGAGGAATGGTTTTTTCATTATTAACAGGAAGAATCACTCGTGTCGCTTTTACGATATTGTTTTCAATAATAATAGCGCCATCATGAAGTGGGCTATTTTTAAAAAAAATACTTTCAATGATAGGTTGTGTAACCTTGATATTCATTTCGTCACCAGTATTGGTCAAAAAATCAAGATTGTTGTTTCGTTCCAAAACAATCAGCGCGCCAGTTCTAGAGAGACTCATTTTATCACATGCATTAACGAGTGCATTGATGTCGGTTTCCGTTTCGCTTTCCGTTTTTAGAAATTTCATTTTCTTGAAAAACTTACCGCTGCCACTTAAATTGGTGGAACCAACCATCAGTAAAAACTTTCTTATTTCAGGTTGAAAAACCACAATAAGCGCTATAATTCCAACTTTTATAAAACCATCGAAAATACGATGCAGCATAAACATGTTGAGTAAATCGGTAACGCGCCAAACCAAGTAAATAATTATGATTCCAATAAAAATGTTAACGGCAACCGTACCTTTAACCAACTTATACACATAATACAGTAAGATTGCGACTAAGAAGACGTCGATAAAGTCTATAATTCCAAAATCCCAAAATTTGAATTTATCCAAGGCTAAGGTGTTTCGTGTAAATGTAATAATTATTAATAAATAAATTCATCACTGCTAATTGAAATACTATCCAACTCTAAGGCATTAAAACGCGATTTATAAGTTATGTAATCCTCAAATGTCATATCCTTATTAAAGCACAAAACCAGATCTAGGGGTTGATGTTTAATAGTTTTAAGGGCAGTTTCAATATCAGAAAAATCATGACCTTTTATCGTGATTGTCGATGCTTGACTTAAAAGTACCATTTGGGATGTTTCAGGTATGACGCTCTTTAGAGCGTCTAAACCATTTTCAAACATTTGATAGTGTACATTTGTGAATTCGATAAATCCAAGATTTTTAATACTTGTATCATTACAACTGAAGTAATTTTTGGCATTATCATTTTTATGCATTTTGGCGTTACGCTTTCTATCTTGAAGTAATTTGATTTGCGGTATGGCTTGTTCTAGCGTTAAGCGCTTGTCCACATTCACTAGCCAATTTGTGGTACTAATTAAATTCTTCCTATTAAGCTCAACACTGTCTGGTTGAGTTTCATTGTAAAATAAATACGCGGCAGAGACATCATGAACTTCTGTTACTTGGGCATTTTGAATACTAGGAAGCTGAATCGTTTTTTTGTTTCCACATGAAAATAGTAGCAACAATAAAAGGTAAAAAATAGGTTTCATTATAGCAGTTGTTGTGTCAAAGTGATACATTCCACGGCTTCCTTGACATCGTGAACTCTCAAAATAGATGCGCCTTTCTGAAGTGCAATGGTATTGAGTATGGTTGTTCCGTTCAAGGC
Organism: Algicola sp.; assembly: GCA_018222915.1. Lineage (GTDB taxonomy): Bacteria > Bacteroidota > Bacteroidia > Flavobacteriales > Flavobacteriaceae > Psychroserpens. Next base: position 4,382 of record JAAEZI010000049.1, on the reverse strand, counting down.
GTTATCAACGCTGGTGTTGAGGGTCTTGTAAATCATGGATTTTCGCGAAATTCCAGCTAAAATTGGTAATTCCATACAATTAAAGAGTTCTAATTTGCTCAGTAGATCGAAGTTTTGCTCAATGGTTTTTGCGAATCCAAAACCTGGATCAATGATCACGTCTACAATGCCTAATTCACGTGCTTTCGAAAGACGTTCCGAAAAGTAAAAGAGCAAGTCTTTAATTAAATGGTCGTAATGCGTGAGTTCTTTCATAGTTTGAGGTGTCCCGCGCATGTGCATCATAATGTAAGGAACTTTGAGTTGGGCAACCGTTGTCAACATGTTTGGGTCTAAGTGTCCTGCCGATATATCATTAATCATACAAGCACCAGCTTCAATGGCTTCTTTGGCTACTTTACTTCTGAAGGTATCTATGGAAATAAGCGTTTCAGGAAACTCTCTAATAATGAGTTCGATGATAGGTATCACACGTGCCAATTCTTGGTCTTCAGTAATATCGTCGGCATTTGGTCGAGAGCTATAACCACCAACATCAATGAAAGTAGCGCCTTGCTCTAGCATTAATTTAACTTGTCCAATTAAGGCCATGTTATTCTTATAGTGACCACCATCATAAAAAGAATCGGGCGTCACATTTAAGATGCCCATAATTTTTGGCTGCTCAAGGTCGATTAAACGACCTTTACAATTGATGCTTTTGCTCAAAACTATATAGTAAGGTTAAAGTTTTTAAATCTGATTAATTTATGCGAAATTTACGGAAAATTAAATGGTTTAAATGCAAGATACTTCAAAACAATATGATGAAGTGATTTCGAAATGTCGTGATCTTTTTGTCAATAAAATGAAAGATTATGGAAGCGCTTGGCGCATATTAAGGCTGCCATCATTAACTGACCAAATCTTTATAAAGGCACAGCGTATCAGGGGATTACAGCAAAACAACGAGCGAAAAGTAGATGAAGGTGAAGTAAGTGAGTTTATCGGAATTATTAATTATTGCACTATGGCTTTAATTCAATTAGATAAAGGTGTTGTAGAGCAACCAGACTTATCATTGGAAGAAGCTACGGAGCTTTACGATCAAAAAGTGGCAGTGACCAAACAATTGATGATGGATAAAAATCATGATTATGGCGAAGCTTGGAGAGATATGCGTGTGAGTAGCCTAACTGATTTGATTTTGCAAAAACTACTGCGTGTGAAACAAATAGAGGATAATGCAGGTAAAACTTTAGTTAGCGAAGGAATTGATGCCAATTACCAAGATATGATTAACTATTCGGTGTTTGCATTGATTCATTTAAATGAAGCTTAGGTAAGAATTTCCATCTTTCAGCCTGTCGAAAGATTAATAATAAATGTTATGAAAGCAATCGTAAATATATGCCGTGTATTAGTAGGCGCACTTTTTATTTTTTCAGGGTTTATAAAACTCAATGACCCTTTAGGTTTTTCTTATAAACTGCAGGAGTACTTCAGCTATGATGTTTTGGATATTCCTTCGTTAATGCCTTATGCCTTAGGGATTTCAGTGTTTGTGGTGATTTTTGAAGTGATTTTGGGTGTGTTTTTACTCATAGGTTATAAACCGAAATTCACGGTATGGAGCTTATTACTCATGATTGTGTTCTTTACGTTTTTAACCTTTTATGCGGCCTATTTTGAAAAGGTGAAGGACTGTGGTTGTTTTGGAGATTTCTTAAAATTATCACCATGGCAATCCTTTTGGAAAGATGTGATTTTATTGGTGATGATATTAGTATTGTTCTTTGGTCACCGACATATAAAACCACTATTGACAAAATTTGGATTGACTGTGACGGCACTACTGAGTTTTGTAGCTTGCTTGTGGTTTGCCTACCATGTATTGTTGCACTTGCCTACATTTGATTTCAGAGCTTATAAAATTGGAGATAACCTTCAAGAGAATATGACATTACCACCAGATGCTCAAAAGGCTGTTACAGATTATGTTTGGACATACACGTTGAATGGTGAAGAGAAAACCTTAACCGATAGAGGTCGTGGGCCAAAAGAATATGACAAGATTATTGGTGTGGAAACTGAAATTGTCGAAGAAGGCGATGTCCCAAAAATTCAGGATTTTTCGATAGAATCTCAAGATGAAGATTTAACCGATCAGTTTTTAGCTGAAGATAAGCTCTTAATAATCGTGGCATACAGCCTTGAAAAAGCAGAAGTTGAAGGGATGCAGAAGCTTAAAAATTTAGTGAATCGCGCTCAAAAGAACGGCTACCGAGTTATTGGATTAACAGCATCTGGAGAGGTTAAGAAAAAGGAGGTAAAGGATACCTATCAATTAGATTTTGATTTCTATTTATGTGACGAAAAAGTATTGAAGACCATTGTAAGAGCTAATCCTGGTGCCATTGTACTTCAAAAAGGAACAGTGACCCAAAAAGCCCATTGGAATGATCTAGAGGATTTACAATTTTAAAAATTACACCTAGCTGATAAATTATTTATTAAATAAAGCCTTTTACGCATTACTCACATTACTTGGAGTGGTGACGGTCATTTTCTTTTTATTCAATGTGTTACCTGGTGATCCTGCACAAATGATGCTTGGCCAGAATGAAGATAGTGAGCAAGTCGCTATCGTAAAGGCCAAATATGGTTTTGATAAACCTATCGCAACGCAATATGGTTACTATCTCAATGATTTGTCGCCGATTTCATTTCATTCAACATCGCCATCAGATTATACCTATTTGAGAGAAGGAAAGTATTCGGCATCAAAACTGTTTACTATTGGAGAAACGACCACCGTAATAAAGTTTCCGTATTTACGAGAATCTTTTACAAAACAAGGTAAAAAAGTCACTGATGTGATTGGTGAGACATTGCCTAACACTTTTGTTTTAGCGGTATCAGCTATTGTGATTGCCCTCTTATTGGGAATCGTTTTTGGGGTCATATCAGCATTGTATAAAGATACTTGGATAGATAAAATAATTCAAGTAGTAAGTACTTTTGGGATGAGTATTCCTTCGTTTTTTAGTGCCATTCTTTTTGCTTGGTTTTTCGGATTTATCCTGCATAAATACACCAATTTAGAAATGACTGGAAGCTTGTACGAGCTTGATGATTTTGGTGAAAAGAAACAAGTCCAATGGAAAAATTTATTACTTCCTGCAATTGTACTGGGAATTCGTCCGTTGGCTGTAGTGATACAGTTGATGCGTAATTCTTTGTTGGAAGTTTTTAATCAAGATTACATCAGAACTGCAAGGGCTAAAGGATTAAGTGAATTTCAGATTGTGAAAAACCATGCGATAAAAAATGCCTTAAACCCGGTTGTAACAGCCATTTCCGGATGGTTTGCCTCTATGTTGGCTGGCGCTGTGTTCGTAGAATACATTTTTGGCTGGAATGGATTAGGAAAGGAGATTGTGAATGCATTAAACACACTAGATTTACCTGTGATTATGGGATCTGTACTTGTGATTGCCTTATTATTTATTATCATTAATATCTTTGTAGATATGATTTATGGATGGTTGGACCCTAAAGTTAAATTAGAATAGTCATGAAAAAAATGTTTGCTGTGATGCTGTTAGCCGGATTTATTCTTTGTTGTAAAACGCAACCCAATCCTACAACGTTTAGTGCTGATGCATTATCAGACACTTTTATTAATACGGAAGGCGCCTCCATAACACTTCAATCTATATTAGAAGCCAATCAAGGGAAGACTGTTTTAATTGATGTTTGGGCTTCGTGGTGTAGAGATTGTATTGAAGGCATGCCTGATATAAAGTCCATGCAGGATGAATATTCAGACGTGGCCTTTGTTTTTATGTCGATGGACAAATCTCAGAAGAGTTGGAAAAACGGTATTCAAAAATATGAACTCAATGGGCAACATTATTTTATGCCTGATGGTTGGAAAAGTGCCTTCAGCGAATTTTTAGATTTAGATTGGATTCCGAGATATTTAGTAGTTGATGGTGATGGTAACATTAGCTTATTTAAAGCTATTAAAATTACAGATCCATTAATTAAAGTACATTTGGATAAGAATAAGTAGTTAATACGAAGAAAAAAAACATTATGAGAAAACACATCGTTGCAGGAAATTGGAAAATGAATAATGATCTCGCTCAAACACAAGCGTTAATTACCGACCTAAAAAGACAGTCCAAAACATCTGACGCTGAAGTCATGATTGCGCCATCTTTTACAAATCTTTGGCATGCCTTTGAGGCCTTGAGAGAGGCCGATTTGGAAGTGGTTGCGCAAAATATGCATTTTGCGGAGAACGGAGCTTATACGGGAGAAGTGAGTCCAAGTATGTTGCAGAGTATTGGTGTGAGCACTGTTATTTAGGGCATAGTGAACGCCGTGCTTATTAC
>JAAEZI010000048.1:6952-19472 GCA_018222915.1 Algicola sp. | reverse complement strand
TATTAAGGCAGTATTATCCTGAAACAACAGTCCTTTCCGTAAAAGGAAGGGACTGCGGGGTAACCCGAAATCCTTTTAACGGCGGTAAGGCTACATTAAAAATTAATGTTGTTGAAAATAAGGCAATACATTACGATACAGAACTAACCGATTTTAAAGGAGATGTATTCGATTTTGCATCCTATCATTTTAAAACCGTTAATGAAGAAGAATTACTACTTAAAATAAACGAAGTATTACATCTAAATTTTGAAGTTAAAAAAGAAGATGAATTATCCTGGTTAGATGAACCCGATGATACTTGGTATGCTTACAGCAGTTTTTACAAAGCACCTATTAGAAATGTGTTTCCAACTGAAAAAGTAAGATTACACCAAATATTTGAGCGTATTACAAGCGATAAGTATAAAAGTATCACAGAACAATTTAGAGCGATTAATGACCCTAAAGAAGCACGAAAATTTAAAGCAAATCATTTTGATTATGTAACATTTTCAGGCGTGTTTTCTAAACGAAATGATGATAGTTTAATTGAACATTCATCATTATTGACAATCGATTTTGACCATTTAGAAAATCTTGAAGAACTAAAGCAACAATTATTAAACGATGAATATTTCGAAACTGAATTATTGTTTACATCACCTTCAGGAGAAGGCTTAAAATGGATAATTAGAATCGATTTATCCCAAGTGTCACACAATGAATATTTTATTGCGGTGGCCAATTACATAAAGCGAACATATAACATTGAGGTAGACCAATCAGGTAAAGACATTTCCAGAGCGTGTTTTTTATCCCACGATCCATTGGCATACTTACATAAAAGACATCAAAAGTTATGACAAAAATATTTAACCCAAAAGATTGGTTAGCTGTTCCAGAGCAACAAAACAAAATAAATAAACCAATCAACAACAACCCAACAACGGTTGTTGCAAATGATATTGAATCATATATCAGCGCATTAGAACAATCAGGTATCGATATTACAGATACCTATGATAAATGGCGTGATATTGGATTTGCAATTTCAGAAGAATACGGAGAAGCTGGACGTGATTACTACCACAGAATAAGTAAAAATTATTCAGGTTACGACCATAAAGAATGCGACGAACAGTATAATAAATGCTTACAAGCAAAAGGACACGGTATAAGAATTGGTACTTTATACCACCATTTACATCAAGTTGGTATTAAACCACAACAGCAACAACAAGTTGTTGAAGTGTTGCAACAGTCAGAAGAAGTAAAACAACCATTGCCAACAATACCAACAACAGTTTACAACAATATTCCAACATTTTTGCAACAAGTAATACAACCTTCAAGCAGTAATGAAGAACGTGATATTTTATTGTTGGGAGCATTAACTGCATTTAGTGCCTGTTTTCCAAAATTATTTGGTGTGTACGACCAAAGTAAAGTATTTAGCAATTTGTATCTATATGTTACTGCACCAGCTTCAGCAGGGAAAGGAAGATTAAACCAAATTAAAAATTTGGTAAATCCTGTTCACAAGCAACAACGTGAACAATCCAAAATCCTAAAACAACAACATCAAGTTGAAATGGCAACTTATAATATGAATAAGGGTAAAAGTGAAACAATGGAGAAACCAAATAAACCACCTGAAAGGATGTTGTTTATACCTGCTAATAATAGTGTAACAGGTGTTTATCAATTAATATCTGACAATGAAGGTAGAGGGTTAATTTTTGAAACCGAAGGTGATACTTTGGCACAAGCCTTTAAAAGTGATTATGGTAATTATTCAGATGGTTTTCGTAAAGCATTCCACCACGAAACCATTAGTTATTATCGAAGAACGGATAGAGAATATGTAGATATTGAAAGACCTTGCTTATCAACAGTCCTATCAGGTACACCAAAGCAAATTCAAGCATTGGTTCCAAGTGCTGAAAATGGTTTGTTTAGTCGTTTTATGTTTTATTATATGAATATTAAACCGACTTGGAAAAACGTTTTTCAAACAGACACAGCAAATGGTTTAGATGAATACTACGACCAATTAGGAAAGGAATTTTTTGAGCTATATAAAACTTTAAAAGACAACCGACCTATTGAAGTAAGGCTAACAACAGAGCAACAACAAAAATTCAATATGTTTTTTGAAAAGCTACAAACCAAATATCTTAATCTACAACCAGATGATTATATAGCAACCGTAAGACGTTTAGGTTTAGTCTCATTTAGAATTATGATGTTATTTTCTGTGTTTCGCATTATGGAAGATGGCGATGTCAACCAAGTTAGACATTGTGAGGATATAGATTTTGAAAATACATTGGAAATAATTAGCGTATTAGTAAAGCACAGTAGTAAGGTGTTTAACGATTTACCTATCGAACAAAAAGAAGTAAAAAGAGCCAATCGTAAAGAACGTTTTTTAGAAGCACTACCTTATCAATTTTCAAGACAAGATTACCTAAATATAGCCGACAAAAACAAGATTCCTCATAAAACAGCAGAAGGCTATATTACTAAATTTGTTGATGCTGGTCTAATACATAGGGAAGCACATAACAATTATACAAATCCCACAAAAGCACAATAAGGATTTTGAGGATTTTAAGGAAACGAGGATTTATAAAAATACTTTATATCCTCAAATCCTTAACTTCCTCATTTCCTGTTTATAATTGTTAATATCTTTTTGTTAGTTCTTATTTTCTTTTTCTTACATTAGACAAATATTGACAAGTCAAAATATCCCCAAAATGACGTTTGGAGAATACATCAGAGAAATACGAGAAGAAAAGCAATTATTATTAAGAGAAGTTGCTTCTCAAATGAATATTGATACGGCACTTTTAAGTAAAATTGAACGTGGTACTCGTATGGCTCGTAAAGAACAAGCTGAAGCATTAGCCAAAGTATTAAAACAAAATAAAAATGAATTGCTTCAATTCTGGATGGCAGATAAAATTGTCTTTATGTTAAAAGATGAAAAGAACAGTACGGAAATCCTCAAAATTGTAGAACAAAAAATTAATAGATTGAGCAAGAAGTAGAATTAATAAACCCAAGTATTATGAGTCAGGAACTTTATTTCAATATCATAACGTTTGATTTACCAGACAAACCAATAACTTTTTATTTAAGTAAAGAGAAAATTGGTAATGCTCAAAAGCTCTATAAAACAAAGTTTCCAACCAATATTGAAGAATTGTTTCCTGGTATAAAAGAAGAAAACCCTGATTTCATATACACATCGTTTATTTACGAAAAAGAAGGCTATCATCCCTTATCACTCAATCTAAAGGAACAACCAACCGACTTAATTAAACACTATTATAATTGGCGTATCAAAAAATTCTTTAATAGCATTAAAAAACTTGTTGGTCAAAACTTTGTGAATGATAATCAAATTTGGATTGGTAATAGATCATATCAAAATAAAAGTTTCGCGCAGTATTATAAGTTTACGGTCAAAGTACAAATTAAAGAAGTTAGTGAATATGGTGAGTTAGTTATTTCTTATGATGGTATGGCTAAAGTGTTTAAAAAACCTATTTCTGAAATTATAAAACATACCTCAACAACAAATCTTAATAAAGTTGTATATAAAATGAGGTTATTAAAATATCATAAGGAAAAGGAATTTATTGATGATAACACAAAGGCTTTTGCCATTTTGAATAACGATTTACGAACAGCTTTTAAAATTAAACCAGAACCCAAAGATGATTCCAATAAATATATTGGGTACAAAAACAAAATTGATAAGTTTATTCAACATTTCATTTTAAGTGATGAATTTAAGAAAGTTATCCCTGTAAATAATGATGATTACCTGCCAGTAGAAATAAATCGCATTGGTGAAGTAACTGATGAAAGTAATGATTTATTGTTCCAAAATGGTGTTGGTAGAAATCCCAAAATAGATTTTAAGAACTTAAAACCTTTAAATCCTTGTCAGTTAGATAATGTGCATTTCTTCTTTATACATCATACAAGTTATGCTAAAGAAGTAGAAGCATTGCAAAAATTATTGGAAGATGGTACAAGTTGGTATAAAGGTTTAAACATTTATGCAGGTGTTTTAGCACATTTCGATAATGATGTCAATATAGTATTTGATGATTTAGAAAATCCATTACCTCAAATTTCACAAGGTATAAAAGACTTTAAATCAGACCCTAACATTAATTACGTTGCTATTTATTTAAGCCCTTTTAACAAGCACGAACCTAATCTTGAAAAAAAGTTAGTGTATTACAAGGTTAAAGAACAGCTATTATATAAAAGAATAATATCTCAAGTAATAGAGTTTGATAGATTTAGAAGAAACCAACATAAATTTATTTACGATTTAACCAATATATCATTAGCCTTATTAGCAAAATTAGATGGTACACCTTGGCAACTTAATGTAAAACCAAAAAATGAATTGGTAATTGGTGTGGGTGCTTTTAAAAATACCGAAGAAAACATTCGTTATGTAGCAAGTGCATTCAGTTTTAAAAACAATGGAAGGTTCAATGAATTTCATTATTTCAGTAAATCAGATGTTAAACAATTAGGCAATGCTTTAAGTGATGCTATTTGGCAATATGTTCCAACGAATAAGTCACCCGAAAAAATAGTGATTCACTTTTATAAGGATATGAAGGATGAAGAAATACAACCTGTTTTAGAAATGATGGATAAACTTCAATTGCCTTGTCCTCTTTTTGTTCTTAATATTAATAAAACAAAATCACAAGATATTATTGCTTTTGACCAAAATTGGAATGGTGAGTTAATTCCAATGAGTGGCACATATATAAATATTGGTCCTAAAGGAGAATATAAATATTTACTCTTTAATAATTTGAGGTATAACAATACTGTAAAATACCCAAGTCATTCAAGTTACTCATTTCCAATAAAACTTAAAATATCAAGTCCTACACCAGAGGCTTTAAATGATAGTAAAATGATTAGAAAGCTAATAGAGCAAGTGTATCAATTTAGTAGGCTATATTGGAAATCCTTACGTCAACAAAACGTACCAATAACAATTAAATATCCTGAAATGGTTGCAGAAATAGCACCTCGTTTTGAAAGCAAGGAAATACCACCTTTTGGTCAAGAAACCTTATGGTTTTTATAATCCGAAGCCTTTTTTCTTTGCACAACCATTGCATTAAATAATTTGTATATTTGTATAAATTATATGAAAATATTTGTTTCCATATCAATGTCTATTTTATTCTTTTTTCAGGGAATTAGCCTTGATATGGACTTTTGTGGACCAATAAAAGAAATTTCAAACATCATTACCCATTATCAAGACCATAAAATGTATGGCGACTCTTTCCTTGAATATGTAGTTGAAGATTACATTGACAATGATGCAAAAAATGAAGGGCATCATAATAACCCAGATAAGGAGAATACACCAGTTCATTCCCATCATCAATGTTGTCATCCTTTAGTGTTATTTATTACGAACAACAATTCGGCCCTAATCAATCGACTAAAGTTTGAAGATAAAGAGCCGTTCAATTTATATACAGTTAACTTATATTCCAGATATCTGGAATCTCTCTTCCAACCCCCGCGAGTATAATTCAGTTTTTTTAAGGATAGCTATATCCTAACGTGATGCTTCTCAAGATAGGCATTGCTTTATAAATGCGTTGCATCTATTCGCATCGTAAGTTTTAAACTGAATTAATACATTTTCTATGATTAACAAAATCATTTCATTTTCCATTAATAATAAATTTATTATTGGCTTATTTATAGTGGCACTTGTTGGTACGGGCATTTGGTCTATGGCCACTATAAACTTGGGTTCTGTACCCGATATAACAAACAACCAAGTACAGGTAATAACCGTGGCCCCAAACTTGGGGACAGAAGATATAGAACAATTTGTTACCTATCCCGTAGAATTGGCAATGGCCAATCTTCCTGACGTCATCGAGCTGCGTTCAGTATCCCGTTTTGGGCTGTCCGTGGTTACCATTGTTTTTAAGGACGAGGCAGGCACTTATCTGCCACGGCAATTGGTACAGGAGAAATTAACCGAAGTTGCCGGAGAAATCCCCGAAGGTTTTGGCACACCTTTTATGGCACCCATAACAACAGGTCTGGGCGAAATTTTTCAATATACCTTAAAAGTGACAGAAGGCTATGAAGACAAATATGACGCAATGGAGCTTCGTACCATCCAAGATTGGATTGTAAAACGCCAAATGGCTTTAGTGCCAGGCGTAGTCGAGGTCAATGCTTTTGGAGGTTATGTAAAACAATATGAAGTTGCCATAAATCCTGATAAACTAAAAAGTTTTGGCATTACAATGAATCAGGTTTTTGAAGCTCTTAAAGTGAACAATGCTAATACCGGTGGTGCTTACATTGAAAAAAACCACCAAGCCAATTTTATCCGTGGCGAAGGGCTGGCTCGAAGTATCGCCGATTTGGAAAACACGGTTGTGACCACTCAAAATGGAAGCCCTGTCTTGGTAAGGGACGTTGCCGAAAAAGTGGGCTACGGAAACCAAGTGCGTTATGGTGCATTTACCCAAGACGGTCACGAATCCGTAGGTGGACAAATTTTAATGCTGAAAGGCGAAAGCCCAGGCGACGTGATTGAAAATGTGGAAAAGCGTATTGTAGAAATTCAAAAATCCCTGCCGGAAGGTGTTTATATTGATGCTTTTTTAAGCCGAAGTGAACTTATTGAGGCAACCACAAGTACCGTTAAAAACAATCTAATAGAAGGAGCCCTAATCGTCATATTTGTTTTGGTCTTACTTTTGGGAAGCTTCCGTGGTGGCTTGATAGCAGCTTCGATAATCCCTTTATGTCTATTATTTGCATTTATTTTGATGAAACAATTTGGCATTTGGGCAAATTTAATGTCCTTGGGTGCGATCGATTTTGGAATTATTGTAGATGGAGCGGTGATTATCGTGGAAGGAGCGGTTTTCCACATTCATCAACGGATGAAAAAATCCACAACCGCCATCAACCAAGCTGAAATGGATGAAATCGCCTATGATTCTTCAAGTAAAATGATGAATTCTGCCTTCTTCGGTCAACTAATTGTTCTTATAGTTTTTACACCGATTCTTTTTTTGACCGGTGTGGAAGGGAAAATGTTCCGGCCAATGGCATTTACATTTGGTTTTGCCGTTTTAGGAGCGATTATCCTTTGTCTTACCTACGTGCCAATGATGTCATCATTATTTTTAAAACCTGCTAAAAATCAAAATAGTTGGTTCGCCAAGTTTGAAAACAAGATTGATAGGTTCAGTGATAAAATTATGGATGTTCTGAATCGTATCTATCTGCCTATATTAAATTTTGCACTTCGCTTTCGGGCAGGTGTGGTTATAGGCGCGGTTTCCTTGCTTTTGATTTCAGGATTTATTTTCAGCAATATGGGAGCAGAATTTGTCCCTAAATTTGATGAAGGCGATATTGCATTTCAAGCATTGATAAAACCGGGGAGCAGTCTTACAGAATCTATTGAGGCTTCAGAGAAACTTCAGAAGTTAATCAATGAGTTTCCGGAAGTAAAAACAGTAGTTTCTAGGATTGGTGTGGCCGAAATACCGACAGACCCGATGCCTATGGATATTGCCGATAGTTATATTATTCTTGAAAAAGATAAGAGTAAATGGACTTCCGCAGATAGTAAAGAAGAACTGATAGAAAAAATACAGGAAAAAATTTCAGTAGTTCCCGGCGTAAATTTCGTGTTTACCCAACCTGTAGAACTTCGTTTTAATGAATTGCTTACAGGGGTTCGTGAGGACGTGGCAATCAAACTGTACGGAGAAGATTTAGGCGTTTTGGCAGACAAGGTACAGGAAATCGCAGCGGTCATCAGAACCGTTCCCGGAGCGGCTGACCTCAATGTAGAAGCTACAAGCGGTTTGCCACAAATGACAGTGGTGTATAACCGGGCAAAAATGGCACAATACGGTGTAACCGTTGACAAGCTGAATGATTATGTAAGTGCTTCATTTTCTGGAGAACAGGCAGGAGTCATTTTTGAAGGGGAAAAACGATTCGATGTGGTCATTCGTTTGGCAGAGGAATATCGACAAGACATCAATAGCTTAAAAAACCTTTTCATAGACCTGCCAAACGGTGCACAAGTACCTTTAAAGGAGGTTGCAGATATCAGCTATAAGCCAGGTCCGATGCAGATTTCAAGGGACAATACCTCCCGTCGTATTTCGGTAGGGGTCAATGTTCGTGGGCGCGATGTAAAATCGATGGTCGAGGAAATTCAACAAAAATTGGAAACGGACGTGAAACTGCCACCAGGTTATTTTGTAACCTACGGAGGTTCTTTCGAAAACCTTCAACGTGCTTCAGACCGATTGATGATTGTAGTTCCAATCGTTCTATTAACAATATTTGTTCTGCTTTACTTTGCTTTAAATTCAGTTACACAGGCCTTGATGATCTATATGGCAGTGCCTTTGGCGACCATTGGTGGTGTTTTCGTTTTGTTGATTCGTGGAATGCCTTTCAGTATTTCTGCCGGAGTCGGGTTTATCGTGCTCTTCGGAGTTGCCGTATTAAACGGACTCATACTCATAAACAAATTCAATGAATTAAAAGACAGTGGAATGACAGATTTAAAAAAACGTATATACGAAGCAACGCACGAACGTTTACGTCCAATTTTATTAACAGCCATTACAACAATTATGGGTTTTATCCCAATGGCGATTTCTACCTCTGGTGGTGCAGAAGTACAGCGACCTTTGGCGACAGTAGTCATTGGAGGAATGCTTACGGCAACATTTCTGACCTTGGTGGTTATTCCTATTCTTTATTATTGGCTGGAATCCCGAAAAGAAAAGAAGGACAATGGTGGAGATGTAAGTTATATTAAAAAATCAACCAATATTGTAACCGTATTATTGATGGTTGGAGGTTTGATGGCTTCTGGTACTTCATTTGCCCAAGACACCAATCAAGATGGTACAATCCCAAAGACCTTGACCATTGATGAGGCTATTGCTATGGCTAAACAGAATTATCCATCACTTAAAGAGAGCCAAGCATTTATTGAACGGGAAAAGGCACTAAAGGGAACGAGTTTTGACCTTGGTAGCACTCAAGTTTTCACGGGCAAAGAAGAATATGGAAATAATCTTCCTGGAGTGCAGACAACCGTTGGTGTGCAACAGGGCAACATTGATTTGCTTTCCGGTTTTTCAAAATCGAAGTTTTACAAAGAGCGTATTGCCTTGGGAGAAAAGTTTTATGTGGCCAGTGAACAACAATTGGTGCGTAATGTGATGCAGGCGTATGACCAAATTAATTATTACAAGGCACAATTGCGTTTTGCAGACCAATTGGACAGTATTTATACCAATTTTAAGACCGCTGCCCAACTTCGGTATGATACGGGAGAAACAGGTAAGTTGGAATTTATTTCAGCCTCTTCAGAATTTCAACAGATTCAAGTATTAAGGCAACAAGCCTTTGATGATATTGAAATAGCCAAACGTGCCTTAAAACAATATTTGGGAACGGATGAATCCATTGAAACGATTAGTGAACCATACAAAACATTGGATTTTATGGCAATGTTAGATTCCACTTCGGTGGCCAATAACCCAATGTTGCAATATGCGTTGCAAAATGCCGAAGTAAGCAAGGCAAATGTGGGTGTTGAGAAATCACAATTCCTGCCGAAATTCAGCTTATCGTATGGCAGGCAGGTTGTAGATGATGTTTCAGGCTTCAACACCTATCAGGCGGGTATTAGCATTCCGCTATGGTTTTTTCCGCAGAAGTCAAGGGTAAAAGCAGCAAAGGCAGACGCAATGGTAGCAGAGAATCAATATTTGGAGCAAAAGGCGGTTACAGAAAGTCGCGTGTCGCAATTGACCAAATCCCTTGAAAAAACAAAGAAGATTTTGCAATATTACGAAGAAGGCGCACTATTGTTGGCAGAACAGCAAATTACCACAGCGCAATTGGCATCCAAGGAAGGCGAAATAGATTATGTCAATTATATCACAATTCTCAACAGTGCCATCAGGATAAAACAAAACCATTTGCAATACATAAACCAGTTTAACCAACAATCCATTGAGATACAATATCAATTGGGCAATTTATAATCTTAAAAAAAGAAAAATGAAGAATATATTATTAGTAAGTACCGTATTATTTACACTTATGTTTATGAGTTGTAATGATGCCCCAAAATCTGAACTTGGGCATAACGAAGCCGAAGGCGTATCAAAAACCAATGAAGCTGGGGAAGATGCACACGGCGATGAAGGCCACAATGAAGGAGAAGAAGAAGGTCACAGCGAGGAAGAAGGCGTTGTGGAACTTACAAAGCAACAGGCCGAAACCATAGGTTTGGAAATGAAACCTTTGGAGGAACGCAATTTAGGGAACAACATTAAGGTAACGGGAACGCTGGAGCTTTTCCCACAGGACAAGGCGAACATAAGCCCGTTTGTTGGTGGAAATGTGAGTGCCATAAAAGTAATACCCGGAGATAACGTAAGCAAAGGTCAAGTGCTGGCATATATAGAACACCCGGATATCATTGCAATGCAACAGGACTATCAGGAAAAAAATGACGAACTGGTCTTTTTGAAACAGGATTTTGAACGCAAGCAGACGCTTTATGACAAAGGCGTTTCTTCGGGAAAGGAATTTCAAATGGCTCAATCAAAATTTCGTTCCACAACATCCAGCGTCAATGGTTTGAGGGCCCAATTGAAGTTGTTGGGGATTAATCCGGAAAAAGTGGCGGAAGGACAGATATATTCCGCAGTTCCCATTACCACACCCATAAGTGGTTATGTGGATGAAGTAATGATTAGCCTTGGCGATTACGTGGCACAACAATCCAAAATGTTCTCGATAAGCGATAATTCAAAAATTTATGTAAACTTCAAAGTCTATGAAAAGGACATAAAGCAAATCCAGAAAGGACAACAGATATATTTTTCCACGGCCTCTCGCCCAGATGAACTGCTTAAAGCAACCGTTCGGTCTATAGGTAAAACTTTTGAGACAGACCCAAAAGCCATAGAAGTTCTTGCTGATATAGAAAACAAGGATAAAAATCTTTTGCCAGGTATGTATGTAGAAGGGCGCATAGTGCAGGGCGAGAAAAAGGGTTTTGCCGTTCCGGAAGCCGCCATTATAAAGGAAGGCGAGCAATCCTTTATTTTTATCTTGGATGAAGATGAGGAAATGGAAGTAGGCAAAATGAAATTCAAAATGATACCCGTAACGGTTGGTATTACTGATTTAGGCTTTGTTGAAGTCAATCTGCCTGCCGAAGTTTCAACCGATGCCAAAGTGGTCATAAACGGAGCTTATAACCTGTCTTCTGAAATGATAAAGGGCGAACTGGAACACGGACATTAATTCAATAATAATCAAAGGTTTTGATTCCGAGTTTGTTTATCGTCTTAATTAGTTAGTTAAAAATTATAAAACAGACTCGGTTCAAAATTGATTAAAAATTTAAAAAGTTAATAATATGAAAGAAATAAAAGCATTTATAAAACCGAACCGAATCCAAAGAGTCATTGAAGCACTTTCTGACAATGGATTTGAAAGTATGACCCTTTCACAAGCAGAAGGCACGGGCGCGTTCAAGGCAAAAGGTGCCAGACCGTCGCTGGATTTTCACGTAACAGATAGTCCAGTGGTCAAATTGGAATTGGTCTGTCAAAATGAGGAAGCCCAAGCGGCCATTGAAACAATTATAGCCAACGCCAAAACCGACGGGCCTGGAGATGGTATAATTTATATAGCTAATATAGAAGATGCGTTTCACATTAAAACAGGAGATTCCTTAAAACGTTACGACCTGTAATTCTCTTTCTAAACAAATGGAAAAAATAGTTCAATTTTTAGAAAGCAAAGGAATACGACCTACAGCTATGCGCCTTATGACCTATAAGCGGTTGGCAGAGTTGAATGTTGCCATCAGCCTTGGCGATTTGGAAAAAGATTTTAAGATCAGTGAAAGAAGTACCCTGTTTAGGACTATGAAAGCGTTTGAAGAAAAAGGGATTGTGCATCAAATCGAGGATGGGACAGGGGTTATAAAATACGCCCTTTGCGAAGAAAATTGTGAATGCGAGGTCGGCAACGACCTTCATTTGCACTTTCATTGCAACAATTGTAATGAAACGGTCTGTTTAACAGAGCATAAAATCCCTCACATCAACTTGCCTGATGGCTATATCACGGAGGACATTAACTTGGTGGTAAAGGGTATTTGCGAAAAATGCAGTGGCAATTTGGATTAAACGTTTGGTTTTTAAATTCAATTATCATTTATAAATAGTGAGCAATGATAACAATCTATAAAAAAGAGGCTACTGTATATATGGTAGCAGAGAATAAGCTGGATGCCAAGGATTATGAAAACTTGATACCGGTCTTAACAGAACACATAAATGCATATCAGGAAGTGTTCTGGTACATTGAAATGCAAAATTTTGAAGGTTGGGCAGCAGAGACATACTGGAAGGGAATTGAATTATAC
>JAAEZI010000048.1:0-6942 GCA_018222915.1 Algicola sp. | reverse complement strand
GAATTATACCTTCCGAATGAAAAGCATTTAAAGCGAGTTGCTTTGGTGGGCAGCGTTAAATGGCAAGAGCAATTTACCGAGGTATTGCTTCCTTTTTCAGAAGCTCATATAAAATTTTATAAGACCGAAGAAAAAGACGATGCCAAAGAGTGGATAAAATAAAAATAAAAAATGGAAAAACTACAACTAAAAATACCGGTCATCCTTCCGCAAGTTCCTAACGAAAAAGATTCTTGTGTTGAAAGGCTTATTCAAAAACTACAAGCTAAAGAGGGCATCGAAAAAGTGCACATTGCCGATGCAAACGGAGCTGATGTGCCAAAGCTCTGTTTTCATTATGACCCAGATATCATTTCCATTGACCGCATTCAATCCCTCGCCGAAAGTACTGGTGCCGAGATTACCGAAAAATACGGGCATTTGCTCATTGAAGTTAAAGGAATCAGACACACAAGACAGGCTCGTTCCATAGAGAGAAGCCTTTTGGCAATCAATGGAGTTTTGGAAGCTTCCGTTTCAGGCTCTGGAATGGTACGACTTGAGTTTGATAAAAAGCAAACAAATTTTGATGAAATAAGCAAACAAATTGAAAAGGAAGACCTTCAGGTTCAACGCAGTGCTTCAAACGAAAATGATTACACCGAAGCATCCAAAAAACAAGAGCGTTCAAAGAAGGAAGAGACTAAAGAGCAAACTTCCACCGAGGGACACGAGCACAAAGAAGGCGAGACCCACGAGGAAGGAGAAGAGCACGCCCACGGTGGTATTTTCGGTAAAAATACGGAGCTTATTTTTTCCATTATCTGTGGGGCACTTCTCGGAATAGGTTTCGGCCTTTCCTATGTGGAATCCATCCCAGATTGGGTCAGTCTTACTTTATACATTGGTGCTTACTTTTTCGGTGGTTTCTTTACGGCCAAGGAAGCAGTACAGACGGTTGCCAAAGGCGGTTTTGAAATTGACTTCTTAATGCTGGTTGCCGCCATTGGTGCAGCCATTCTGGGAGAATGGGCAGAAGGTGCATTGTTATTGTTCCTGTTTAGTTTGGGGCACGCCCTTGAACATTATGCAATGGAAAAGGCCCGAAAGTCCATTGCGGCACTGGCAGATTTAGCACCAAAAACAGCATTGCTGAAAAAAGATGGTAAGACAGAAGAAGTCGGGATTGAAAAATTAAGTATAGGCGATATCATTGTGGTCAAACCCAACAGTAAAATATCTGCCGATGGTGTTGTGGTCAATGGAAAAAGCAGTGTCAACCAAGCACCTATCACAGGGGAAAGTGTACCTGTGGACAAAATTCCTGTGGAAGATACGGGCAAGGACTATTCGGCAGACGATGATATCAAGGACGAAAACCGCGTTTTTGCCGGAACTATCAACGGTAATAATACTTTGGAAATAAAGGTAATCAAAGAAGCCAAAGACTCTACGCTGTCCCGACTGGTCAAATTGGTCAACGAGGCACAGACCCAAAAATCCCCCACCCAACTTTTGACCGACAAGTTTGAAAAATACTTTGTACCATCCGTACTGATATTGGTTGGTATCCTACTCTTTGCCTTTTTGGTCATTGATGAACCGTTTAGTGCCAGTTTTTACCGTGCAATGGCAGTATTGGTAGCCGCCAGCCCTTGTGCACTCGCCATTTCAACACCAAGTGCGGTATTAAGCGGTGTGGCACGGGCAGCACGGGGCGGTGTACTTATCAAAGGTGGGCGACCGCTTGAGGATTTAGGGGTCATTACCGCTTTGGCTTTTGATAAAACGGGCACACTTACCGAAGGCAAGCCCAAACTTACCGAAGTAGTACCACTGGGGAATATTGAAGAAAATGAACTGTTAAAGATAGCCGTTGCCGTTGAAAACTTGAGCGACCACCCTTTGGCCAAAGCCGTCGTAAGGGATGGGAAAGAGCGTCTGAAAGGTACTGATATTACCGATGCGTCAGATTTGGAAGCGGTTCTCGGAAAAGGTATCAAAGCTTCTTTGGGCAAGGATAAAATCTATATAGGAAACCTTGACTTGTATGAAGACCTCGATGAAGCAAAACCATCCGAAGATATATCGAATAAAGTAAAAGAACTTGAAGGTGGTGGAAATACCACAATGCTCATAAGAAGGAACAAAGAATATATAGGTATCATCGCCCTGATGGATACCCCACGGGAAGCGGCCAAGGAAACCCTTAAAAAATTAAAGGAAATCGGTATTAAGCGGATGATAATGCTAACTGGCGATAATCAAAAGGTTGCCGATGCCGTTGCTAAAGAAATTGGGTTGACCGATGCCTGGGGAAGCCTGTTGCCAGAGGAAAAGGTAGATGCCATTAAAAAATTAAAAGAACAGGAATCCAAAGTCGCAATGGTAGGCGACGGTGTGAACGATGCCCCTGCAATGGCAAACAGCACCGTAGGTATCGCAATGGGTGCAGCGGGCAGTGATGTGGCATTGGAAACAGCTGACATTGCCCTAATGGCCGATAAACTGGAAACCCTGCCCTTTGCCATAGGTTTGAGCAGGAAGGCAAAGACCATTATCAAGCAAAACCTTTGGGTCAGTCTTGGTATTGTTGCCCTGCTTATACCCTCAACCATTTTTGGGCTTGCCAATATCGGTATTGCGGTGGTAGTCCACGAAGGCTCAACACTACTTGTGGTATTCAATGCCTTAAGGCTTTTAGCGTATAAAAAATAAATTTAGTAAAAAAGATTGCTTTTTGAATCAATGCTAAAAATGACAAAGACGGAAAAAACACTTTTAAACCGAGGGATTCGACCTACTCAAATGTGGTCGAAGATATACAAGTTCCTGAAAAGGAAACAAAGTGCCATGTCCTTTTCCGATTTGAAAAAGGCGTTTGTTCAAAAGAGCGAAACCAATAAAACAGCAAACAGAACTACCTTTTATCGCAATCTCAAGATTTTTGAGGATAAAGGGTTGATTCATCAGATTAATGATGGTGTAGGAGTGGCAAAATATGCGATTTCTGATGAAAATGCCAAAGGTAAATACGGTACAGATTTACATATGCACTTTCATTGTACCGTTTGTAGGAAAACCATCTGTTTACCAAATAAAATATCGGAAGAAAGCCTGCCAGACGATTATGAAGTGAACGATGTGAACTTGGTTTTGAAAGGAATATGTGAAAAATGCAGGAAAAAATAACAGGTGGGAGTACTTGAACCTTGAACCCTTGCGCCCAATGGTCCAGTTCAGGTTTCTTTCACCCTCTTTAACTAAAAAATATGGCAGAATTAAAAAAATCATTGGGAACACTTCGACTCACTTTTTATGGCGTTGGCACCATTGTGGGCGCAGGAATTTACACGGTAATCGGCGCAGCAGCTGGACAAGCGGGAACAGACCTCTGGTTAAGTTTTATCTTTGCTGCCATTGCAGCAAGTGTCTCGGCAATGTCCTATGCAGAGTTATCCTCTACCTATCCCAACGCCGGTGCGGAATTCATTTTTGTACGGAAAGCGTTTCCAAAAATCGACATTCCATCGTTTCTAACAGGTTGGACGATTGCGTTTCATAGTTCGGCCACAATTGCAGCGGTGCTACTTGCCTTTTCGGGATATTTCAATACGTTTTTTAATATGCCCTCTCTTCTAATAAGTTATGGCATTTTATTGGTGTTGTCATTAATTAGTATTACAGGCATCACAAAATCGTCGACAGCAAATATTATTATGGTCAGCATTCAACTTTTGGGATTGTTATTATTGATAGTATTTGGGCTTTTGGAAACTGGTCCACCCAAAGCAGAATTCTTTCAGGTGGAATCGATTTCTGGAACTTTGGCGGCCACAGCTACATTGTTCTTTATCTATACCGGTTTTGAACATATGGCAGCTTTGGGTTCGGAAGTTAAGAACCCGGGAAAAACAATACCCCGCGCATTTTTAATGACTATGGTAATAACTACTACAATTTACTTATTTATTGCTTTTACGGTTTTGAACATTGCAGACCCTTCCGCTTTGGCAAATGTGGATTCGCCACTATCGCTTGCAGCTTCCAATCTCAACAATTGGTTGCCTGTGGTATTGGCTATTGCTGCACTTTTTGCTACGGCTAATGCTGCTTTTAGTGGTATCATATCCATAAGTAGATTGCTTTTTGGAATGGCAAGCGTGGGCGAACTTCCAAAGTTTATGACCAAAACCAATGCACAGAAAGTACCGTGGGTCACTACCATTATAGTTATGGCAGCAGTTGCCGGATTTTTATTGTTGGGCGATATTAAGATTGTTGCAGGAATGTCGTCATTGGGTGCTTTGCTTGTTTTTGTTGCCGTAAATGTCGCACTTATCGTGCTTCGGTTTAAAGCACCAGAGCAAGAACGACCATTTAAAGTTCCTTTGGCTATAAGACGAGTGCCGATTTTACCCATTTTGGCGATACTTATAAGTCTATCACTGATAATCCAATTTAATTGGCAGGTTTATGCAGCGTTCGTAGGTGCTATTATCGTGGGTATTGTGCTTGATTATTTTTTGGACAAAAAGTCAAAGGATGAAATAGACCCTGAAAAAGAAAAGGAACTTTTTAACCATTAAAATGAAGCTATGGATTGGATGTTCGAAGATTTTAAAACTGACCTAGATGCCTTAAATCCTATTGTCCGTAAAAAAGCCCTGTCCATAGCAAAATAACTAATTGAAAAAAAAGATATTTCAGCAAAAGAAGCTTTATCGGAAGGCATCATAAGGGCGGAAGAATGGTTTTACGATTTAGAAGGATAATTATCAATTAAAAACTATATAAAATGTTACAGATAATCGAATTAAAAGAAAAAAATATTGTTGCAACAAAAGCTTCGGGCAAATTGAGAAAAGAAGATATAGAAAAAATCCATCCACTTATCCACGCCATACTGGACAAGGGAATGAAAGTCCGTTGGTATTTTGAGATGGACAACTTCACGGGTTGGGATTTACCTGGTTTATGGGAAGACCTTAAAATGGACACAGCCCACGCCAGGGACTATGAAAAGATTGCTATGGTTGGAGATAAAAAATGGCAGAATTGGATAACCCAATTTATGAAGCCTTTTACCAACGCAGAAATTAAGTATTTCAATTTAGACCAAAAGGAAGACGCCAAAAATTGGATTGAAAGCCAGTAAAGTTTATAACCGTAAAAGACAGGCGATGAATAAAAAAAACATTCTTATTACCATTTTAATTGGGTTTGCAGTAGGTGTTTTTATCCTTCAACCTTTTGGGGTAACAATTTTCACGTTTAGCAGACAGAATTATGAAATTAATTGGTGGCAATATTTAATAAACAATGTCATTGAAATTTTGAATATCAATGGAAATCAAATTTTTGAGAACACGCTGTTTGGTTTATTAGGTGCAAGTGTTGCGCTGATTTATTATTTCGGTAAAAGAAAAAAGGATATAGATAACAAGTAGCGGTAAATCGTTACAGGAAAGAGCGAAATTTTTTATTTAAAATATATTAAGTGAAAACTTAATTAATAGCAGGCAGCTTTTATGATGCTTTTTTAAGGCAAAATGATTAATAGCATTAAAAGCAAAAGTAGAAGCTGCTTTTTTTAATTATACAAGTAAAGATGGGAATTATGAATATTAAACATTGTTTTTTAATAATCTTGTTGGTTAGTTATTATAAGGTAAACGCCCAAAAAGTTTATACAACTGAAGAAGGTCATATTATGATGATGACTTTGGTTGATGATAAACCCATCAAGGCAGAAAGCCATAAATTGGCACTATATCTTGATTATGATTCCAAAGTCGTAAACGGCGTCCTTGACCTCAAATCTTTATCAACAAATAGTTCTAAAATCAATGCCATTTTACAAGAACAGGAAGACCCATTAATGCTTCGGTTTACTGGTACAATTCCATCACAGGATTTTTTGTCAAAACGGCACGACCCTATCAAATTTAATTGGCTAATAGTTATTACTTATCAAGGGAAATCTTTTAAATCACAATTTAAAGCAACCATTACCCATATAGAACAAGGATTAAGTATGTCCTGCCTGATAAGCGCATCTGGACAATTATTGGTTTCAAATACGGGGTTGGATTCCTTAATAGAGGGTATCGATGATACCATAGAGGTGCAATTTGCACAATTAGTGTTAAAATTGGATAAACAATAATATTTAGCATCAAAGCTTTTAAAAGCAAAACACAATAGCTTAATCATGAAAAAAAAGAAAGTTAATTTAAGAGATTTAAAACCAAGTTCGGAAAAAGAGCATAACCACGATGATGGACACAATCACAGTGCTTCATCATATAACTTCAAGGTCTATATTCCCGCCATTATAAGTTTTGCAATGCTTATTATTGGTATAATACTGGATTATTTTGATATGCCTTTTTTTAAAGATGGGATACGAATTATTTGGTATGGTGCCGCTTATTTACCTGTTGGACTTCCAGTAATCAAAGAAGGATGGGAAAGCATTAAAAAAGGCGACTTTTTTACAGAGTTCTTTTTAATGTCCATCGCTACCATTGGTGCATTTGTAATTGGCCAATATCCCGAAGGTGTTGCAGTAATGCTATTTTATGCAGTAGGCGAATTATTTCAAAGTGCTGCTGTAAATCGTGCAAAAGGAAATATAAAAGCATTATTAGATGTTAGACCTAAAGAAGCCAATGTATTTCGTGAGGGAGATTATAAAAGTGTTTCGCCTGAAGTTGTCAATATTGGAGAGAAAATTCAAATTCGTGTAGGCGAAAAAATTCCATTGGATGGCATTTTATTATCCGAAAAAGCATCTTTAAATACAGCTGCGTTAACAGGAGAAAGCAAACCAGATTCCATTCAAAAAGAAGCAAAGGTTTACGCGGGTAGTATTAATTTGGAAAGCGTTATTGAAGTTGAGGTAACCAATAAGTTTGAAGACAGTTCTATTGCGAGAATATTAGACTTGGTTCAAAATGC
>JAAEZI010000047.1 GCA_018222915.1 Algicola sp. | reverse complement strand
ATTTTTCTTTCTTATTCAAAGCAAAATCGGACAGCATATAATCGCGTTTAATCAAAAACACAGAATCATTTAACACCTCAAATTCTTGTTCGATATAAATTTCCTTTACCCAGTTAATATTAGCGCTTTTTGAAGCCTGAAGATTAATATCTTTTATAGCATAGGTGGAATCATTCACCCAAAAATCACCCTTAAAAGTCAATTCATTTTTACGTCTTGGATAATAGATAATATTATAACACCATTTGTTATCGATGTAGGCACTATCAGACAACACATAATTGTACGTTTGAACACCAGTTCGAGACAATGGACTAACAAAACTCTTATCGAAAAACTTGAGATAATTATCATAGATATCAAAATCTGCATACAAATCGTCTACAAAATCAATGATCACTTGATTATTACTAAACCCAGAATTTTTATTTCCTTTCAAATCTTCCTTTTCCTTTTTAAGAAGATTATCACCATAAACAGTGCTTACAGCCTCATTAATGAAGATAGGCAAATAAGTCTTACCCGTAATTTTCGATGTATCTACTTCCTCGAAAACAAATTCCATCCCTTTGAAAAGTTTACTTTTAATTAAGGCACTATCAATGGTATTGATATCAAACTCGACTTTTTCGTATTTGTCGTATTGATATTGTTTGAATTGTCGCAAGCCATTTTGACGTTTGCGTTCCCAAATCTTTTTAAGAATTCGAATGGCTGGATTCTCTGAGGCTTTTTTAGATTGTTTACCTGAAACTATCACGACTTCGTTCAACGCTGAAGCTTCTTCTTTAAGGATAAACTCTAAGTTGTAATTGACTTTTTTTTCAAGTTGATATTCTTTGACCTCGTAGCCTAGAAACGATACAACGACAGTCTCCCAGGTCTCATCAGATTCTAAATAAAACCGTCCCTCTTCATTCGTGATAGTCCCTTCAGTAGAGCCTTTAAATAAAACCGTAGCAAACGCCACTGGTTGATTGGATTCGTCATATACATAACCACTGACTTTCGTTTGTGAAAACCCTAATATGGTTACAAAGAAGAAGAATAAAATAAGGAGCTTTTTATACATTCATATCACAATTAGCAATTCTCTTATCATCTGATTACTCAATCAAAAATTTCTGAAACAGAATTGTTGGCAAAATGCCAATGTAGGCTTAATAATTGAAAAACTTCATCAACAATCGTGCTAATGAAGTTTTTATAACGCAAAAAATTGCGGTTTATTTATTTGTAAAGTACTTTTTTAACGGCTTTTACCACCTCATCACTATTCGGTAACCACTCTTCCAAAAGTACCGGTGAATATGGCGCAGGCGTATCAGCTGTATTGATTTTGACAATAGGAGCATCCAAATAATCAAAGGCTTCTGATTGCACTAAATAGGTGATTTCAGTAGCCACATTTCCAAAAGGCCAAGCCTCTTCCAAGACTACCAATCTATTTGTTTTCTTCACCGATTTTAGAATGGCATCTCTATCCATAGGTCGAACCGTTCTCAAATCAATGATTTCACAAGATATGCCTTCTTTTTCTAATTCATCAGCTGCCTTGTAGGCCTCTTTAATAATTTTTCCGAAGGAAACAATCGTCACATCTGTACCTTCACGTTTGATATCTGCAACACCTAGAGGAATTGTATATTCGCTTTCTGGAACTTCACCTTTGTCACCATACATCTGTTCACTTTCCATAAAAATAACAGGATCGTCATCTCTAATCGCTGATTTTAATAAGCCTTTAGCGTCGTATGGATTAGAGGGTACAACAACTTTCAAACCAGGTGTATTGGCGAACCAACTTTCAAAGGCTTGAGAATGCGTTGCTGCTAATTGCCCAGCTGAAGCTGTAGGCCCACGAAATACAATCGGACATTTAAACTGACCTCCAGACATTTGTCTGATTTTAGCCGCATTATTTATAATTTGATCTATGCCTACCAAAGAGAAATTAAAAGTCATGTACTCTACGATAGGACGATTGCCAGTCATTGTTGACCCAATGGCAATTCCCGCAAAACCAAGTTCTGCAATTGGTGTGTCAATAACACGTTTTGGCCCAAACTCATCCAACATTCCTTTAGAAGCTTTGTAAGCACCATTATATTCTGCCACTTCCTCTCCCATTAAGTAAATGCTTTCATCTCTGCGCATTTCCTCACTCATAGCTTCAGCAATTGCTTCTCTAAATTGAATCGTTTTCATATGTTAGTTTTTTAAACGAATAGCAAAAGTAATAATTATTGATTATAAAATCCTATAAAAATAGACATGAAAACCAATCGACAAAAGGATTCGTAAAACTCGTGTGTCAAAGAGCATCCAATTTAAAGGTGAAACACTAAATGCCGATAAGCCCATCCGATAAAAAACATTGTGTAATTCACAATTAGGAAGTCGTTTTATGAGAATATCATAATTAAAACAACCTAGAGACTAATTTTCACAAAATTTTATTATGCACGCATAGTAAAATTCGAATTATTATAATTATCTTCGTGCTTTAGAAAACTGTTACACTCAAAAAATAAATAATTTCAATATGAAAATATTAGTATGTATTAGTCACGTACCTGATACGACTTCAAAGATTAATTTCACAGAAAACGATACAAAATTTGATACCAATGGTGTTCAATTCGTCATTAATCCTAACGATGAATTTGGTTTAACACGTGCCATGTGGTTCAAAGAAAAGCAAGGCGCAAATGTGACCGTAGTCAATGTTGGCGGACCAGAGACTGAGCCGACGCTTCGTAAAGCCTTAGCAATTGGTGCAGATGCAGCCATTAGAGTTAATGCTGATGCTAAAGACGGTTTTCAAGTAGCGAAAGAATTGGCCAATGTGATGAAAGAAGGAGGCTATGATTTAGTCATTGCAGGTCGAGAGTCTATTGACTATAATGGAGGTATGGTTCCTGGCATGTTAGCTGCCTTAACAGGAGCTAACTTTGTCACTAATTGTATCCAACTCGAAGTTGATGGTTCTAACGCCACAGCCATGCGAGAAATAGATGGCGGAAAGGAAACGGTTGCAACAAGTCTACCATTAGTTATTGGTGGTCAAAAAGGATTGGTTGAGGAAAGTGATCTTCGTATTCCTAATATGAGAGGTATTATGATGGCGCGTCAAAAGCCATTATCTGTAACAGAGCCTGTTGGCGCTGCTACAGAAACCAACTCCATCAAGTTTGAGAAGCCAGCTCCAAAAGGTGCTGTCACGCTTGTTGAACCAGACAACATCGATGAATTAGTTAACTTACTTCACAACGAAGCTAAAGTCATTTAATCAACTCAAAAAACAAAAATAAACATGTCAGTTTTAGTATATACAGAATCAGAACAAGGAACATTTAAAAAAGTAGCACTGGAAGTAGCTTCTTATGCAAAAGCCGTTGCGGACCAAATGGGAACGACGGTCACTGCGGTTGCTATTAACGCAGGAGACACTTCAGAATTAGGAAAGTATGGCGTAGATAAAGTGCTTCATGCTTCAAGTGGTGATTTAGATAAATTCAATGCCAAGACCTATGCCAGCGTCATCGAACAAGCCGCAAAGCAAGAAGGATCGAAAGTAGTGATTGTGAGCTCTAGTGCAGATAGCAAATACTTGGCACCAATATTAGCCATTGGCCTAGATGCAGGTTATGCCTCTAATGTCGTAGAAGCTCCTGAAAGCACTTCTCCTTTTACGGTTAAACGAACCGCATTTACCAATAAAGCCTTCAATATGACCACCATTGATACCGACGTTAAAATTGTTGGTGTCTCTAAAAACGCCTTCGGATTGGTAGAGTCCAGTGGAAATGCTGCAACAGAAGACTTCTCGCCTTCACTTCCAGAGTCCGGTGTGAATGTAGAGTCGGTTGACAAAGCTACCGACAAGGTCACGATTGCAGATGCAGAAATTGTAGTCTCAGGAGGACGCGGACTTAAGGGCCCAGAAAATTGGGGAATGATTGAAGAATTAGCAGAAGTTTTAGGTGCAGCAACTGCCTGCTCTAAACCTGTATCAGATTTAGGATGGCGACCACATAGTGAGCACGTTGGACAAACAGGAAAGCCTGTAGCTTCTAACCTTTATATTGCTATTGGTATTTCAGGTGCAATTCAGCATTTGGCAGGAATTAATGCTTCAAAGGTGAAAGTGGTTATCAACACAGATCCGGAAGCACCATTCTTTAAAGCTGCCGATTATGGTGTGGTTGGAGATGCCTTTGAGGTCGTGCCAAAACTCATCGAAAAATTAAAAGCATTTAAAGCTCAAAACGCATAATTTTTTATAAATTGTAGTTTGAAAGGGCTGTTTTGATTTGGTTCTTTATACATAAATCTGCATTTTGCAGTTGGTAAAGTCCTAATTAAAACAGTTCTTTGCGTTTTATAAATTATGAGCTTAGTTAGATTAAATATAAAAGGAATATCATACAGTCAAACCCAAAATGGTGCGTATGCCTTGATTCTAAATGAAGTGGATGGTGATCGGAAATTACCCATAGTTATAGGAGCTTTTGAAGCACAATCTATCGCGATAGCCTTAGAAAAGGAGATCAGACCTCCAAGACCACTCACCCATGATTTATTTAAAAATTTCGCTGATCGTTTTGACATTGTTGTTAAACAAGTCATCATTCACAAATTAGTGGATGGTGTGTTTTATTCAAGTTTAATTTGTGAACGTGATAAGATAGAAGAAATCATCGATGCCAGGACTAGTGATGCCATAGCTTTAGCTTTACGGTTTAAAGCACCCATTTTTACTTACAAGAATATACTAGACAAAGCAGGTATCTATCTCAAAGTAAATCCTAAAAAAGAGAGTGAAGAACAAGATTCTATTCTTGTTGATGATATGGTAGTTGAAGAAATAGAAGCCAGTATTCAAGATAATTATTCAGATAAATCACTCGAAGAATTAAATGTACTACTCGATGAAGCTGTCAATAATGAAGATTATGAGAAAGCTGCTAAAATTAGGGATGAAATATCTAAACGCTAACGCCTAACTCATGAAACATTTTTTTTTAGCTGTTACAGCTATTTTTTTTGTAATCACTGGAGCCTTTGGTCAAGACATTGAAAAAAAATGGCAGTTTGAAGCTATCCAAAGCTCGGAAGGCACACCACTTTTTGAAATCACCGAAGACGATGTCCTTAATTTAGAAGCTGGAGAATTTGAATACCAACTAGCCGCAAAAAATAATCTCAAGGCCTCTGGAGATTACATTTACCAAAACAATTTATTGGTTTTTTATTATTTACTACCAACAGATACAATCAGACGCTATAGAATAAAAGAACTCACAGATTCCACGCTGGTGTTTTCAGAAAAAAACACGCTTTATAAATTTAAGACCTTAGAACCTACTGAAACCATTGCCAGTATTCCTGTCACGGATGACATCATTCCAAGTCAAGGCTTTTCTTTTACTAGCTTATGGCGAGGTGTCTTGGGAATGTTTAGTCTTATTTGCATTGCCTTTTTATTTAGTAGTAATCACAAAGCCATCAATTGGAAAACCGTTGGATTAGGTTTGGCTTTCCAACTCATTATAGCTATTGGTGTGCTGAAAGTCGATTTCGTTAAATCGGCATTCGAATTTGTAGGTCAAGGTTTTATAGCCATACTTGGCTTTACACAAGCGGGTAGCGAATTTCTTTTTGGAGGCATGTTAGACGTCAATTCTTTCGGGTTCATTTTTGCATTTCAAGTGTTACCAACAATCATATTCTTTTCAGCTTTAACCTCCGTTTTATTTTATTTAGGGCTAATACAGAAAGTGGTAAAAGGCATGGGATGGTTGCTAACAAAATTATTAGGCATTTCTGGCGCAGAAAGTCTTAGTGTTGCGGGCAATATTTTCTTAGGACAAACAGAAGCACCACTTCTCATAAAAGCGTATTTAGAAAAAATGAACAAGTCCGAAATCTTGCTTGTCATGATTGGTGGCATGGCTACGGTCGCAGGTGCTGTATTAGCGGCTTACATAGGCTTTTTAGGTGGTGAGGATGAAGCGTTACAACTATTTTATGCAAAACACTTATTAGCGGCATCTGTAATGGCAGCGCCAGGCGCCATCGTCATTTCAAAAATACTGTTCCCTCAAACTGAAAAAGTGAATACGGATGTATCGGTATCACAAGAAAAGATAGGCTCCAATATACTGGAAGCCATTGCAAACGGTACTACTGAAGGGCTGAGACTAGCCGTAAACGTTGGTGCTATGTTATTAGTTTTTGTGGCATTTA
This sequence comes from Algicola sp., assembly GCA_018222915.1. GTDB lineage: Bacteria > Bacteroidota > Bacteroidia > Flavobacteriales > Flavobacteriaceae > Psychroserpens. The sequence continues at coordinate 13,327 of JAAEZI010000047.1, read as the reverse complement.
TTGCGATGTTCAATGGGATTTTAGGTGGCATTGCAGGATTTGATGGTTTCTCGATTAAAGCCTTGAATATTGATTGGCATTTTACCTCTCTCAATGAAATTATTGCTCAAAACACGCCTTATGAAGCGCTATCGCTGGAGTTTATTTTAGGTTATATTTTCGCGCCCTTAATGTGGTTAATCGGTGTTGCTTCGGAAGACATGGCACTTATGGGCCAATTATTAGGCATCAAATTAGCAGCAAGTGAATTCATTGGTTACATCCAATTAGCAGATCTTAAAGATGTAGCAAGTGCGACCCATTTAAAATATGAAAAGTCCATCATAATGGCAACCTATATGCTTTGTGGTTTTGCCAACTTTGCATCTATAGGAATCCAAATTGGTGGCATCGGTTCCTTGGCTCCAGGACAAAGAACGCAATTATCAAAATTTGGGATGAAGGCATTAATTGGTGGGACATTAGCGTCTTTAATCTCTGCAACCATAGCAGGAATGATTATCGGCTAATATTTTAGACATTAGTTAATAACTTTTAATATTATAAAAGGTTGAATCTATAAAGATTCGACCCTTATTTTTATTTTTATTTTCTGAAATATCAAGTACAATTAAATTGAAATTCCCTGATTAAGGGAAGAGGAATATGAAACAATACCACGACTTAGTAAAACATGTTTTAGAACAAGGGAATGAGAAAGGCGATCGCACAGGCACTGGAACGAAAAGTGTTTTTGGCTATCAAATGCGATTTGATTTAAGTGAAGGTTTTCCGATGGTAACCACGAAAAAACTCCATTTAAAATCAATTATTTATGAACTCCTTTGGTTTTTGAAAGGCGATACCAACATCAATTACTTAACTGAAAATGGTGTGCGTATTTGGAATGAATGGGCGGATGAAAATGGCGATTTAGGACCTGTTTATGGACACCAATGGCGCAACTGGAATAGTGACGACATCGATCAAATAAAAGAAGTCATACACACATTAAAAAACAACCCAAACAGTCGGCGTATGTTAGTCTCGGCGTGGAATCCTTCGGTATTACCAGACACGTCAAAATCCTTTAGTGAGAATGTGGCCAATGGTAAAGCTGCTTTACCACCTTGCCATGCCTTTTTTCAGTTTTACGTGGCGAACGGAAAATTATCATGTCAACTTTACCAACGTAGTGCAGATATCTTTTTAGGTGTTCCATTTAACATTGCATCCTATGCTTTGTTTACAATGATGATGGCACAAGTTTGTGGTTATGAAGCTGGCGAATTCATCCATACGTTTGGTGATGCTCATATCTATAGCAATCATTTTGAGCAACTAGAACTGCAATTATCTAGAGATATCAGACCTTTACCAAAAATGATTTTAAATCCTGAAGTAAAAGATATTTTTGATTTTAAATTTGAAGACTTTACCTTAGTTGATTATAATCCGCATCCACATATTAAAGGCGTTGTTGCCGTTTAACAACTTATGAAATATCTTATTACAGCAATCTCCATGCTCATTGGACTTGCTAGTTTTGGCCAAGAAAATACCTTTAAGCAATCTGAATTAAATTCAATAGCAGGCAAGGGTGATTCAGAGCCACTAATGGTTATTGAACATGTTCCTGTTTATCCAGGTTGTGAAAACGAAAAAAGCAATGACCTTAAAAAAAAGTGCATGTCACAAAAAATTGCTCAGCTTTTTCAGGATAATTTCAATACCGAGATCAATGAAAATTCAGATATTCATCCTGGCATGAAACGTATCGCGTTGATTTTTAAGATAGATGAAGAAGGAAAGGTTATTGACATGAAAGCTCGAGCTGAAGATACATATTTAGAGGCTGAAGCAATTCGTGTTATAAAATTGATTCCTAAAATGACTCCAGGCATACAAAAAGGGGTAGCGGTGACAGTTCCTTTTTCACTTCCACTAAACGTAGAATTAACGGCCAATAAAAACAACTTATTAGGCAAATTTCCTGTATATAGAGGTTGTGATAAAGAATCATCGAATAAGGAGCTCGAGGCATGTTCAAAACGTAAAATCATGACTTTTATACAAATGAGCTATGATATTGAATTGGCGAGTCGCGCATTGCCTTTGCAAAAATCAACACAATTTCTATTGGAGTTTACCATTAATAAAAAAGGCAAAATAGAAAACGTGAATGCAAAAGCACATCATAAAGCTATTGCTATTGAAGCCATCAAAGTTGCCAAACGTTTGCCCAAATTTAAAGAACCGGGTTTATTAGACGGTATTCCAGTGGATACACCTTTTAGTCTTTTAATGACACTCTATTTTTAATACACTTATAAAACTAAAAAGAGCTTTCAACATTGAAAGCTCTTTTTTTAAGTCGTTAAGCAATAACTATTATAAATTTATAACGCCATTTTCAGCTGCTGCAAAATCATTCCAAGCATAGGCATCTGCTTGCTCGTCGTTGGCCCATTGACCATCAACTACATATCTAAACTCATAAGAGTTTTCAGTTTCCAAATCTAAGGTTCCTTTAAAGGTCCCATTTTTTAATTTTTTTAATTGCCCAGCATTCTGGTTCCACTCATTGAATGTACCAACAACGGCAACTTCATTTGCTTCTTCTGCAGGTACAGAAAATGTAACCTTACATACTGGCTTGCTTTTTAAATATTGTTTTTTAATAGCCATAATAATAATGAATTAGTTTCTGGGTCAAATGTATAAAAGAAACTTTCAGTCGCAAACGAATAAAGCATTAGAAATGAAAGAATTATCAATTTGATAAATTTAGGCATATATTGATTTAATATTTATAATAAAAGTGTCTTTAGTTTGAATTGTTTTCAATAAAAAATCAACATGTTAATTGTTGATTTTCATACAGTTACGCCCTACAACGTTTGCGTAAATCGATCTGTCCATCCAAAAAAAATTATTACATCGTTTGCGTTAAATAGTGTAACTTTACAATCTTTAATTCTTTATTATGTTCGGCAAAAAAAAATCAACTCCACAAATTGACAAAGAGCAACTAGCTTTAATAAAATATGCTGAAAAACGTATTAAGCAAAAGAAACGCGTTTACATACATTTTGTCATCTTTTTGATAGGTGCTGTCTTTCTTATTTTGGCTAATACGGTCTTAGGTATTGGGAAGGATGTCACCATCGCTGGTCTAAATTGGTTTGTCATTGCCATCGTCATTTGGTTAGCATTCTTCATTTATCACTTTATTAGCGTTTTTATTACTCATAAATTCATGGGTAAGGATTGGGAAGACCAACAACGTGAGTCCTTAGTAGCCAAACAGCAAGAACGTATTGATAAATTGACCCAGCAGTTCTTAAAGGAGGAAACTGAAATTGCGAAGAGCAAGGCTTATAATCTAGCTCAAGAGACCAAAGCGCATCCTCAAAAAAAAAAATCTGAATTAACCATCATCGTGGCTGCAGGTGAGAATAATGCCATTGGCAAGGACAACGACTTAATTTGGCACCTGAGTGATGATTTAAAACGATTTAAATCATTGACCAATGGTCATCACATTATTATGGGTCGTAAAACCTTTGAAAGTTTTCCTAAACCATTACCTAATCGCACCCATATCGTCATCACAAGACAAGAGGCTTACAAAGCTCCTGATGGTGTCATTGTGGTTAATAATCTCGAAGATGCTTTAGATGCAGCGAGAAGTGATGCTCAGCCATTTATTATAGGAGGTGGTGAAATATATAAACAATCTATAGCCATTGCGGATAAAATTGAAATCACAAGAGTGCATCATGAATTTCCAAATGCAGACACCTTTTTTCCAAAAATAGATCTCACAAAATGGCATGAAGTCTACGCTAAATTTCATCCGAAGGATGATAAACACGCGTACGCTTTTACGTTCTTAACCTACATCAAACATTAAATGCTCAATTTATAAGTTTTAGTTTTTCACAACGTCAGTCTTTTAAAATTATCACTTTTAGTGTTTACTTTATCTTTATACCATGATCAAACAACTCCAACTTCGTATCTCACTTCAAGAAGAGCGTCAAGCTGGAATCTTGATTAATAAGGCGTCTCAACATCTCAATGTTAAAATCGAGGATATTTCCGCAGTAAAAGTGCTTCGGAAATCGATAGATGCCAGAAAAAAAACAATCATCTTAAACTATAAGGTAGACGTTTATATCAATGAACAACCACCTGAGAACGATCAATATAGCTTTAACTATCAAGATGTAAAAAATGCTAAGCCAATTCATATCATAGGCTTTGGTCCTGCAGGTATGTATGCCGCTTTAAGATGTATTGAATTAGGTTTTAAACCCATTGTCATAGAACGTGGAAAAAATGTTCAAGATAGACGTCGAGATCTTAAAGCCATTAATCAAAATCACTTTGTTAACGAAGATTCCAACTACTGCTTCGGTGAAGGTGGTGCCGGAACCTATAGTGATGGTAAATTATACACCAGAAGTCTCAAGCGTGGAGACGTTAGGAAAATTTTTGAAAACCTGGTTTACCATGGTGCTACAGATCAAATATTAGTGGATGCTCATCCACATATCGGCACAAATAAACTACCAAAAGTTGTTCAGAATATTCGCGAAACTATCTTAACATACGGTGGGGAAATTCATTTTGATACACGCCTCACAGATATCATTATCGATGACCAACAAATCACATCCATCGTTTTGAATAACCGTGAAGAAATGGCTGTTGAAAAAGTTATTTTAGCTACAGGTCATTCAGCACGTGATATTTTTACATTATTACATAATAAACAGATAACGTTAGAAGCTAAATCTTTTGCTATGGGTGTACGCGTTGAGCATCCACAACAAATAATTGATGGTATTCAGTACCATTGTAAGGGCGAAGAACGTGATTCATTACTTCCAGCGGCTGCGTATAGTTTAGTTGAACAAGTGAATAACAGAGGTGTCTACTCGTTCTGTATGTGTCCTGGCGGTTTTATTGTCCCTGCAGCTACAGCCAATGGAGAAGTGGTTGTTAATGGCATGTCACCATCTAAAAGAAATAATGCCTTTGCCAATTCTGGAATTGTGGTTGAAATTAATGCCGAAAGAGATTTGAATAACTATGAAATACATGGTGCCTTGAAAGGTCTTGAATTTCAGAAGGACTTAGAGCGTTTGGCATTTACCTCAGGAGGCCGATCACAATCAGCACCAGGGCAACGACTTACAGATTTTGTAGAAGGTCGCTTATCTAAAGACCTCAATCCAACCTCATACCAACCAGGCTTAAAATCGGCTCCACTGCACTCATTACTTCCAAAAATCATAGGAGGTTCGTTACGAAAAGGTTTCAAAGCTTTTGGTGAAAAGATGAAAGGGTATTATACTTCAGAGGCAAATGTTATTGGCGTCGAATCTCGAACATCTTCTCCTGTAAATATCCCTAGAAATGATAAATTGGCACATCCTGAGCTTTTGAACTTGTTCCCTTGCGGTGAAGGTGGTGGTTACGCAGGTGGAATTATTTCTGCTGCGATGGACGGTGAACGTTGTGCAGAAGCAGCCACAGGTAATTTATAGTTGAAAGCACTTCCACTCCAAGCATCTATCATTAAGATATTATTCCTATTTTTGTCGCATAAAATTGAACACAATGAACGCATATATTTTTCCTGGTCAAGGCGCTCAATTCACAGGAATGGGTCTTGATCTCTATGAGAATTCTCCATTAGCACAAGAATTATTTGAAAAAGCTAATACTATTTTAGGGTTTCCAATCACAGATATCATGTTTGAAGGTACTGCTGAAGATTTAAAGGAAACAAAGGTCACGCAACCAGCTATATTCTTACATTCTGTAATATTAGCTAAAACCTTAGGAGACAGTTTTCAACCAGACATGGTTGCTGGTCATTCCTTAGGCGAATTTTCTGCTTTAGTTGCTAACGGAACTTTGACTTTTGAAGACGGCCTGAAATTGGTATCACAGCGCGCACAAGCCATGCAAAAAGCCTGTGAATTACAGGCCAGTACGATGGCGGCTGTTTTGGGATTGGATGATGATATTGTAGAAAAAGTTTGTGCGACTACCGAAGGTATCGTCGTCGCTGCTAATTATAATTGTCCGGGACAATTGGTCATCTCTGGTGAAATTGATGCGATAAATAAGGCCTGTGAGACTTTAAAAGAAGAAGGAGCACGACGTGCATTAGTACTTCCTGTAGGAGGTGCATTTCACTCACCGTTAATGGAACCAGCTAGAGAAGAATTGGCAGCGGCTATAGAAAACACGGTGTTTAGCAAACCAAAATGCCCTATTTATCAAAACGTGACAGCATCTGCTGTTATAGACGAACAAGAGATTAAGGCGAATCTCATATCACAATTAACCGCTCCTGTACGCTGGACACAGTCTGTCCAACAGATGATTACGGATGGCGCTAGTCACTTTACGGAAGTAGGTCCAGGGAAAGTTTTACAAGGTTTAGTTAAAAAAATTAATAGAGAAGCTCAAACAACTTCTGCCACTTTAGAATCAAACGCTTAACCTATGCAATTATCGAGAACTGCAAGAGCGATTTGGCTTATAGTATTCAATATTGCCATTGATCAAATTTCCAAAGTCGTTGTAAGAGCAAATATTGAACCATCAGAAAGAATCAACGTTATTGGCGATTTTTTTGTCATGATGAATGTCGAAAATACAGGCGCATTTTTAGGGATGGGTAGCGATATGAGTTATCCATTTAAACTTATTTTCTTACTGCTACTTCCTGTGGGTGTTTTGGGATATTTAGTATATTATATATTAACCAATAGATCTTTAGATCAACTTACATTTATTGCACTTTGTTGTATTGCTGGAGGTGGTATTGCCAATGTCTTTGATAGAATCGCATTTGGATCAGTGACCGATTTCTTTTACTTACATCTTAATGATACTTTTAGGACTGGAATTTTCAATGTTGCAGACATGTCTGTTACCTTTGGGATGATCGTGCTTCTGTTAGCGATAATATTTCCTAAAAACAAAAAACAACAAGCATAAAAAAACCGCTTCGAATGAAGCGGTTTTTTTATTTATTTTGCTAAACTAATATTGTCACAGTCTTTGACTTCACCATAATAGGTCTCGCGATATTTGTGAAGCGTTTTGTAAGGAATGTTTAAAAATTGTTTCTTGATATAAGTCACTTTCGTGGAGAGTGCTCCCATCTTTTTGGTAAACCTCACCTCTGGTCTGGTTTCTCTTTTAATACTGATCAATTTCATTGGTTTTCATTTATCATTAAGCTCCAAAGTAACGAAGATACCGAACCAATTCCAAGTTTTAAGTATTAAATCATTGTTAATCAATAGTTTAAATTGAAAAGTCGTAAAAATCCTAATAAATAATTATCATATCCTTATCCAGAAGTGCTATCTATTGAGAATTTGACAAGTTAATTTTTATAGATTTTTCCTTCTTTCATCACAAAAATCACGTTTTCCATGGTGTCTATATTGACGGTAGGATCCTCATTGACGGCTATAATATCGGCTAAAAAACCGGGTTGAACTTGCCCTAATTCATTCTCCATTTTCAGAATTAATGCATTGGTTATTGTCGCCGATTGGATGGTTTCCATGGCAGGCATACCCGCTTCCATCATATAGGCAAATTCCTTTCCATTTTCTCCGTGAAAAAATACACCAGCATCCGTTCCAAAGGCAATTCCAACACCTTTTTTATAGGCCTTTCCAAATGTGTTTTGAATCTTAGGTCCAATATCTAAGGCCTTCCCAACAATAACTTCAGGATAGTATCCTGGAATTTTAGCCTTATCGGTTACAGATTTTCCCGCAGTAATGGTTGGCACTAAATACACATCATATTGTTTCATAAGTTCCATAGTTTCCTCACTCATCAATGTCCCATGTTCTATAGTTTTAACACCTCCTTTAATGGCGCGCTGCATCCCTTCATCACCATGAGCGTGTGCTGCGACATGAAAGCCATAATCTTTTGCGGTTTCACAAATGGCTTTAATTTCTTCTATAGAAAATTGCGGATTTTGACCACTTTTTGCAACACTTAAAACGCCACCTGTAGCCGTAATTTTAATAAGGTCAGCACCATTTTTGTAGCGCTGTCTTACTGCTTTCTTCGCATCATCAACACCATTAACAACACCGTCTTTCGGACCTGGATCACCTACTAAAGCTCGCTTAGCACCATTCGTTGGATCTGCGTGACCACCGGTTGTGGCTAAGGCTTTTTCCGCAGTAAAAATTCTAGGGCCAACCACTTTACCAGATGCTATCGCATTTTTTAGAGAGACATTCACACCTGTACCTCCTAAATCTCTTACAGTCGTAAAACCATTCATAAGACTAACTTCCGCATAGTGTAAAGCGTTGTAAGCTATATCGGCATCATTCAAGGTATAATCTTCGAGATAGGCTTTAGGATTCGTCTCACTTTCGATATGAACATGCATATCAATAAGGCCAGGCATGACCGTTTTATCCTTGAGATCAATAATAACATCTTCTGCTGAAGATACATTAAGATAGCCATTCTCTACAGCCGTGATCTTTGAACCAGAAACAACGATGGTTTTTTCAGTAAGTACTTTACCGCTTTTGGTATCAATAAGTTTTCCGCAATGCAAATACGTATTTTGCCCTAATACCGACGTTGTCAGTAAAAGTGCTAGAAGTCGAAGCATGTTTTTCATGATAGTTGATTTATAAGTTTCTTATATGTTTCTCCCAGTCCCAAGCAGATTTCATGGCCTCATCAAGTGAAGATTTAGCCTTCCAACCAAGTATCTTATTGGCTTTTTCAGTGTGCGCATAGGCAGAAGTAATATCGCCTTCCCTTCTGGCTGCAAACTTGTAATTGAGTGATTGTCCGGATACTTTTTCAAACGACTTAATCACTTCCAACACAGAACTCCCAACGCCAGTACCAACATTAAATGTTTCGTAATTAGATGTGTTTTTTTGCTCCAATAATCGTTGTAAAGCAACCACGTGAGCCTTCGCCAAATCTACAACATGAATATAGTCTCGAATACAAGTACCATCCGGAGTTTGGTAATCATTACCAAAAACCGATAAACTTTCTCGTAAACCAGCAGCTGTTTGTGTAATGTAAGGCACTAAATTTTGTGGAACACCAATAGGTAATTCTCCAATTTTAGCACTTGAATGTGCGCCAATTGGATTAAAATAACGTAAAGCAATGGCATTAAGATTGGTATTGACTTTACAAGTGTCTCGAATAATCTCCTCTCCAATCTGCTTGGTATTTCCATAAGGTGATTCTGCAGGTTGTATAGGTGCGTTTTCAGTAATAGGCATTTCTTCTGCTTGTCCATAAACAGTACATGACGAACTAAATATAAAGTTGGATGCTGGTAATAACAAGACTTCTTTCAGAAGATAAATTAAGGTATTCAAGTTGTTTTCGTAGTACAGTAGGGGTTTTTCAACACTTTCGCCTACGGCTTTACTTGCGGCAAAATGAATCACTCCAGAAATCGTATGGTGTTTTTTAAAAAAATCAATAACCGAAGATTCATGCTTTAAATCCAGCTTCTCGAAGATGGGTTTTGCACCAGTAATGGACGTGATTCCATCTAAAACTTCGATTGACGAATTGGATAAATCATCTATAATCACCACTTCGAAACCCTCATTTTGAAGTTCAACGACCGTGTGAGAACCAATAAACCCAAGTCCACCAGTAACAAGAATTTTCTTCATAGTTAAGAATTGACAAAATTTATAACCGTCGAAGTAATAAATGCTATTTGTTCAGCATCTAATTCGGTATGCATCGGCAAAGAAATGACTTCTTTTACTAATTGATTGGTAACTGGAAAATCTGATTCATTGTATCGGTCGTCCACATAAGCTTTTTGACGATGTAAAGGGATGGGATAATAAACACCGCAAGGAATCCCTTGTTCATTTAAATGTTTTACAAGGGCATCGCGATCCACATTTTTCACACGTAAGGTATATTGATGAAACACATGACAATCACAATCACTACATATGCCAGAGCACACTGTTTTACCCGTAGGTACGATAATATTTTCTTGATTTTCAAAGGCCTTATTGTAAGCTCTTGCCGCTACTTGTCTTGCTCTATTATAACTATCGAGTCGTTCAAGTTTAATATCCAAGATTGCTGCTTGAATGGAATCTAATCTAGAATTCACACCAACCACATCATGATGGTAGCGTTCATACATGCCATGATTTACAATTCCTCTAATGGTATGTGCCAGCTCATCATTATTAGTAAAAATAGCACCACCATCACCATAGCATCCTAAATTTTTTGAAGGAAAAAACGAGGTAGACGCAACGTCACCAATGGTTCCTGCTTTAGCCTTTGTACCATCGCTGTAAGTATAGGTCGAACCAATGGCTTGAGCATTATCTTCGATAACGAATAAATTATGAGACTTTGCAATTTCCATGATGGCTTCCATATTAGCACACATCCCAAAAAGATGAACGGGTACGATCGCTTTTGTTTTTGGCGTTATGGCTTTTTTGATAGCATCGACATCAATATTGAATGTCACTGGATCAACGTCCACTAATACTGGTGTCAATTGCAATAATGCAATCACTTCAACCGTTGCTGCAAAGGTAAAATCGGCAGTAATCACTTCATCACCTGGTTGAAGACCTAAGCCCATCATGGCAATCTGGAGCGCATCAGTTCCATTGGCACATGGAATGACATGTTTGACACCTAAATAGTTTTCTAAATTTTTCTGAAATTGATGAACTCTAGGTCCATTAATGTAAGCCGTAGAATCCAATACTTCTAATACTGATGCATCTACAACTTCTTTTATTTTGTTATATTGACCCTTCAGGTCAACCATTTGAATTTTTTTCATACTAGACGAAATTACGAAATTCATTAGCATAAAGCAATGAATTTATTTCAAAGAACCCTATTTTAGCAAGACGATAAAACGTTCAAGCATTGTACACCCTCGGAATACATCTACTTTCATTTTTTTTAAAGTTTATAGCGCCATTCAATAGGAAAATAAAATTAGGCGTTGATGGAAGACGAAAGACCTTCAAAACGTTAAAGGAAAAACTGAATGATTCAGACAGATGCCTATGGTTTCATTGCGCATCTTTAGGAGAATATGAGCAAGGTCTTCCTGTTTTTGAAGTACTTAAAAATAACTATCCTGAACATACAATAGTATTGACATTTTTTTCTCCTTCAGGTTATGAAATTAGAAAAAATACGAACGTTGCAGATATCGTTGTCTATCTACCATTGGACACAAAACGAAACGCTAAGAAATTCTTAGAACTTGTGCGTCCAGAATTTACGATTTTCGTAAAATATGATATCTGGGCTAATTTTTTGATTGAATTAAAAAATCAAAACCGTAGAGCCATTTTGATTTCAGCCTTATTTCGACATAATCAAATCTATTTCAAATTCTACGGAAAAAAGCAAAGAAAAGCACTCTTTAGTTTTGAGCATATTTTTGTTCAAAATCAGGATTCGAAAGACTTGTTGACAAAAATCAATTACAATCATATAAGTATTGCGGGTGATACCAGATTCGACAGGGTTTTTAATCAACTATCCCAAAACAATGCCCTTGATTTTGTTTCAACATTTAAAGGTAATAGTACCTGCGTGGTTATTGGAAGTTCGTGGCCAGAAGATGAACATATACTGATTCCATATATCAACAAACATGCAAGCGAGCAACTAAAATTTATTATTGCACCACACGAAATCACGTCACAACACATCAACCATATCAGAGATTCTCTTGATGCCGAATACGTCTTGTATTCTGACAAAAAACCTCAGTTGTTGTCATCTGCATCGGTGTTCATCGTCGATACGATTGGTCTGCTTTCAAAAATTTACAGCTATGCTGATATCGCATATGTTGGTGGTGCTATGGGCAAAACTGGGCTCCATAATATTTTGGAACCTGCTGTATTCGGAGTACCCGTCATCATTGGTCATCATTATGAAAAATTCCCAGAGGCATCAACAATGATTGCCAAGGCTGGCGTGGTATCAGTTAGTAACCAATCTGAATTAGCATCTCAATTAAATCAATTCATTTCTTCATCCACAGATCGTAAAACTTTTGGTCTAAAGAACTGTAATTTTATTAAAGAAAACAAGGGCGCAGTAGTCCAAATCACTAAATATATACGTATATAACACGTTATTCGAAATTTAGCCAATCAATAAATGTTAAATTTTTTAACTAAATTTCAATATAAGTTATTAAATTCGTGTATTAACAATTAACACTAAAACTATTACAATGAAAAAATTATTTTTAAATCTTGCCTTAGTATTGGCATTAGTGGTGTCTGTAACATCATGTAGAGAAACAAAAGAAGGTGCAGACAACGCTGCTGATGCGGTTGAAAATGCTGCCGAAGAAGCTGGAGATGCTATTGAAGAAGCTGCTGAAGCTACTGGAGACGCTATCGAAGAGGCTGCTGATGAAGTAGAAGAAGCTGTTGACTCAATGGGTGATGATATGGAAGAAGGCGCTAATAAAATGAAAGCAGATGCTGAAGATGCAATGAATGACACCAAGGATGCAGTGAATGATGCTGCAGACAAAATGAAGGCTGAAGTAGAAAATCACTAATTTTTTTAATTAAATAAACCAAAATGAAAAAAATCATATTAAATATCGCGTTAGTATTAGCATTAGTTGTATCTGTTTCATCATGTAGAGAAACTAAAAATGAAGCTGACAACGCTGCAGATGCCGTGGAAAACGCAACGGAAGAAGCTGCTGAGGAAACAGAAGGCGCATTAGAAAAAGCCGGAAAAGCCATTGATAATGCTGTGGAAGAAACGGAAGAAGCTGCTGAAGCTACAGGTGAAGCTGTTGAAGAAGTAGCGGGAGACGATAACTAATCTCAGCTTCTTATTCAAATTATAAAGCCTAGTTCCTACTAGGCTTTTTTTATGGGTAGTCATGATGGATCGTATTCAAAAAGAAATCGTTTCGGATTTTCATCAATACTGAAGACGGTTTTACCTTCGGTGATTCTGATATCAACATCTTGAGAATAGCCGATCCAAATTCTTGGACACTTTTTTTGTTTTCAAAATCATTACGAAGTAAACTTCCAAAGATTATGAACATAAAAAAGCCGAAACGTTTGTTTCGGCTTTTCATCTGTACTGAAGACGGGACTTGAACCCGTACGTCCTAATGGACATTGGATTTTAAGTCCAACGTGTCTACCAATTCCACCACTTCAGCTTGGTATTTCTTTTCAGGATTAGAGCGAAAGACGGGATTTGAACCCGCGACCCTCACCTTGGCAAGGTGATGCTC
>JAAEZI010000046.1:11441-19876 GCA_018222915.1 Algicola sp. | reverse complement strand
ATGCAGCAGTAACCTTAGAAAGTCCTTGCTTCGATTTGTCTGGACTCCAATCTGCGACCTTGTCTTTTTATTACCACATGTTTGGTGCTAATACAGGCACACTCGAGGTTGAAGCGTCTAACGATAATGGAACAACTTGGACAACTATTTTTACTGAAACTGGAAATCAGGGCGATGTTTGGAATTCAACCAATATTGATTTATTAGCATACTTAAATCAAAATATAAAACTAAGGATTACTGGTACAACTGGAGGAGGATTTGCTAGTGATATTGCTATTGATCACATTGGGATTGGAGGACCAATCCCAGATACAGAAGCGCCAGTAATAACTTTAAATGGTGCCTCTACAATCAATTTAAATGTAGGTTCAACATATACAGAATTAGGAGCTACTGCAACAGATAATGAAGATGGAGACTTAACATCTAGTATTGTCATTGGAGGTGATACCGTTGATCCTAACGTTTTAGGCACTTATGTCGTAACTTATAATGTAAGTGATGCTGCAGGAAATGCTGCGGTTGAAGTTACTAGAACTGTGAATGTGGTTGAATTTCAATATTGCGATTCTTTCGGAGACACACAGTATGAAACTGAAGTAACACGTGTAATTTTTGGAACTATTGACAATGAAGATGGTCCTTTAAAAGATGTAGGTTATGAAGATTTCACAAGTATCAGTACAGAGGTTATTCAAGGGACTACCGTAGATCTTACTGTTTATGTAAATACAGATGGAAATTTTGTGGTTCATACATTTGTGTGGATTGACTGGAATAAAGATGGCGACTTTGATGATCTAGGAGAAGCATATGATTTGGGCGATATACAGAACGTGTTTGATGGAGCATTACCTACTTTATCTATTGTTATTCCTGAAAGTATGATTTTTGGCAATACCAGAATGAGAGTATCTACCCAGTACAATGCCGACCCAACGTCATGTCTCACCGATTTTGATGGTGAGGTTGAAGACTACACAATAAATGTTAAATATAATGGATTGCTATTTTCCGGAGGCACTTGGGATCCTGGTGCTCCAGATGGAACGTCAACTGCTGATAATGTATTGATTCTGGATGGAACTTATAATTCAATTAGTGATATTAGCATAAATAATCTAACCGTAAACACAGGTGCAACCCTTAATATTGATCAAACAAGTAATATTACAGTTGGAGGAGATATAGAAGTTTTGAGTAACGGAGATTTAATCTTAAATTCAAGTTCAACAGAGTTTTCTAGTTTAATCGCAGAAGGTTCAGTAACAGGAACAGTAACATACAATCGTCACGTGACTTCAAACGCAAATGGTAACGATTTAATTGCGCCACCAGTAAGTGGAGAATCCTTTACAAGCTTTATTTCCAATAATTCGAATGTATTTGCTAATTCAGGACAGACCTTATACCTATTTGGCCCTTTTGAAAAACCTTCAAATAGTTACGGATTATTTTCAAATGTTGAGGTTGCAACTCTTGGTGCTGGAAATGGCTATCGAGCAGCTTCTACTGATGATGGAACGTTTACGTTTTCTGGTGCAGTAACAACGGGTTCTTTATCTGTTCCTATTGTAAAATCAGGAACCGATTTTGATAAGTGGAATTTAATAGGAAACCCTTATACATCCTATATTAAATTAGAAGATTTCTTGCAGGCAAACCTAAACGAACTAGATCCTAATACGGTCGCTATTTATGGTTATGATGCGGATTTGACTTTTGGAACTGAGTGGACGATATGGAACATGGCCTATTCAGATAATAATCCGAATTCATTAATTGCTCCTGGTCAGGGATTCTTCGTGTCTTCTAAAGACGGAGGAGCCAATGTTACTTTTAATCCATCTATGAGAAGCACTGGAACTTCAGATGATTTTATTGCAGATAGAACTACTAATCTTACACATTTTGTGATTACTATGACATCAACTCAAAAGACCTATAACACAGATCTTTATTTTGAGGAGAATGCTACTTTAGGATTGGATATAGCCTATGATGCTGAGCTTTTTGCTGAAACACCATCAGCCTATTCAATCTATTCAGAACTTACTGAAGCAGACCAGGATTTAAATATGGCTATTCAGACTATTGGATATGATGATGTAAATGGTACAACCTTAATTCCTATTGGGATTAATCTTCCGCAAGGTCAACAAGTTTCCATAGGTATGGAAACAAATGATTTAACTTACAATGTGTATTTTGAAGACACACTTACAAACACAATCACATTATTAAACACTTCCGATTATAATTTAACGGCTGATACCGATTTGTTGGGAACTGGAAGATTCTTTATAAGATTCGAAACCGAAACCTTATCAGTTACCGAATCTAATCTTGATGCTATCCAAATTTATAGCGATACTAATTTAAAGCAAATCGTTGTCAAAGGACAGGTATTAGAAGAGACTTCTTTCGTGCTTTATGATATTCAGGGAAGAGAAATTATAAGAACAGATTTGGATACAGCAATTAGCAGAAACGTAATCGATGCTTCAAATTATGCTAATGGTGTTTATTTAGTTCAGCTTACGAACAAAACAAATACAATCAGCAGAAAAGTCGTTATAAAATAACAATAAGAATTTTTAATTTTTTTAAAAGCCTGGCGAAAGTCAGGCTTTTTTTTATGCACTAAACTATGTTGAGTTGTACTATTAAAAAAAGTAATTATAATTATCAATTGTAGTAAAATTCTTCAGAATAATTACGGAAAAACCGTAAATTTTTGATTTCCAATGCAAACTTATCAACAATTGTCTTGTTTATTTATGAAAAACACTAATTTGATTTTTGAAATTTTTAACTACTAATTTAACCCTTTAATCTTTAAAGCATGAAAATTAAATTACTTCTGCTCATTGTAGTAATGAGTGTAAACTTCTCATGGTCTCAAGGAAGATCCTTCTGGCAAAAACAATCAACTAAAACAAATGCAACACTTAAACCAAGTAAAAAAAACTTACCCAAAACACAAACCTTTGGATTAAATATTCAAGGTTTAAGAGAAGCTTTAGCTAACACACCTAAAAGAAATGATGGTTCTAAATCATCTAATGTTGTCCTATCATTTCCAAATGAAGAAGGACAATTTGAACGTTTCAGAATTGTTGAAGCTTCAGTATTGCATCCAGATTTGGCTGCTCAATATCCTGAAATTAAATCGTATGCAGGACAAGGTATAGACGATCCAACAGCAGTCATTAGATTTAGTATTTCTCCTTTAGGATTTCAAAGTATGCGTTTGTCTGCAAATAAGCCAGCGTCTTTTATTGAAGCTTATACAGATGACTTATCTCAATATACTGTGTTTACAAGATCACAACGTTTAGACTATTCTGATGATTTTGAGTGTGAAGTCACAGATAGTGTTAATAAAAATCTTGATAATGGTGATGCTTCAATGAGAAATGCCGATGATGGTATTTTAAGAACATATCGTTTAGCAGTTTCAACTACAGGAGAATATACTGCATATCATGGCGGAACAAAAGCATTAGCCTTAGCTGCGATTAACGCAACGATGACTCGTGTTAATGGAATTTTTGAAAATGACTTTAATGTCACAATGGTCGTCATAGCCAACAATGCTAATGTTATATACACCAATTCTAATTCTGATCCATACACAAGTTCAGGTTCTTATAATTCACAATTACAATCAACGCTTACAAGTGTTATTGGAGAATCAAATTATGACATCGGACATTTATTTGCAAGAGCATCAAATAACGGAAATGCAGGATGTATTGGTTGCGTTTGTGTCAATGGTCAAAAAGGTAGTGGTTTCACATCACGTACGGATCCGGAAGGCGATCCTTTTGATGTTGATTATGTAGCTCATGAAATTGGTCACCAGTTTGGTGGAAATCATACATGGACATTCAATGGAAATGAAGGTACCAACGCTCAAATGGAACCAGGTAGTGGTTCTACCATAATGGGTTATGCAGGAATTACTGGAGCAACAGACGTACAATCTAATAGTGATCCTTATTTTCATGCACGATCAATTGAACAAATTACAAATTATATTAAAACGACCAGTTGCCAAACAAATACTGCAACCGGAAATGCGGTACCATCTGTAAATGCTGGTTCTAATTACACAATTCCAAAAGGAACTGCTTTTGTACTTGAAGGCTCAGCTACTGATGCAAACTCAGGTGATGTGTTAACATACTGCTGGGAACAGTATGATGAAAATAATGCTTCTACAACGTATCCAAGTGTAAACGCAACTTCTGGTGTGGCATTTAGATCTTATAGTCCTGCAACGGATACAAAACGATACTTTCCGAGATTATCCACTATTAAAACTGGAGCAACATCTTGGCAATGGGAAGCTGTGCCTAATGTGGCACGTAGTTTAAATTTCCGACTAACGGTTAGAGACAATAGAGCAGGAGGAGCAACAAATAACAGTGATGATATGGTAGTTACTGTTAATGGAACTGCTGGTCCTTTTGTTGTGAACTCACCAAATACAAATGTAACCTGGAATGCAGGTGCAACAGAAACCGTAACTTGGAATGTTGCTGGAACTACTGGAAATGGTATTAATGCAGCAACTGTTGATATTTTCTTATCAACCGATGGTGGAAACACGTACCCAATCACTTTAGCGTCTGGTGTTGCTAACGATGGTTCTCAAGCTATTACAGTACCAAACAATCAGGGAAATCAAAACCGAGTGATGGTGAAAGGTGCTAATAATATCTTTTTTGATATCTCTAATGCCAACTTCACCATTTCTGGAGCTGTATCTTGTACAGCAACTGTACCAACAGGATTATCAGCATCTAATGTTGGTTCTTCAACAGCAACTTTAAGCTGGAATGCCGTTTCTGGTGCATCTTATGATTTGCGTTACAGAGCAACAGGTACATCAACATGGACGACCAATGCGGTTTCTGGAATTTCTTCAAATCTTACAGGTTTATCGGCTTCAACACAATACGAAGCGCAAGTGAGAAGTAAATGTTCTGGCGGAAGTAATTCTGCTTACAGTTCATCAGTGAATTTTACAACTACCGAAGTGCAATTGACGTATTGTGGTTCTGCAAGTTCAAATGTAAATGATGAATACATCAGCAGAGTTCAGTTAAATACAATCAATAATACTTCTGGAGCACAATTTTATTCAGATTTTACGTCTATTTCAACTAACTTAACCAAGGGAACTCAATATACCATTACTGTCACTCCAACATGGACAGGAACAGTCTACTCTGAAGGCTATTCCGTTTGGATCGATTACAATAAAGATGGTGATTTTACAGATTCTGGAGAACAGGTATGGACACAATCAGCGACTCAAAACACACCAGTTAGTGGTAGCTTTACAGTGCCAACAAGTGCTGTTAATGGAGTAACAAGAATGCGTGTGTCTATGAAATATAATGGTGTTCCAACACCTTGTGAGTCATTCACTTATGGTGAAGTTGAAGATTATACAGTTAATTTAGCTGCTGGAACACCAGACACGACTCCACCTGTAATTACCTTAAATGGCGCATCAACTATTAATTTAGAAGTTGGAGATACCTACAACGAATTGGGAGCAACAGCAACCGATAATATTGATGGCAATTTAACGTCTAGTATAGTGATTACCGGAACGGTTAATACGAACACTGCAGGAACGTATACTCGATTTTATAATGTAAGCGATGCAGCAGGAAATGCAGCAACGCAACGAACAAGAACAGTCGTAGTATCTGAACCTGCCGATACGACTCCACCAGTAATTACCTTAAATGGCGCGTCAACAATTAATTTAGAAGTTGGAGATACCTACAACGAATTGGGAGCAACAGCAACCGATAATGTTGATGGCAACCTGACTTCCAGTATAGTGATTACAGGAACGGTAAATACCAACACAGCTGGAACCTATACGCGTTTCTATAATGTAAGTGATGCGGCTGGAAATGCAGCAACGCAACGTACAAGAACTGTAATAGTGACACAGCCTTCGTCAGGAGGATGTTCAGGAGGTATTTCTTCTTTTCCTTATAGTGAGAGTTTCGAAAGTGGTTTAGGTTCATGGTCACAGGCATCTGGAGATGATCTCAACTGGACAAGAGATAGCAATGGAACACCTTCAAGTAATACTGGACCATCTAGTGGTTCTGACGGAAACTGGTATGTATTTGTAGAAGCATCTTCTCCTAACTATCCAAGTAAAACAGCTATTTTAAACTCACCTTGTTTTGATTTAAGTGCAGAAACTGAAGCGAATTTTACATTCGATTACCATATGTATGGTTCAAATAATTTGGGTAGTATTTCTGTTGAAGCTAGTAGTAACAACGGATCGACATGGACCAATATCTGGAGCGAATCTGGATCTAATCAAGGCAACTCATGGCAATCTGTAGATTTAGATCTTGCTGCTTATGTAGGCGGAAGTGTTCAGCTACGATTTAATCGCGTTACAGGAAACACATGGCAAGCAGATATCGCAATAGATAATATTGGATTGACTTCTGGAGGTGGAAGTGGCTCAGGATGTTCTAATGTCAACTTATCTATTACCTTCGATAATTATCCTGAAGAAACAGCGTGGACAATTAAAAACTCATCTGGTCAAACCGTAGCGTCAGGTGGAACTTATGGTTCTCAGGCAGATGGTTCAACACTTAATATTGCTGTTGGTTGCTTAGATGATGGTTGTTACGATTTCCAAATTACAGATACTTATGGTGATGGAATTTGCTGTGCTTATGGTAACGGATCCTATACTTTAACTAATACAGATAATGGTGCAACATTAGCTTCTGGAGGATCATTTACGAGTTCTCAAACGACTAATTTCTGTTTAACAAGTAGCTCTAAAGGTGAGATTGCAAAAGATGATCTAAATGATATTTTTAACGCTATTAAATTGTATCCAAATCCAGTGAAAGGTCATAGCTTAAACGTCGCAACGACTTATCAAGATGTAACCTATGAAATTTTTAATGCAGTAGGTCAAATCGTTGCAAAAGGAAAGCTTGATACTAAAACAATTAATGTAAGCGATTTAGAAGCTGCCATCTATCAAATTAGATTTACGACTGAAGGTGAAACGATAACTAAACGATTCATTAAACAATAACAATTAACTAACTACTAATTGAGAAAAGTCCAGATGTTATGTCTGGGCTTTTTTTATTTGGGCAAATTTATAGTCTTATAAAATGTTTAATTAACAATGGTATAAAACTATAAACCAGGCTTTCACTACTCAATCTTTTTATGAAAAAAAAGGATTTCAAACAATCCGTTCAATCCTTTTTGCGACACCAGATAATATATAAACTAAACACTAACATTGATAATGTCATCTTGAGCATTGGTTGAAATAAAATTTATTTTATTGAAAGCACCTTGTGAAATAAGTCGAAAGGTCTTTAAACTACATGCTTATTGACTTGTCTGGCAGTCATTCAGACAGAAAATGAGATGTCTTGTTATTAGTTTCTCACTCTTTAAAAATGACAAACGCCTACAATATATTGTCAGACTGACTTTAAATATGAATAATCTCATTATCATGAAGCAGCTCATCACCTCGAAATCGTAAAAAGATCTGAGCTACAGCAATCGTATCCTTTTCGCAATACGTAATAATTCTGTCAATTTCTTTTTCCTGATAATAAACTCTATAAACCTCACTACCATCAATATCATCTTTAGGCGAAGGAATTCCCAAAACATTCGTTAGTAACTTCAATGATGTATAGGTTTTAAAATCCCCAAACTTCCATAATTCCAAGGTATCGAGATGAGGTACTTCCCAGGGTTTTTTTCCGAAGAGATTTAGTTTATAAGGCAATTCAATATTGTGAATTATCATGCGTCTTGCGATGTAGGGAAAATCAAATTCTTTTCCGTTATGTGCACAAAGCAAATGCTTCGTCTGACTAAAATGAGAAATCAATAAGGTTTTAAAATCCTTTAATATTTTAATTTCGTCACCATAAAACGAAGTGACTCTAAATGTTCTCACATCACCTTGATAGGTAAAGTATCCAACCGAAATGCAAACAATTTTGCCAAATTCGGCCCAGATTCCAGCACGATCATAAAATTCTTCAGCAGTAAAATCATCACGCCTTTGATATTGGGATTTGGCTTCCCAAAGTTGTTGTTTCGTATCGTCTAAATCTGAAAAATGTTCAGTTTCAGGAACCGTTTCAATGTCTAAAAACAAAATGTGTTCTAAGTTGAGTTTAGAGATCATAAGACTAAGATTTAGTGGTTTTTAATAATGTTGCACATTGCTTTCCAAATATTGCAGCAATTCCTCCAGCAATACCACCAATAAGTCCTGTGACTAAAATCAGAAGGTAAGGATTGCCCTGAAGTGGCAATAAGACAGCAATCTTTTTAGAAAGTATAAAATCGTTAGCATTGCTCAACCAAAAGGCATACAC
>JAAEZI010000046.1:8585-11431 GCA_018222915.1 Algicola sp. | reverse complement strand
GGCATACACCATCCAAAACAGAGCAATGGCTAAAAATGGTATAAAAAACACAGCACTCTTTTTTAAACTAAATAGAATGGCTGTTATAAAACCAGCAAGCATCACACTCCACCAAGGCAAAACCTGAGATAGCAGTAATGCAATGATGATTGTGGCTATAAAATTGATTAGATTTTTTTTCATTGGTTAGGTGTTAGTGTTTGCGTGGCTGTAATGCCTTCAGTAATCTCCTGGTCTTGCATAAACAACAAGTCGTAATAGTGTCCAGCTGCCCAGTCATCAATAAAATTATCGTAGTACTGACTTCCTGGATTTCCAGATTGTCCGCCTGGATAAATGCCGTAAGCTTTTGGAGGTGAAGACATTTCAACAATCATTCGCCAGGAAGGTCCATGGTTAACATCTGAGGCATTTACCGTATTTCGGTCACCTCCAACAGGAATGTCAAATCTAGAAAAAGCAGGTAACGACTGTAATAAATGTCCAACATAAGCACCTTTGTAATGCTTCCAGTTAAATTCGCCATTTTCAGTTTGCCATTCGTTTAATTCTTTGGCAGCTGCTTTGAATGCAAGTGTAAATAAATCAATTGCTGTTTCCTTTTTTGGAGTGTCAACAATATCCATAAACGGATCATTGGGATGATTTTTCAGCATGTAAATGGTTTGATACATGAATGGCGCTTTTAAAGCTTCATCATCAACATTAAATTCATCCCACGTTAGTCGATACAAATGTTTAATCCATGCAGACCAGATGCTTGGTCCAAGGTTATCAATGTGAGTATTATAATTCCAATGTCTTATATGATTAAGAAGTAATTGTTCGTCTTCAGTGAGCGCAGGAGTTTCCATCCTGTCTAACATAAATGGAACAAGTTCCTGTGCTTTAAGATTAAAGTTGTTGTTTTGAAGGCGCTTAAAATCCTGAATATTTAAGGATTCTCTTTTTCTGAAATAGTCATTAATGACACGATTTCTGTAGGTTCCGTAACCATCATTAAATACATAAAAAGGATAGGATTCATCAACAGGATGTTGATTGGCAGAACTTACAAAACCACGTTCCGGATTTTTAATATGTGCATTAAATGCTTTCGGAATATAGCTCTGCCAGTCGTGATTAGGATTGCTTCCATCGAGAAGAAATTTACCTTGGCCTTCCCATTTATTTGGAAATTCCCCTTGAACCCATAAGGCAATATCGCCTTCAGTTGAAGCAAAAGCAAAATTTTGAGCAGGTGCCACATGATTTGAAATGGCTTCTACATAATCGTCATAGTTTTTGCCCTTGTTGAGTTTTAAAAATAGTTTGGTAAAGTTGTGTCCTTTATGTCCTGCCCATTTCATCGCATAGCCTTTTTTTCCATCATCACCTTTAAACGTGTGATCGTAACTCACGGGTCCATGATGAGTATAAATTACAGAGTCTATAAAAGTTGCTCTTCCTCTAATTTTAATTTCTTCAAGTCTTAAAGATGTTTTTTTCCATGCATTATCATATTTGTATGTTTGCCTGCTTTCATCTTGAAATTCAATTTTGTACCAGTCTTTAACATCTCTTGTGGCATTGGTAACTCCCCAGGAAATATCGGTATTAAATCCGATAATAATACCCAAAGCTCCGGGAAGTGTAGCTCCAAATACATTTTGATTAGGTGAATGCAACTGCATCACAAACCATATAGACGGTAATTTTAGACCTAAATGAGGATCGTTAGCCAGAATAGCGTTACCAGAATATGATTTTTGCGGACTTACAGCCCAATTGTTACTTCCGTTATTTGGATGTGGTTTCTCCATCGTTTCAGAAATGGAATCTAATGGCATTTCACTTAGAGGAAGTTCAGTTTGTTTAACATCAATAAAACTCCAGTCTTGTTCTTTTGGAATAACAGGATCATTAACATCAAAAAAGTCAGGAAATAATAAATCGAAATGATCTTTACCAAATTTCCGAAGCATGTTGGTATATTCTAAATCGGAATCTCTTCCGCAGAGCATATCTGTCATATACATGAGCAAATGCATGGTTTTATCTATCGTCCATGCTTCAGGCTGATAGTCTAATAATTTATATTCAACGGGATAGTCTTCAGGTTGAAGTTGATTGATGTAGGCATTAACACCTTCACTGTACGCTTCAAGATATTTTAGAGATTCAGGATCCTTTTTAATAACCTCTAAGCTGTTTTCGGCACCAAAAAGCATGCCTTTTCTTCGCTGTGCTCTGTCAAAGTCCAGACCTTTTTCTCCAATAATTTCTGAAATTCGTCCAGCAGCAGCAAAGGTTTGAAACTCCATTTGCCATAAGCGATGTTTGGCAGTGATGTAACCTTGTGCTTTATATAAATCGTAATCATTTTTTGCAAAGATATGAGGAATGAGTTGTGCATCATAATGAACAGTTACTTCGTCTTCCAACCCATTAATTGAAACACTGCCAGAAGTAGCATCGTCAGTTTCATTTTGCCAAATCCCTTCGTTAGGCGCTAAAAATTTACCAAGAGGAGGAATGCTGCCTAATTTGGTATTTATAACATAAAATATAGCTATAGTAGCTAAAAGCGAACTAATGAACTTAATGTATTTCATAGATGTGAAACTATACAGCACTAAAGATATAAAAATATAGAATATAATCTATATTAATACCTCTAATACTTTTGTGGTTTATATTATTTAGCTGATCAAATTGCTATTTATTGAGCATTTCATAGGCTTCTTCAATATAAATAGAAATATCGTCAGTGTAAGACTCTAAAGGATTTCCAGGACCTTTTGAATGTCCTAGTCTAACAATAATCACATCATCCTCAGGTTGCACAATGACGTATTGACCAAGAT
>JAAEZI010000046.1:754-8575 GCA_018222915.1 Algicola sp. | reverse complement strand
TTCCTATGCTCAGAATAATCACGCCATCCTCAGCTTGCAGCATGACGTATTCACCAAGATGGCCTTGCATCATAAAAAACTGTTTTCCAAGATGTTTTTTTAACCAGAAACCATAGCCATATTCTGGACTTTCAGGAAAACGAGGTCTAACAGATTTTGCTACAAAAGCAGAATCTAACACCTGTTTTCCGTTCCATTTTCCATGGTCTTTATAAAGCTTTCCAAAGCGTGCAAAATCCTTAGCATTACTTGCAATACAACAATAAGCTTTTACCAAATCATGGTCTTCACTATCGACTTGCCATAAGGTACTGTTTTCACTTCCCAAAGGTTTCCAGAAACTCTCTTCAAGATAGTTGTACAATTTTTTTCCAGTGGCTTTTTCAATAACCATCGCGAGCATTTGTGTATCTCCACTGGCATATTTAAAATGTTGTCCAGGTTCGTCAACCACTGTAAGTCCGTTCATGACTTTCGCTAAATCATCATCAAAATAAGCTCGTGTGGTAATGGACAAAGGAGAATAATAAGCCTCATCCCAATTGGTGCCTGAAGCCATAGATGATAAATCACCTACAGTCATTGTAAGTGCTTTTCCTTCACAAAATGCTGGTAAAAAATCACAAACAGGTTGATCTAAACTTTTAATATGACCTTCCATAATCGCTTTTCCTAACAGACCAGAGACATAACTTTTTGCCATTGAAAATGAATTCGTTTTAGAATCTTCTCCAAAACCATCATAATAATTTTCGTACCAGATGCTGTCATTTTTTATGATGACGAAAGCAATGGTTCCCCAATTATTATGTGCTCTTTTTAATGGTTCTGTAGCTTCTACCGAATTGTAATCTTTATGATTTGGCCAGGCTTGCGGATGATTTGAAGCTTCAATAACCTGATTATCAAATTCCTTATAATCTTCTAAGAAAGCCGTTGTGTGACCTTTCAGATATATTGTTCTTACAGCCTTTATTAAATAATCGGTATCTGTGATGTATAAAATGATGATTAATAATCCCAAAAACAGGATTAAGAACTTGAGGAGCTTTTTTAAATATTTCATTGGAGCGTATTAGTGTTTTAGTTTGCTATATAAAATGTTTTATAAAAGTAACTATTTTATCTATTAAAAAAGGCTTTGTTGCTTATACGGACTTTCATGTTCTAACAACCATTGTTTTCTGTGTAATCCACCAGCATAACCTGTTAAACTTCCATCACTTCCAATTACGCGATGACACGGAATGATTATCCATAATGGGTTTTTACCATTGGCATTTGCAACGGCTCTAATGGCTTTAATATCGCCAAGTTGTTTTGAAAGTTCCAGATATGATATTGTTTTTCCGTAAGGAATTTGTTCTAATTGTTTCCAGACGTTTTTCTGAAATTCAGTGCCTCGCGGATTTAATTTAAGATTAAAAACGGTTCGGTTGCCTTCAAAATATTCTTGAAGTTGCATGACACAATCTTCGAGTTCTAATGGAATGATATCTGTTTCTTTTTCCTCGGAATTTAAAACGGTCACTTCAGAAATACCATCTATATCTCCAACAATTTTGGTAAAACCTAAAGGCGATTTAACAATACAGGTTTCCAAAATTATTCGTTTTCTTCTGAAGGGTTATCTTCAAGGATGCCTAATTTTTTTGCTCTTGATTCCCAGCTTTTCCTTGCCATATACTGAAGGTCTGAAACATTATCACTTTCATCCATAATTTCAAGACCAAGAAGGGTTTCAATCACATCTTCCATAGTGACCAGACCGCTTACAGAGCCATATTCATCTACTACCAAAGCCATGTGATTTCTACTTTCAACTAACTTTTCAAAAAGTTTAGGAATAGGCAAATCTCTTGAGACTACAATAATATTTCTTTTTAATTCAGAAAGCTTTTTAGAAACATGGTCTAAAGCCATTTCTTTAAACACTTCGTCTTTTAAGACAAGTCCTTTTATGTTATCAGAATCGCCAGCATAAATGGGAATTCTGGAAAAGCGCAGATTCATGTTTTTATTAAAAAAATCTTCAACGGTTGTATTCTCATCAACAGACTTCATAACTGTTCTTGGTGTCATCACATCCTTGGCGAAAACTTCCTTGAACGTCAGAAGGTTTTTTATAATCTTACTTTCATTTTCTTGAAAAACCCCTTCTTCATGAGCCATATCAGCCATAACTAAAAACCCTTCTCTACTTAATACGCTTCCATGGCCTTTGCCTCCAATAAGTTTAGTGGTGAGTTGTAAAATCCACAGAATACCAGTCCATTTTAAAGGAAATATTAGAAGATTAAGCGCTATTGTGGTGAAATGTGCTAATTGTTTCCAATAGGTTGCACCAATAGTTTTAGGTATAATTTCTGAAGCTACAAGAATGAGAATTGTCATAAGGGTAGAGACGATACCTACCATTAAATCTTCAGTAAATGCAATTCCAAAAATTCGTCTTGTTGTTGTACCATAAAGTTCAGCATATGCAACTTTTGCCTGTACACCAACCAGAATAGCACCAACAGTATGTGCTATAGTGTTTAAAGTAAGAATGGCAATTAATGGACGATCGACATCTTTCTTGAGTGCTTCTAAATTATCAGCATAGGTATGGCCTTCACTCTTTTTTAAGTTGATGAACGTAGGAGTGATACTAAGAAGTACAGCTTCCAGAATAGAACACAAAAAAGAAAAGAAAATTGATATTAGTGCGTAGAATATGAGTAATCCCATAAAATGATTTAAGTTTGATTATTACGAATTTACGATAATAATTTTACAACGTCCTTAGCAAAATAGGAAGCAATAACATCTGCTCCAGCACGCTTAATAGCAGTAATTTGTTCTAGCATCACAGCATCGTGGTCCAGCCATCCTTTTTCTGCAGCAGCTTTTAACATAGCATACTCTCCAGACACCTGATATACAGCGACAGGAACATCGACTTCATTTTTAATTTCCCGAACAATATCTAAATAGCATAAGCCTGGTTTTACCATCACGATATCTGCACCTTCATCAATATCCATTTCGGTTTCTTTTAATGCTTCAAAACGATTGGCAAAATCCATTTGATAGGTTTTTTTATCCTTCGGAATATTTTTAATAGCAGCAGGAGCAGAATCTAAAGCATCACGAAATGGTCCATAAAAAGCAGATGCATATTTTGCTGAGTAACTCATAATACCTGTGTCTGTGAATCCGTCATCTTCTAAGGCTTCGCGAATGGCTAAAATGCGACCATCCATCATATCACTTGGCGCTACAAAATCGGCTCCAGCTTGCGCATGAGACAAACTCATTTCAGCTAAAACGTCAACAGTAGTATCGTTGATTATTCTTCCCTCAGCGATAATTCCATCGTGACCATAAGAAGAATATGGATCGAGTGCAACATCTGTCATCACTAACATTTCCGGACAAACATTCTTAACGGTTTTAATTGCGCGTTGCATGAGTCCGTTTGGGTTTAAAGCTTCAGTACCTTTATTGTCTTTGAGGTTATCTGGTACTTTTACAAATAATAATACCGATTTTAAACCGAGTTTCCAGAGTTCTTTGACTTCCTTTTCGAGTAAATCTAAACTGAAACGATAGTAATTAGGCATCGATGCAATTTCCTGTTTCACACCTTTTCCGTCCACAACAAAAAGCGGCACAAGGAAATCGTTAGGTGAAATTATGGTTTCCCGCACTAAACTTCTTATGGCTTCGTTTGTTCTTAATCTTCGGTTTCTTCTTAAAGGGAACATACTATTTATGTGTTTTATTGATTATTGAGGTTTCGGCTGCGCTCAACCTGACCTTTGTTTTACTAAACCCAGTTTATAGGATTTTGTAAAATTTTAATTAATTTTTCCTCTTCACTTCCAGCTTCTGGGTGATGGTCGTAAACCCATTGCACGTGTGGAGGTAGACTCATTAAAATACTTTCAATTCTTCCGTTGGTTTTTAATCCGAACAATGTGCCTTTGTCATGAACCAAATTAAATTCCACATAGCGACCACGGCGAATTTCCTGCCAGTTACGTTGCGTTTTGGTATACTCTAAATCTTTTCGTTTTTCTACTATAGGAACATAAGCATCAAGAAAACTATTACCAACTTCTGTGACGAAATCATACCAGTTTTGCATACTCATTTCATCTGTTTCTTTGCAATAGTCAAAAAATAAACCACCAATACCACGACCTTCATTTCTATGTGAATTGTAAAAATACGCATCACAACGCGCTTTATATTTTGGATAAAATTCAGGATTGTGTTTGTCACATGCTGTTTTACAGGTTTGATGAAAATGTTTTGCATCGTCTTCAAACACATAGTAAGGCGTTAAATCTTGTCCGCCACCAAACCACTGGTCAACAATGTTACCCTCTTTATCATACATTTCAAAATAGCGCCAATTTGCATGAACAGTTGGAACCATTGGGTTTTTTGGATGAAGCACCAAGCTCAATCCGCAAGCAAAGAAATCGGCATCTTTCACGCCAAAGTAAGTTTGCATAGAATCTGGTAATGTTCCGTGAACACCAGAAATATTTACACCACCTTTTTCAAATATGTTTCCGTTTTCAATAACACGTGTTCTTCCGCCTCCACCTTCAGGACGTTTCCAGACGTCTTCCTGAAATTTAGCTTTACCATCTATAGCTTCAAGTTGAGATGTTATGCTATCTTGTAATTCGTGTATGTAGTTGAAGAATTTATCTTTCATAGTTTCTTTTTCTGCCAGGTTTCCAAAATCAAGGAATGCTATAATCAAGAGATAAAAACTCTTTTCTCTAACAGGAGCTTTTCCTTTTTTAGAAGGTTAACTGTTCTTATTGAAGCAGCAGTCACACTTAAAGGCAATACTAATAGGACACCAAGAACTGGAAGTAATAGGAATAAAATAAAAACAATTCCGTTACCTATGGCTATACCTTTATGTTTTTTAACAAATGTAACACTCTCACGATAGTTTAAATGACGTTCTAAGGTGTAATCCATGTTTCCAAAACCAGCGTAATAGGCTTGAACCATGAGCAGTAATACAGTTGAAAATATATTCACAACAGGTATAAACTTTAACAGGAGAATAGGAATGGTAAACAGGAGTTCTTTTACCAGATTTCTCATGTTAATTTTAATACCTCGCCATAATTGTTCTGTAAATGTTGTGTTTCTGTAATTATGTCTTTCAATACCAGTTAAATACATTTCGATTTTTTCGGAAACCGGACTCATAAATGGAGCAGATAATGCCAATACGATGTGCTTGTATAGAATTAAACCGATAACTAAAACAATAACAGCTCCAATAAATGTAGAGATGGTTGTAAAGGTTTCTTTTCCAAAATCCCAGATCCAGATTTCAGCAATAAATTCTCCAATGTTATCTGAAAGTACATAAGCTGAAAATCCAATGACTGATGCAGTAATCACACTAATTATAATCGGAATAAAAAAGAAATTCCAAAGACTCAACTTTGAAATCAATGCTAGCGCACCTGAATAAGCTTGTATCCCTTTTATTATATTCTTTATCATAATACTTTCCTAAGTTGAAGGAGCCTGTTAATTTATAGAACTAATGTCGCAAATGTATCTCAATTTTAGAGTAGTGATGTCGCAAATTTTGGAGCTTATTTTTGACAGAAACGCAACCAAAATATGTAGTGACTATCTCGATAGTTTAAGACCATATTGAGCCGTAAAACACGCCCAATTTTTTAAACCTTATACTCTTTTACAGCATCAATAAATGCTTTTGCATTGTCTAAAGGAATATTTGGTAGAATTCCATGACCCAAATTTACTATATATTTATCTTTTCCAAAATCGTTGATCATTTGATGCACCATTTTTTTGATTTCTGAAGGTGGAGAAAATAATCGTGTTGGATCAAAATTCCCTTGTAATGTGATGTTTCCTCCAGTCAGATAACGTGCATTTTTTGCAGAACAAGTCCAATCTACACCTAAAGCAGAAGCACCAGATTTAGCCATCTCGCCAAGCGCAAACCAACAGCCTTTTCCGAAGGCAATTACTGGAGCTTCATCTTTTAATGCATCAATAATCTGTTGAATGTACTGCCATGAAAACTCCTGATAATCGACTGGAGACAGCATGCCTCCCCAAGAATCAAATACCTGAACAGCATTACAACCTGCTTTTACTTTTTCTTTTAAGTAAGCAATTGTTGTGTCTGTAATTTTCTGTAGCAATTGATGAGCAGCAACAGGATTGGTAAAACAAAACTCTTTAGCTTTATCAAAGTTTTTACTGCCTTGACCTTGTACACAATAACATAAAATCGTCCAAGGTGAACCTGCAAAACCAATTAAAGGAATCTCGTTATTCAGTTTTTCTTTTGTTGCTTTTATAGCTTCATAGACATAGTTCAAAGCCTCTTTTACATCTGGAACAATGACATTATCAACATCTTTTTGCGTGCGAATTGGATGTGGTAAATATGGACCAAAGTTAGGCTTCATTTGTACCTCGATATTCATCGCCTGAGGAATGACCAAAATATCACTAAACAAAATAGCAGCATCCATTCCGTAACGACGGATAGGTTGAACTGTAATTTCACTTGCTAATTCTGGAGTTTGACAACGCGTGAAGAAATCATATTTAGCCTTAATTTCCATAAACTCTGGAAGATAACGTCCAGCTTGACGCATCATCCAAACTGGTGGACGCTCAACAGTTTCTCCCTTTAATGCTCTTAAAAATAAATCGTTTTTAATCATATGTCTGTCATTTCTGCGAATGCAGGAATCTTTTTAATTCATGTATTTTTTAATTAGGTCTCGACTGCGCTCGACCAGACAGAGTTTTGTCTCCTCGAGCGCAGTCGAGAGGTCTTAAGCGTAATGTTCATTCACCAAGTCAATCACACTCTCAACTGTTGGCATTTTTGCAATTCTTACATCATCAAAATGTTTTCTGGCTTCCTTCGCTGTGGTTTCTCCTATGCAAAAAGCAATGATGTCATCGTCATTTTCTTGCTTGTAACTTTGAACTGTTGATGGACTGTAAAACATAACGCCTTTGATGTTATCATTTATTTTTACGGAATCATATTTAGTTTCGTAAGCGATGACTTCATGAACAGCGATATGATTTTCATTTAAAATGCCTGGTAATTCATCTAAACGAATATCACTACAAAAGTAGGTGGCTTCTGTACCTTCAATATATTCCACTAAATATTCGGCTAAGGCTTTAGCATTATTTTCAGTATGTTTTACCTTTCCAATTTTACGTTCTACCATACGTTTTGTTCTTCGGCCAACGCAATAGATATTTTCAAACTGCAGTTCTTGCGAAGGAAAATTCATCAGCAAAGCTTCAACTGTATTTTTGCTGGTAATGATGACGTTTTTCGGCATTGGTCGCAATACACTAGATGTCATTCTGTTCAAACTAATCTTTATAAAATCTGAACTTTCAGAAACCACATCATCATGAAACAACTGCTTTTGATCATCGGTTAAGGTTTTGGTCGAATAAATATTAACACCTTGAGATGACTTTTTAAGAGTGTCCATTAAACGTTTTCCACCACGTTCAATAATATAATTGGCACAAAACTGAGCAAGCTCATCATGTTTTTCTAAAGCCATTGTGCGTTGCACTTCAATTTTTTTGCTTCCGTCAAGACTTAATAATACGCCTTGTAAGTGAACTTCTTCATCTTTTACATACGCTAAAGCACCAATAGGAGCCGAACATCCACCTTCTAAAAGATTCAAGAATTTACGTTCAACAGACGTAGCAATTTCAGTGTCTTTGTGATTAATTTCAGCACAAACAGCAAGTGTTTCCTCATCC
>JAAEZI010000046.1:0-744 GCA_018222915.1 Algicola sp. | reverse complement strand
GTTCCAAAGCTGCAATCATTACAGCACCTTGAGCAGGTGCAGGAATCATCCATTCGAGATTGAAGCTTTCTTCAGGTTTCATATTCAGTCTGCCTAAACCAGCTGCAGCAAAGATGGCTCCATTCCAGTCATTATCTTCTAGTTTTTGTAACCTGGAATTCACATTGCCTCGCAAACCAACAATGGTGTGGGTTGGATAACGGTTTAACCATTGTGCTCTTCTTCGCAAACTTCCAGTTGCAATAATTGCCTCTCGCTGTGATAAAAACTCTTCGTTATGTTTAAATACCAGACAATCTCTAACATTTCCACGTTTTAAAACAGCTGCCTGCACAATTCCTTTTGGAAGTAATGTTGGCACATCTTTTAAAGAATGAACAGCGATATCAATATTACCATTGAGCAAAGCAATATCAAGGGTTTTTGTAAATACACCTGTAATTCCTAGTTCGTAAATGGGTTTGTCAAGTACGATATCACCTGTTGATTTAACAGGAACTAATTGTGTTTTATGACCTAAATGTTCGAGTTGACTTTGTACGGTTTTGGCTTGCCATAGCGCAAGTTCGCTATCACGAGTTCCAATTCTTATAATTTTAGACATTGTCTGTGGTTGCTTCTAATTGAAACACTTTTTTTATGAGTTCAAGGCTGTCATCAGTGGATACATCATCGCCTTTTAAATGATGTGCAAAGTGATTTGTTATTTTCTGAATGATATTATTACTAATCACTTCGGCTTGA
>JAAEZI010000045.1 GCA_018222915.1 Algicola sp. | reverse complement strand
CGAAAGTCCAGTTAATCACATAGCTTCCTTGTGTGTTGTAAGAAAGTGGATCACTCGTCGTTCCTGTGATGCTTCCTGAACAATTATCAGTCGTAGTTGGTGCAGTTGCTGTGGCTGAGCACTCACCTGTAATATCACTTAATACAGCTGGATCAGGTGCTGTGGTATCAGCCACAGAAAAACTAGCTGTAAAATTCGCACCAAAATTGGAGATAAAATGCGTGCCGTTACCATCAGTCACAGATGTATATTCTGCTTGGGTATATAATTCAAGAAAATAATCACCTAAAGGTAAATTTGTTAAACTAACACTATTGGTCCCGTTAGATTCCCATATCTGATTAATTCCTGAGCAAGCCGCTGGACCATCATCTGTATTGAAGTCGATGTTGATGGCATTAAATGTCGCAGGAGGTGTTGCAGACTGCAACCATATTCTATAAAACAAGGTACCATTAATGATATCATGGTCACCGCACTTAAAAATTTTATTTTGTCCTCCAACCAATTCATAAGTTCTAGAACATTCCAATGTTCCGAAATTAAACCCATCAAAATTGGGATTGGCAGTGTCAACATTTAAATCATAATACACATTATTTGCGCCATCATTCATAATGACGTAACTTTCATAAATACCCGATTGTGCCACCAAGGTGGTTACACTGAGCATTGTGAAAGCTAAAGCAGTTAACAAAAAACGGACTTCCCTCATAATCAATAACATTTACGTAAGTTTATTAGTCACGGTTTGCTAAAACTTTTAAGTCTGAGCAATCCTGATTGTAAATTTGGTCAATAAAAAATGTGCTATTAATCTCTTATAGGGATGAACAAATGTAGCGTGAGTGACTGATTTTAAGTAATTTAATCGCTGAAACGCTCAAATAAACTATCAAAGTTGATATTTATCAAATTTTAGTAAGAAAAACCATACTGAAACTACACTTTTTTCAATTTCCAACGACCTTTTCTAAACCAGATAATGGCGATTATTGCTATTAAAACCTCTGCCAATACAATTGCTAAAAAGACGCCAATGGAGCCGAGTTCAAGACTGATGGCCATGATATAAGCAAATGGTAATTGAAACACCCAAAAACAGACAAAATTAATTAATGTAGGCGTCATGGTATCTCCTGCGCCATTAAAGGAATTGATCACAACCATTCCGTAAGCGTAGAAAATATAACCTGCTGCAATAACTCGTAAACACAAACTGCCCTGTGAAATCACCTCAGGCACGTTGGTAAACCAAGACATTATTTGTGGTGCGAAACTGAGATATAATAAGGATACAAAGCCCATAAATATAGCGCAATATTTTCCGGTTTTCCAAACCGACTTTTCAGCGCGATCTGGTTTTTTGGCACCTAGGTTTTGACCTACCAAGGTTGCCGCTGCATTACTCATACCCCAAGCTGGCATAAACGTAAACATCATCACTCGAATTGCAATAGTATAACCTGCTAAAACCTCACTTCCAAATTCACTCATTATTCGCATTAAAAACACCCATGATGATGTACCAATGAGAAACTGTCCAATACCTCCTAAGGAGACCTTTACCAAATTCAGCATAACACCAATTCGCAATACCACATCCTTAACACCAATTTTAATGGTACTCCAACCATAAATCAAAATAAGCAACTGAAACAGCACAGCCGTTCCTCTTCCTATGGTCGTTGCGATAGCTGCTCCTTCAACACCATAAGCTGGAACGGGTCCAACTCCAAAGATAAAAATAGGATCGAGGATAATGTTCAAACCATTAGACAAGATGAGCGTCCACATAGCCATCGACGCATCGCCAGCTCCACGAAAAATAGCATTGATAAGAAATAACAGCATAATTGTCACATTTCCGCCCAAAAGAATTTGAGTGTAGCCATAACCTTCAGCAATTAAATCAGGTTCGCCTCCCATAAGCGCTAAAATTTCTTTTGGAAATATGATACCTACAATGCTAATTAACACGGAAATCGCCACGCCTAGTATGATCACTTGAACTGCAGCACGAGATGCCGCTTCTCTGTTTTTTTCTCCAACGCGTCTCGCGACAACAGCCGTAGCCGCCATACTGAGTCCGATAGCTAAAGCATATACTAAAGTGATCACTGATTCCGTCAGGCCTATGGTTGCCACGGCATTGACACTCACTTTGGAAACATAGAAGATATCCACCACAGCAAAAACCGATTCCATCAGCATCTCTAGAATCATCGGAATAGAAAGCATAAAAACAGCTTTCCGAATACTTCCTGAAGTAAATTCTTGTTCTTTTCCTGAAAGCGCCTGTTTTAGATATAAAAAAAATTGTTTGAGGTTTAATTTAGATATTGCCATGATTATTTATAATTACAAATAAGTATGTATCGCAAGAAACGTTTGCGACTTGTAAAATGGGTCACGAGAAAAGGTGACTTGGACGATGTGTGGACTTAAACAATCATAAGAGGATAAAGTTGCAACTTTATTTTTTAATTTCAAAATAGCGTTTTTACGTGATTAAATGCACGATTGACATTTTCCAACTCATCAGCCAATATCAAAAGCTGTAAAAATCTGTACTTCGTCGAACATACTTGCATGTTAACAAATGTCTTGGTATTTCTATATCAAACCTATTGATTTTCAATGGGTATTTCTATATATTCGTACAAATCAACTAACTAATACTACATGTTTAAAGCCGCTTTATTCGATATGGACGGTGTGATTGTGGACTCAGAACCCTTACATCACAAAGCCTATTTCCAAATGTTTGATGATGTTAATATTAAAGTTTCAGAAGAGCTCTATGCCAGCTTTACAGGGCAGTCTACCCTAGAAATATGCAAAAAACTCATCACTCATTTTAATTTACCATTAGGTCCTCAAACCTTGGTAGATATCAAGCGATCTCATTTTAAGTATTTATTTGATCATGATACTGATTTGCATTTATTGGACGGTGTCCTTGACCTAATTAAGGACTATCACCATCATAATGTGACTTTAGTCTTGGCGTCTTCAGCTTCTATGGAAAATATTAACCGTGTGTTTGAGCGTTTTGATCTCGATCAATATTTTTTAGCTAAAATTTCTGGAGCCGATTTAAAAGCATCGAAACCACATCCTGAGATTTTTGAGAAAGCCGCTGAACTTTCTGGTCATGACCCAAAGGATTGTTTTGTTATTGAAGATTCCACCAATGGTATTGCTGCCGCTAAAGGGGCTGGTATTTATTGTATCGGATTTGATAGTCTGCATAGTGAGGACCAAGATTATAGCAAG
Source organism: Algicola sp. (assembly GCA_018222915.1). Classification (GTDB taxonomy): domain Bacteria; phylum Bacteroidota; class Bacteroidia; order Flavobacteriales; family Flavobacteriaceae; genus Psychroserpens. Next base: position 17,790 of record JAAEZI010000045.1, on the reverse strand, counting down.
GCTGATTTGGTCGTTTCAGATTTCAAAGCCATCGCTTTTGATCAACTTGAAAAGCAACTTACGACTTCAAATGTCTAAATATGGCCAAAAACGAGCAGCTTGTTAGAGCCTTACAAAAGTTAATCAATGCCGTTTTGGAAGCTTTAGGCTACGCGTCTTCGAAGAAAAAACGAACCTGGCATCAACACGTTGTGCCCTACCAAGATGCTTGGGCAGTTCGCAGAGAGGGCAATCAACGTATAACCTCTAAACATCGAAAACAAAGTACAGCTATCGACAAAGCAAAACGCTTGGCAAAACGCTATAAATCAGATGTGATTATACATCGTGAAAGTGGCGGTATTAGAGATCGTTTAAGTTATCGTGATTAAACATTCTTCCTGAATTTCAATTAAAAACAATAACTACCATTGTTGTTTAATTTCACCTTTCCCGATCCACCTTGTCATAGGCGCGAATCGCTAAAACGGCCCATATCACCACGCAAACGGCAACAAATATAGAGAAGTAAAGTACAATATCGTTAGCGTCCATTTGTGATTTGTTTAAAGAAAATAGCTATGCCTAAAAGCGTCGGTGCCCAAAGTCCGATAAAGATGGCATGAAGTTGATCGCCGTGTAGAAAAACGTATTCAGCCACCAAGATGATTACGACACAAAGTGCCAATATCAATACATTCCCAAACCCTAGTCGTTTTAATAATTTCATGTAATAGTCATTGGTTGATAGCTTAAATATATGACTTTTTAGACTTGGTTAGCCTTTATTATGAGACTAAAAGACTAAATTATCTGAATACAACTGCAAAACGATCATTACAAAACTGCTAAAATAAAAAGTTATGGATTAGTCGTAAAGAAAATAATATGTGCTGTATCTTTGCAAAAAACAATAGCGATATGTCAGAAGACAAAAAACCAGATCAAGTCGTCTTTAATAACAAGACTCAACGCTATGATGCGGCTTTAAAGCCTTATGCTACCAATGTTGGTGCTCCAGCCATACAAGTACATGGCAATTCTACATGGAAAAATCGCAATATTTTAAAAGCCAACAAACAAATCCAAGCCAAATATCTTGAGCTCAAAGCTGAATATGACAAAATGATCCAAGAACTGGAATATAACAACTTGGTATACAATTCTCGCTATAATTTTGAACCACTCGTAGGTGAAACCTATTTTTTATATCGCGATAAAAAGGACCAACCCTTTTTATCCATCATAGCGCCTTCAGACTGTAATTTTGACTATATAGGTAGCTTTCAACTGAACAGTGAATTCGTTTGGAAAAAAGTAGATGAGTCGTAGTCTTATGCTTTTAGCAAAGCATGTGACATCAATGTGAGCTCTTAATTATAAAAACTAGCGCGAAAAATGGCAGATATCAATAGGTGTTTTGCCATGAACAAATTCTACTTATTTGTTCTTTAAGAGCGCATTCTGTTCTTCCATTAAGTCGTTAAGCTGGGCAAGTAATTCTATATCCTTAGGTGTTTTCACAACCTTATTTTTAGGATCTTCTGCCTTATCCTTCAATCGGTTCATGGTTTTTACCACCACAAATACCGTGAGACCAACGATGAGGAAATCTAAAAATGTTTCAAATAGCATTCCGTACTCTATAGCCACTTGATGTGTAAGCACCGTGCCTTGAGCATCTAAAACTTCCTCACGTAACACATATTTTTTATCCTGAAAATTAAGACCGTCAGTCATTAAGGATAAAGGTGGCATAAATACCTTTTTTACCAACACATCAATCACCTTATTAAATGATGCACCAATGATGATTCCGATGGCCATATCCATCATATTCCCCTTAACGGCAAATTCTTTGAACTCCCTTAAAAATTTCATAAGCATCTCTTTTATTACTATTAAAAGATTGCAAAGATATTCGAACAGTTCGTGCAAAGCAATAGCAAACAGTTTTAGAAGAAACTTTTACTGTGATTGCGTTATTTTTTCTAAGAAATGACCGTTCACTTACGAAGATCATCTAGCAATGTTGCTTATTTTTTATAAAATTTCTTATAGCCTCTATAGGCGAAACCAGCTAAAATTCCAATTAAAGCTAAGGTAATTGCAATATATTGATAACTCAAGATCTGTTGTCCTGACTGATAAGAATGTAAGCCCGATAAATAAAAGTTGACACCAAAGTAAGTAAATAGAATACTAGAAAATACTAAAACAGATGCCAAATTAAAGCCAAATCGACCTCGAAGCCCTGGAATCAAACGCATATGTATGACAAAAGCATAGAACATAATACTAATTAATGCCCAAGTTTCCTTTGGATCCCAACCCCAATATCGTCCCCAACTTTCATTAGCCCACATACCTCCTAAAAAGTTACCAATGGTTAGCATGACTAAACCTACAGTTAAGGCCATTTCATTAATAATGGTCAACTCTTTAATATTTAAGTCCATTTTCACCTTGTTCTTTTTGGTTGTGAATGCCATCAATAATAACACGGTTAAACCTAAAATAATGCCAAGCGTAAAAGGGCCATAACTTGCCACAATCACTGCCACGTGAATCATTAACCAATAACTATCTAGTACAGGCTGAAGATTAGAAATAGCTGGATCCATCCAACTCCAGTGAGCTACCATCAATATCATGGATGTCACAAACGCCGTTGCAGCTAAAGTCAACATAGATTTACGACCGAAAGCTAATCCGAAGAACATGGTTGCCCAAGCCACATAAATCATCGATTCATAAGCGTCACTCCAAGGTGCATGTCCTGAAATATACCAACGTACAATCAATCCAGCCGTATGAATTAGGAACATCAAAAAGATGGCGATCCCAAAGCCTTTTACGACCAAATCTAAGACTTTACTTCGCGATTTAAATATTTGAATGATCAAAAGCACAAAGAGTAAAGCACCAGCAATCATGTAATAGGCATACAAAGATTTAAATATGTCATATTGATTATACTTAATTTCTGTATTAATTTTTTGATCTGATAACATGACCTCACTTCCCTCCTGCTGTTGGTTCTTTTTGAAACCATCTAACAATCGATTGGCTGTGGTGTAATCACCAGACTGACGTGCTTTATAGAGTTCTCCTAAATAGTAACTAAAACTATTTTCTATAAATTTTCCGTAGAGTGTATCTTTAATCTGGTTACGGTATTCCTCACGATATTCGACAGGTGAAATCCAAGTATTTCTCTCATCTTCGGGTACTGGAAATATTTTAATGGAACGACCATCAAGTGTATTGAATAATAAACTCATGCGATCATACGCTTCTTTAAATTCCTTCTGAAAACCGTTAGGCACCTCAGCACTGTAAGCCTCTTCTAAATAGGGTCCTAATTTATTCCGTCCATCAGGTGTTAGAAAATCTGTAATCGAGACATACTTCTGATCGGTATCCACACCAATAATTTTGCGGATAGAATCCCCTTTCCGCTTGGCAAGATAAATGACGGGAACATTGTACCAAAACAACGGACTTTCTTGCATGGAAAGCAAGACCTGATTAGCATCAAACTCTTCGTAATGATCCTTCTTGCTAAGTTTACGTAATATCTCAGAAGCAAACGTATTCATAGGCATCATACGACCACTGTAATCCTGAATAACCAATCTTCCAAATTCATCGGCATGCTCTTTGGGTGTAATATTGGCTCTAATCACAGAGTCTATTTTCGCCTTTGTTGGCCTTTCAAAATCGACTTGTGCCTTATGTTCATGACCATCACCTTCAAAATGTTCCTGAGACTGCAAACTATCTTGTATAACACTAATTTCATCGGATGGTTCTTGAGCATAAGCTAACATCCCAATACACAGCATTGAAACTGTTAAAAGTTCCGATCTTTTATCTTTTAATTTATCCAAAAAGCGTTTGAGATCCGCAAAGCGTGTTCCCTTGGCAAAAAGAATAGCCATTAATCCGAAGTACAACAAAAAATAACCAAAATAGGTCACCCATGTGCCCCATTGATCATGATTTACTGACAATTTGGTTCCTAACTCATCGGGAAAAAAGCTCGCCTGAAAAAACCGATATCCTTCTTCATCTAGAATATTATTCATATAAATACGATAATCGTAAGGTGTTTCATTTGGTTTAATAACGGTCACCTCACTTGCGAAAGCTGAGAAATTATCTTCAGTTCCAGGATAGCGTTCCGCAACAAAATCATTGAGCTTGATACTGAAGGGTAATTCCTTAACGACGGAGCCATATTTTACAGCTACATCTAAGCCTCCTACTTTTACTTGTTCAAAACGACCGTTGACATATTGACCACCTAACAAATTAACCGTTTTAGTCTCGCCATTTGCAGTGACATCCACGACAAGTCCATCTTCACGACTTCTTAACAACTGGGATTTTTTAACCACTCCGAAAGATCCGGTAACAACAGGTTTTGGAAACACCATAGCCATATTCCCAATTTGATAACGAGAACGCAAGGCCAAAGGTTGAATTGAATCCTTAACTAAGACACCTGTTTCCTGTGTTGCCATGGTCATGTAATCCCCTTCGAATGGCGATTCTATAAAAATTCGGTTGTCTTCAGTCGTTAGATTAATCGCACCTTTCTTAGGGTTGTTTAAGGTAAAAACGACATTATGAATAAGGGCTTCACTACCATCCTTGATGAAATGACTGTGAGATCCTTCATTGCCAGCCTCAACTAACTTTAAATACGATTCGCCCGTTTCATCTGGAATGATATCTAATTCGGCGTCCTTAACAAACTTTTTAACAGCAATGGTTACTGGCGTATCATCGTAGGTAGCTGTCACTTCAAAATCATTATCCAAACGCTCAGAAAAATCTACTGGCTCCTGAACCACACGACGCTGTTGCTGTCCGTTGATCATTAAATCACCATCAATATAAGCCGTTAAATACACGTTCCGTGTGAGATAGGTATTAGTGGTTTCTCCTTCTCGAATAGGCATCCATCCTTCGAATCCAATGTATCTGGTAATTCCTGCACCGATGATGATAAAAATGAATGCTAAATGCAATATCAGCGTTGCCCATTTTTCTTTACGTAACAAACGGTATCTAAAAATATTACCTATAAAATTAATCACGAAGAGTACCATGATAGCCTCAAACCACCAGGCGTTATAAATGTAATGTCTTGTAAAAGGTGTTGGAGACGTTTCTTGTCCTGCATCGAGAAATGTACCAAATATCATGGCTACAGCATAAACAATAAATAAAATTCCAGTAAGTCGTGTTGAAAATAGAACGTTCGCAAGTTTCTTTTGCATAGCAAGAAGGCTTATTTTTAGTTGTGCAAAGATAACCAAATTAGTTTGTTTAAGACTCTTGAATGAGCATCAAAAAACTGTTAAAAACGTAAATTTCTAATCCTAGCGTTGGCGTGCTTCAAAAATTTTCAAATACATAAAGGTGCCCATTTTTCTTGCTCTTCTTTTGGCGTTATCTGTCACCTCTCCCTCGAACAATTCGTCCAGGGTTTGGTACCATAAATTGAGCCAGACACCAAAATGCAATTCTGTGATTTGACCATTAAATTTTCGATCCACATCCACATGAACTTCCAATGGATTACCATGATACTTATGCTGAAGCTTTCTAGTCATAAACAAACTGCTTTCCCAGAATGTGGTCAAATGCTCTAAATGCGACTCCCAATCGGTAATTGTATCATTGAAAAAAGGCCCTAAAAGTTGATCCGCTCTTACTTTATCATAGAACAATGTCACTAATCTATAAAGGTCTTGTCGTGTGCTAATATCTTTGCGCATAAGACAAAGTTAGGCATCGGAATTAAATAATAGCTTAAAAATTTCCATTTCTGAATTCTATTGTATTTTTGTGTCATGATTTCAGTAGTACTTTTAGGCGCAGGTAATGTAGCCCATCATTTATACAAAGCATTTGTGGCTTCAGAAAATGTCAAGGTCACACAGTGGTATAACAGACACTTGAAAACCATAGCTTCTTATAAAAATGAGGTAGCCATTACAGACAATTTGGCGATGCTTGAAAAAGCGGATATTTATATCATTGCCGTTAGCGATGACGCGATTTCTGAATTATCGCAGCAACTTCCGTTTGAAAACCGATTCGTGGTTCACACCTCAGGAAGTGTTAGTGCTTACGATTTGGATAAAAAAAATCGTCGTGGTGTCTTTTACCCTTTACAAACGTTTTCTAAAGCCGCTCATATCGATTTTAGCAAGGTGCCTATATGTTTAGAAACCTTAGCAAAAAAAGATTACTTACCCTTAAAACAATTGGCGACTTCCATTACGAACGTAACCAAGCGTGTTAATAGTGATCAACGTGCTGCTTTACATTTAGCCGCTGTTTTCGTAAATAATTTCACCAATCAGTTGTATCGTGTAGCTCATGAAATCACCGAGTCTCAAGGTGCAGAGTTTGACCTATTAAAACCATTAATTTTGGAGACTGCAATGAAAGTTCAAGAGCTGTCTCCTTACAAAGCCCAAACGGGTCCAGCCAAACGCAACGATAAAAAAACAATTAAAAAGCATTTAAAGCTTTTAGAAGACAATCATCATAAAGACCTTTATAAGTTACTAACAGCGTCAATAAAACATACCCATGGAAGATAAGAGTTACAAAGAATACTTAGAACAAATAACCACCTTCATATTTGATGTGGATGGTGTTCTTACAGATGGTACAGTCACTATTATGACCAATGGTGATATGTTGCGACGTATGAATATAAAAGACGGTTATGCCCTAAAAACTGCAAAAAATGCTGGTTTTAATATGTGTATTATTTCTGGAGGCACGAACCTAGGAGTACAAAAGCGCCTTGAGGGACTTGGTATCACGGATGTGTATTTAGGTGCACATCAAAAAACAGAGCAGTTCCACGCGTATTTGTCTGACAACAATATTGACGCAAAAAATGTGTTGTATATGGGAGATGATATTCCTGATGTACCGGTTATGAAATTGGCTGGATTGGCTTGTTGTCCGCAAGATGCGGCTATTGAGGTTAAGGCGGTTAGTCACTATGTCTCACATAGGTTAGGCGGAAAAGGCGCAGCAAGGGATGTCATCGAACAAGTTTTAAAAGCACAGGACAAATGGGACGGAAATTTCGATGCCAAGTATGACTAACAATTTTTTGACCTCATTAAACCAACACCTAATTACTAAACAACCATCTAACTTTGCACATCTTAAATCTTATACGTTGGAAAAATCTAGCAATAATTATCATTGCACAAGTTCTTATCAAATATGCGCTATTTGAGCCATTTGATGTGAACACGGCTTTATCTACGGTCAACTTTATGGTCCTTGTAGTTGCGACCTTATGTTGTGCAGCTGCAGGAAATATCATCAATGATATATACGATGTAGAAACGGATCTTATCAACAAGCCTGAAAAGGTCATTATTGGAAAACAAGTCTCAGAGTCTTTAGCCTATAATTTATTCTTCGGATGCAATATTGCTGCCATTGCCTTAGGCTTTTACTTATCTCATAATATAGGTAAGAGTTCATTTTTTTCAATTTTTGTCATTATTTCTTTAGCACTTTATGTCTACGCTTCTTATTTAAAAGGCACTGTTGTTATCGGGAATTTATTGATTTCACTGTTGGTTGGCACAAGCATTTTGATTGTAGCTATTTTCGATTTACTTCCTATGATTACTCCATATAATCGCATTTCTCAAATTAAGTTTTTTAGTATTGTTGTTGATTATTCGGTGTTTGCTTTTCTTATTAATTTAATTCGTGAAATGGTGAAGGACATACAAGATGTAGATGGTGATTATAAAGCTGGAATGAATACGCTTCCCATTGTATTGGGCCGCGAACGTACTGGTAAAATTGCTTTCATTGTAAGTATGTTACCGATTGCGGCTGTTCTCTATTTTGTTGTGACGTACTTGTACAAAAACCAGATGGCGTTAGGCTATTTCTTGTTATTTGTAATTGCACCTCTGATTTATGCGAGTATAAAAATTTTTACGGCTAAACATCAAAAGCACTATGCGCATATTAGTCGTATTTATAAGTGGATAATGCTCACAGGTTTATTATCTTTACTGATGTATCCGTTTCTACTGAAATAATAATTTATGCTACTGGACAGACTTCGCAACTACCAACTAATTTTAGCTTCGGGATCTCCCAGACGTCAGCAATTTTTTAAAGAATTGGGAATGACCGTTAAAATTCGATTAAAACCAGTTAAAGAGGAATTTCCTGACCGATTGCGACATTTTGAAATTAGTGATTATCTCGCACAGCTGAAAGCATTACCTTTTAAAGATGAATTAAAGGCTCATGACATCCTCATTACGAGCGATACCATCGTTTGGCACAACAATCAAGCCTTGGGGAAACCGAGAAGTCCGAAAGATGCTTTCAACATGATAAAAGCTATGAGTGGCAACTCCCATGAAGTTATTACTTCCGTGTGCTTTACAACCACAAGCCAACAAAAAACAGTGAATGCCATCACCAAGGTCACATTTAACACCTTGACAAACGACGAGATAAACTACTATATTGATAACTATCAACCCTATGACAAAGCGGGTTCCTACGGAATTCAGGAATGGATTGGACAAATAGGTATTTCCAAAATTGAAGGGTCCTACACCAATGTTGTTGGACTTCCCACACAACTCGTTTACAAAACGTTAAACAGCATGGTTTTATAACAAAAGCATTGTAACTTTAGGGCTAAAAGATGCCCATGAATTCATTTTATAAACTACTAATATTTATAGGTCTTACAGCCATATTAAAGATCAACTTTTTTAGTTGTAAGGAACCCGACAAACCTAAGTTAGAAGCTACAAACACGGTCACCGCTGTAGAAGATTCAATAGCATCAGTAGCACTGAGACCAGCTTTTGAATTAACGACTGATTTCAAAACGTATTGGTACAGTGGAACTGCTGAAATTTCTAGTTACCAATTAGAACAAGCACGCTATGGTGAAATTCGAAAGGGTCAGGCCGCTTTAATTTATGTTACTGAACCTTTTTTACCAGACATTCAAGTAAAAGCTGATCAGTCTTCAGCATCCAGTATTCCTGTTCTGAAATTAAACGCCACAAAAAAATTCAATACTGGCATCTATCCTTATGCCATCATGCAATCCACTTTTTATCCTGTCAACAATACGCAACATGCGCTTAAAGTGAGTTGTTCGGTTCAAGAATGGTGCGGTCATGTATACACACAATTGAACAATAGACGACAGTTTGAAATCATGTCGCATAGTTATTTTGAAAATGAAGCCGATCAAAAATTCGCTTTGGAAAAATCTATTTTGGAAAATGAACTTTGGACACAATTACGCTTGGATCCTCAGAGTTTACCCACTGGCAACATTGATATTATTCCGTCATTAGAATTTATCAGATTAAAACATATACCATTACGAGCCTACAAAGCCAATGCTAATTTGGAATCTGACAAGTATGTGATTTCCTATCCGGAATTGGAAAGAACACTCACCATCCGATTTAAACCAAGTTTTCCCTATGACATCGTTGGTTGGGAAGAGGCGTTTAAAAGTGGATTTGGAAAAAATGCTGAAGTCCTAACCACCAAAGCCACAAAAATAAAAACCATTAAATCAGCCTATTGGAACAAAAACTCTAATACTGATGAGGACCTGAGACAAACACTTCAATTAAAATCATAAAAACTGTTTTTTCTAATGTATCTTTGAAAGACCAATCCAATTTTTATATATGTTTTTTGAAGCTTACCAATCGGAACTCATCATCACTGGAATAGTACTTGTCGTGCTATTGGTGGTCCGTTTTGCCAGCCATGCGCTCGTTAAAAAAATCGGAAGATCAAGCGGTATTAACGATGCGCGTATTCATTTGATTTGCAGATATATAACTGTCACACTCTTTCTCATTGCTTTAATCATTGAATCCTTCGTTTTTGGAGCACAATTAAAGGATATGACTTTTATTGTCTCTTCTGTATTTACGGTCATCGGTATCGCCTTGTTTGCCATATGGTCTATTTTGAGTAATGTGACTTCAGGTATTATCATGTTCTTTTCATTTCCTTATAAAGTGGGTGACAAAGTAAAAATACATGACAAGGATTTCCCCATCGAAGCGGTTATTGAAGATATCAGAGCATTTCAATTACATTTGAGGTGTGACAATGGTGATCTCGTGACTTACCCTAACAATCTCATTCTACAAAAAGCCGTTACATTGGTCGAAAAAGATGCCATCGATAGTTTTATGGATGATGGCAGTGATACTGTTTAATTCCTCTAAAATTGAGCACCAATAACAATCATATTAATTACATCGAATTTTACGCATCAGACCTTGACAGTGTTAAAGAGTTTTACCATCGGACATTTGGTTGGACTTTTACAGATTATGGTGATACCTATTGTGCGTTCACTAATAGCGGACTTGAAGGCGGATTCGAAAAATCGAATAAGCCTATTACCAATGGTGCTTTGGTTGTGTTATACCATCATGATTTAGAGCATATCAAACGAGAAATAATTAATAATGGTGGAGAGATATCCGTTGATATTTTTACCTTTCCAGGCGGCAAGCGTTTTCACTTTAAAGATCCTGTCGGTAATGAACTAGCCGTATGGTCAGAGCTTTAATACCAACGTAAGATGACGAAAATTTATCTCATAGTGTTCTTATCGATTATGCTTATTTCGTGTGCGAAGGAGCCTAAACGCATCGGAATCCAACCCTACGGAAACATTAATGATAAGACTATTTTTGATATCACTGAAACGCTTCAGCAGACCTATCAAATGGATGTCATTGTTTTGACGGAAAGAGAATTGCCTGAACATGCCTTTATCAATATAAAATCACCACGTTACAGGGCTGACTCACTTTTAAAAGACTTAATCAGACAGAAGCCTGATAGTATTGATTATGTACTAGGTATTACGGCTAGGGATATTTCAACCACAAAACGCCAACCTGATGGTCAAATCAAACAACCAGTCCATACATATCAAGATTGGGGGATTTTCGGATTAGCTTATCGTCCTGGCGAGAGTTGTATTGTTTCTACCCATAGATTAGCACATAAAGAACCAACGATTTACTTGAGTCGCTTACAAAAAGTTGCCGTTCATGAAATAGGTCATAATTTAGGATTAGCACATTGCCCAACAGCCAAATGCGTTATGCAAGATGCTGTAGAAAGCATTCAAACCGTGGATCAAGCAAACTTGAAACTTTGTGATCAATGCCAGCAACGCATTTAACGTTAAAGAAAATCTAAAAACTAGGCCTTCCCTAAGAGACTTCATTATATTTGATTTTACTAACTAATATATCATGAAGAAACGATTACCAATCTTTTGTTTATTCCTCTTATTAACTGCGATTGTTAGCGCACAGCAGCCTAAAAAACCAACCTCCTCAGAGATTTACGAATCCATAAAAAAACTGAATTTTCTGGGTTCTGTACTCTATGTTGCTGCGCATCCTGATGATGAAAACACACGACTCATTTCGTATATGTCCAATGAACTAAAAGCGCGAACGGCTTACTTATCATTAACACGTGGTGATGGCGGTCAAAATTTAGTAGGACCTGAAATCAGAGAACTCCTTGGTGTCATTCGAACACAGGAATTGTTGGCGGCACGTCGTACCGATGGTGGCGAACAACTATTTACGAGAGCTAATGATTTTGGATATTCGAAACATCCTGATGAAACTTTAGCCATTTGGAACAAGACAGAGGTTCTCAATGATGTCGTTTTGGCCATTCGTAAATTCCAACCTGATGTGATCATCAACAGATTCAATCATAGAACACCTGGCTCAACTCATGGTCACCATACAAGTTCTGCCATGCTCTCTGTAGATGCGTTCGATTTGGCGGGTGATCCTAATGTGTTTCCTGATCAATTATCGCAGGTAGACACATGGCAGCCAAAACGCTTATTTTTCAATACCTCGTGGTGGTTTTATGGAAGTCAAGAGAATTTTGAAAAAGCTGATAAAAGTAATCTCTTGGAAATTGATACGGGTGTTTATTTTCCTAGTAGTGGTTTGAGTAATCCTGAAATTGCTGCCTTAAGTAGAAGTCAGCACAAATCTCAAGGATTTGGAAGTACGGGAAGTCGTGGCACTCAAACAGAATATATAGAGTTAATTAAGGGCGATCTACCTTCTGATAAAACGAATTTATTTGAAGGTGTGAACACCACTTGGAGCCGAATTGAAGGCGGTCAAGCTATTGGAGCCATTTTACATAACGTTGAAGACACATACGATTTTAAGAACCCTTCAAAATCTATTCCTGAATTAATGCGTGCATACATGGCGATTCAAAAATTAGAGAATACGCATTGGAGAACGGTTAAAACGGCGGAAATAAAAGCCATTATTTCGGCCTGTGCAGGTCTGTATCTTGAGGCAACATCAGCTACGAATCACGCGACGGCAGGTGCTGTCATCGATTTAAATATAGAGGTGATCAATCGCAGTGATGCCAATATAACGCTCACCAACATTATGACACCAAACAATATTAAAATCAACAAAGATGTTACGTTGACCAATAACATTGATTACGAATTTAAGGAGGTATTGAAAATCAGTGAAGACCAAAATATTTCAACACCCTATTGGCTCACCAAAAAAGGGTCATTAGGTATGTATGCCGTTGAGGATCCTTCCCTTATCGGAAAACCTGAAACACCTAGAGAACTCACAATCACATTTCAACTCAACATTGCCAATACACCCATTTCATTTACGAAGCCAATTGTTTATAAAACAACGGATCCAGTCAAAGGAGAAGTTTATAAGCCATTTGAGATTATTCCAGAGGCTTCGGCAAAAATTTCAGAGAAAGTGATTATTTTGGATTCTGACCAACAGCGTGAGATTGAAGTCCTTGTAAAAGCAGGTCGCGATAACCTCGAAGGTTTTGTGCAATTGGCTTATCCTAATGACTGGAATGTTTTTCCAGACAAGCAGAAAATTAATATTGCCAATAAAGGTCAGGAAGCACGATTGGTGTTTACCGTTATTCCACCAAAAGAGCAAAGCGAAGGCTTGATTACGCCAATGGTACATATCGCAAATCAAATTTATACACGAGAATTGATAGAAATCGATTATGACCATATTCCATTTCAAACTGTATTATTGCCTAGCGAAAGCAAAATTGTAAGATTGGATATTCAAAAACGCGGTGAAAATATTGGATATATTGAAGGTGCTGGTGATGTTGTTCCAGAGAGTTTAAGACAAATTGGCTACAATGTAGCAATCCTAAAACCAGAGGACATTTCCGCAGAAAATCTCAAACGTTTTGATGCCATCGTCATAGGTATTAGAGCCTATAACACCGTAGATGAGCTAAAGTTTAAACAACAATTATTATTCGACTATGTTGCACAAGGTGGCAATATGATTGTTCAGTATAATACGAACCGTCGATTAAAAGTGGACCAATTGGCGCCTTACGATTTACAATTGTCGCGCGATCGCGTTACCGACGAATATGCAGAGGTCACGTTATTAGCTAAAGACCATGAAGTTTTAAATGCACCGAATCAAATAACTGCAGCCGATTTTGAAGGATGGACCCAAGAACGTGGTTTATACTTTCCAGACGAATGGTCTAGTGAATTCACGCCCATATTATCTATGAATGATGCTGGTGAAACACCAAAAACAGGAAGTCTTTTGGTAGCCAAACACGGCCAAGGGCATTACATTTACACAGGGTTAAGTTTCTTTAGAGAGTTTCCTGCTGGCGTATCTGGTGCTTACAGATTATTTGCCAACATGCTATCACTTGGAAAAAATGACATGCAACCAAACACGCAAATCAAAAACTAATGGAAAAGTATAAATGGAACAAAATGTATAGCTTGATTCTGATCGCTAATATCATCTATATTATCGCATTTTATCTCATCACAAAAGCCTTTTAAAATGCAGCATTTAGATTGGATTGTTCTCATTGGTACCTTATTGCTGATTGTCGTTTATGGCACTTATCAATCTCGAGGCAGCAAAAATGTCGAAGACTACTTAAAAGGTGGTAACACCTCAAAATGGTGGACCATTGGTTTATCTGTTATGGCAACACAAGCTAGTGCGATTACCTTTTTGTCTACGCCTGGTCAAGCCTTTAACAACGGTATGGGTTTTGTTCAATTTTATTTTGGATTGCCTATCGCCATGATCGTGATCTGCATGGTATTTATTCCGCTCTACCATCGGTTAAAAGTGTACACGGCCTATGAATTTTTAGAAAACCGATTTGACCTAAAGACACGAACACTTACAGCTATCTTGTTCTTAATTCAGCGTGGACTCGCTGCAGGAATTACCATTTTTGCGCCAGCCATTATATTATCTGCTGTGCTTGGATGGAATCTACTCCTGTTAAATATTATCATCGGATTGCTGGTCATCATATATACAGTTTCTGGAGGCACGAAGGCCGTTAATGTGACGCAGAAACATCAAATGGTGGTTATTTTTTCTGGTATGATCATCGCCTTTATACTTATTATTACCCAACTTCCTTCAGACATCACCTTCTCTAATGCGCTTGACATTGCAGGTGCGAGTGGCAAAATGGAAGTATTAGATTTTTCCTTTGACCTCAACAACCGCTATACCGTTTGGAGTGGTGTTATCGGCGGAACTTTTTTAATGCTGTCGTATTTTGGAACAGACCAGAGTCAAGTGCAACGCTACCTCTCTGGGAAGTCTGTGAAAGAAATGCAACTCGGACTCATGTTTAATGGTTTATTAAAAGTGCCGATGCAGTTTTTTATTTTACTAGTAGGTGTCATGGTATTTGTTTTTTATCAATTTAATGAAGCTCCTATCAATTTTAATCCAACAGCGACAGACGTGGTGTTGGATTCGCAATACGCCAATGACTATAGAGCGCTTCAGAAAAAACAAAAAGAGGTATTTGAGCTTAAAAAAGCTGCTATCAATGATTATATTCTTAACAGCGCGTCTGAATCTGCTCAAAGCATTGCCAATTTTAATACCGTAAGTGATCAATTAAGAGCAGATGCACGAACGCTGATAGAAAAAGCTGGGGAAGCAGAAAATATTAAGGTAGAAAACAATGACAAAGATTATGTCTTTATCCATTTTATACTTCATAATTTGCCACGCGGACTCATTGGCTTACTGCTCGCTGTGATTTTAAGCGCAGCCATGTCAAGTACTTCTAGTGAATTAAATGCTTTGGCGAGTACTACGACTATGGACTTGTATAAACGAAACACTTCTGCTAAGTCAGAAAAAGAAATGGTCAAAGTTTCTAAGCTTTTTACGCTTGGTTGGGGTATTCTCGCTATTGGTGTTGCTTGTGTTGCTAATCTCGCCGAAAATTTAATTCAGTTGGTAAATATTATTGGTTCTATTTTCTACGGAAATGTGCTGGGTATTTTCCTGCTGGCATTTTTCTTTAAGTCTGTAAGAGCTAACGCGGTATTTACTGCAGCTTTGATAACTCAAGCGATTATATTTTTACTTTTCGGATTAAATGAAGTTGAAATCATTAACCTACCGTTTTTATGGTTAAATTTTGTTGGTTGTATTCTCGTTATAATCATAGCGAAGCTCATTGATTTCAAAGAAATTTCTAAGAATCATAGACTATTGTTAGTCGGATTGATTTCAATCATTAGCCTTTTCGGATTTCTAATAATCAGTAACTCTTAACATCATGAGAACCATTAATTGGGGCATTATAGGCCTAGGAAATATTGCAACCAAATTTGCGCAAGACCTTCTAACTGTTGAAGGTGCAAAATTATATGCAGTCGCCTCTAGAAACCAACAAAAAGCCAATGGATTTGCCACTAAATTTGATGTAGAAATCGCCTATAGTGACTATGAATCTCTCGCGAGTGACCCCAACATAGACGCGGTTTATATCGCAACACCACATGCCTTGCACAAAGCCCATTCTCTAATGTGCTTAGAAAAGAAAAAAGCGGTACTTTGTGAAAAACCATTTGCCATGAATCTTTCGGAAGTAGACACTATGATAGCTTCCGCAAAGGACAACAGAACCTTACTCATGGAAGCCATGTGGACGTATTTTCTTCCACATTACCAGTTTGCGCTTGAGCAACTCAAAAAAAAGACCTTTGGCGCCATCACAAAAATAGAAGCTGATTTTGGCTTTAAGCCTGACTTTAATTTGGAATCTCGTGTCTTTAAAAAATCTCTAGGCGGTGGAAGTTTGTTAGACATCGGTATTTATCCCATTTTTGCTGCGTTGTCTACTTTAGGAGAACCTTTAAGAGTGGATTCGAAAGCTACATTTTTTGACAATGGTGTAGATGCGTCTTGCTTTATCATCCTAAATTATGCTAATGATGTAGAGGCCCATTTAAAAAGTACGCTTACAGAAAAAACAGCTACTGAAGCCATATTCTATTGTGAACGCGGCACCATCAAAATTAATTCTAGATTTCATGAACCGAGTTCGGTAACGCTTATTTCAGGAGGCGAAGAGCGTACATGTCATTTTGAATGTCACACACACGGTTATGATTATGAAACTCGACATTTTAATGATTTGTTAAGAACAGAAGCTTTGGAAAGTCCGATTATGACCTTTGATTTTAGCAGAAAACTGATGCGCACCCTTGATCTTATTCGGCATCAAATTGGACTACATTACGAATAAAAAAAACCCACTGTAAATTACAATGGGCTTCAATTTTTATCGTGGACGTTCAATTACATCGCTCCCCATTCTTTAAGAGAGGCTTCGTTGAATTTCACATATTGCTGGTTACCAGCCTCTTTTGCTGCTTCCATAGATTTCTTAGCAAGCGCAATCGCACCTTTCTTATCACCTGCAGCCGCATAAATCAATGACTGCTGTCTCATTTGCCAATATCTCGGATTTTCAACCATAGACATAGCCTTATCAATCCATTTCTTGGCCTGATTGATATCTTTGCCTTCATTTAAATAATAAACAGCCGAAGCATAATAGTCTTCTGCGCTTGGACCATTCATAGCTTTATCGATAGCTGAAGTCACCTTTTTATCTGTAGGAACCGTAAAAGGCACTGCAGCATAAGACTTTTCCCAAATTAATTCTAAGTGTGCACCATCACTCTTGATGTTGTTGATATCAATAGCAAACGTTTCTACATTGAAAGGCAGTTCTTCTACCTTCACCTTAGCAGTTGCTACAACCTTACTTTCATCCCACTCTGCAGGTGCACCCCAATTGTTGGTGTCATCATAAAACATCACGTCCCAATCTGTTGCAGAATTCAATCGCGTAAAAATGGCATAAGAACCAGCTTTTACATCCTGGCCAGCAATAGTGACATCATCACTAAACGTAATTGTTGTGTTTTTATTGGCGCCAGTTCTCCATATAGATCCCCATGGTTCTAGACCTCCAAATATTGTTCTTCCTTTAACACCTGGTCTTGAATATTCAACAGTCACATCTGTTAGACCTACTTTCTGCTCTAGCTTTGCTGATGGACTCGCTTGTGGTGTTTGAATTTGTGCATAAGTAGCAAAAGTCATGGCTACCATAGCAAACATTAGTAATAATTTTTTCATTGGTATTGGTTTTAATGATTAGTTTATTAATTCACGTAAATTTACGAACATGTAGAGCCTTTGTTTGTTAACAAAAACTTAAATTACTACCGCTCATGCCCTAAATAACAAAGAGAAAAGATGATATAAATCCAACAGGTACTTGAAATAGTCTTTCGTAGTTCATTTTATAAATTTTCGAATATCGTAGGTATCTAAAGCC
>JAAEZI010000044.1:20399-21102 GCA_018222915.1 Algicola sp. | reverse complement strand
TAACCTCTAATGGATTACCGTAATCATCATAAGCATGAAACTCTATTCGGGATTCTGGTGTATTATTGCCTTTGGCTATTTCAACAGTACTTGGTAAAATAAGCTTAATGTCATTACCAACTGGATCATCAGAATTATCATCAAAATCTTGGAAGGTACTGTTTGATCTTGAAGTCTGAACGCCATTTTTAAATGAAGTGGTTTCTAACACCTCATTAATAATGTTTAAATCAACCATTTGTTGACGAATGGTTGCTGTGGTATTTGATGATGGATGAGACAGGTCTACAGGGTAATAAATATTACTTTTGACAGTTTGCTGAGTGTCTCCTTCAAAGTACTTTGTGATGCGTTCACTTAATTGATTATTGTCATCATTGTAGACATACTCTTCAGTACGACTTATAGAACTTTGGACTCCATTATCATAAAAATAAGAAGTTATGTTACTCTTCTCTAATCTGGCTATGCTAGCATAAAAGTCTACAGTGCTTACGTTGATAGGACTTGCTCCTAGACAATTACTAGGATTTGCCTCACCCGAATTATTATAGCTTAATTTATCAGGAGTCATAAGACTATATGAATTAAAATTACTGTATAATTTGTCCCAGGCACAATTACTAAATTGTGGGTCGCCAAAGTGCTTACCAGATATCACAAATTCATCTATTATTTCATAGTTAGGCTCATCGTTCTCGTC
>JAAEZI010000044.1:0-20389 GCA_018222915.1 Algicola sp. | reverse complement strand
CTCGTCAACATTACTTATTTCCTTCAGAATTCTTCCATCCTCGTGATAAGTCTTTTGTGACAACAAAAGTCCATGCATAAAGCTCATGTCCTTAATTGGTAAAAAAGGATAAGAATAATTTGATGGATATGCTGGAAAGTCTATCGGCGAAGTAAATTCCGATACTACTTTTCCATTATTTGTTAGTGACTTGGTGACATGTTTATATCCCACATAATTCCCTTTGGTCATTTGTACCTGAATATCTGAATGCTGCTTCGCTATAAATGAGACAGGTAAATCATCTCTTCTTGCCACAGTTGGTACTGAACCTCCAGTTACACTATGAATAAATGGGTAATATCGGGTGATTTCATATTCTTTTTGAGCGTTAAAATCATAGTCGATTGAACCACTTGATAATGTATGTGGTGAAGGTGATAAATACCCTGGTTTTGGAATATAATCATAGTCATAATTTACAGATACTTGTGTTTGATTGTTATCAGTGAATTTTATATTTCCGATTCTTAAACCTCCACCATTGATATGAAATTGGTTATCTACGAAATCAGAATACTTTAAAAGAACATCAAGACTCACAATCCCAGTAGTATTTGGAGGATCTGGAATATACACGCCACTATTAGTCATTTCTATTGAGTACCAACCTTGGCTTAATATCATTCTATGATAATTATTAGAGATAGGATACCAGGCTTCACCCAACGTAGGATGACTATCGAAATGTTCAGGCAAATGAGGGTCATTCCCTGTATATGAAGAGCTTACCACTAAAGGCGTGATCTTTATATAAAATTTTCCCCAGTATTCTTGATCACTGGTTCCAGATGTCACATCTAATAACATAGTGGCATTTATAGTAGGGGCATTGATCTCTATTACATCAAAAGTCTGATTTGCTGATGGATTGGTTATATCGTGAGTAAACTGTCCGTTATAATTAGTACCTGAATTAGTATAGTTCTCTGGCACATCGTACTTATCAATAAAACTGTTTCCCTCAAAACTAAATGTATTAGACTCAAATTCAAACTCTTTAAAACCACCTGTTGGGAACTCTATTTTTTCAAGTACACCAGTCAGTATTTCGGTTGTATTTACTGAAGCTGCGGACAGATGTAACGCGGTAGTATTATTATCTCCGTTAAAGTAGCCCCATTTATCCTTTTGATCGCTATCAAAACCAGGAAGATTAATATAATTATTGTAATGAAATTTGTAAGGCAATCTAATATTTCCTCTGAAATTTTCAACTTTATTTAAGAACATTGTCTGTCCATCGATATCATTAGAATAAACATAATCAAAAAAGAACTCGTCGATTTTTTCCGTCGCCGATTTGTACACGCTTATTGATTTTAGCTCACAACCCAATAATGGACCATATTCAACATGACCTGAGTTCACTCCAAAGTCGATATAACTACCATCTCTGTTAAATTCAATCCTTGATAATTTTTGAGTTACTACATCAATCAGTGTACTACTTCCAGACTGTCTCGGTTCCATTAATCCCTTATTATAATCTAAGATGGAAGGATCACCACCATCAGGAACACCTTGATTTGGTATTACATACCGAGTTATGTAAGTGCTTCCAGAATTTAAGTACTCCTCATTTACGGTTTGATAAGTAAATGTGGCTAAGTCTATTTCATTTGGTGACTTAATTTTTGTGAGATGCCAAGCAGAAATATAATTACTATAGGCATCATTTGCTCCATCTAAACTTAGATGTCCGACCACCTGTCCGTTATATAGTTCTGATCGAGAGTTGACAGTGGAAGTCGTGACTTCCTCTTCTTCAAATTCAAATATATAACCATCTTGATTTCTTATAATAAACTTGGTGATTTTCTCAACGTCTGTTTGGTTGCCAGATTGATAAGTATTATAGACTACATCAATTTTCAATTTTTGATCTTTGGCAAGGATGACAGCTTCTAGGTCTCCATTGCTGTCTCGGACAACCACGAAACGTCCAGAACTACCCAAAAAACTAAATTGATACAAATCATAATTGCTGTCCATACTACCATTTGGTGATGCGTTCACGGCTTCCCAAGTAAATTTCTCTTTTGCCGCAAGCGATGCTTGATCTTGAGCCGCCCAATCAATGTTAAAGTAACCGTTGTTTAATATTCCCGAAAGGAGCATCTCATCTGGCTTGCCCATAACCGTTCTGGAGACGCTTCCTCCAGCATTCAAACTCCACCCTGTTCCTGTCCAACCAGAGCGCTGTGGAATACGAACTCCAGATGGATGGTATTTTAATGCAATGGATAAATTAAGTTTGCGATGCAAATTTTTACTATAGATTGGCACTGTGATATCAGGGATGCCGCTATATTCGTCAACGGGAACCTCCTCGAATTTCATCAAATTTGCTACCGTGGGCGATGGAGGAATTACAGTTGGCAGCTCCGCGGGTATTCCAATATCATCGAAATTAGATTGCGCATAACTTTCATAAGAACAAAACGAGATCGATAAAAAAAATATCGTTAACAATATTTTTAAATTATTGAGTCTTTTGGCAGGTGTGGATTTCATATTAATAGGATTAGTTTTTCAAAGATTAGAATCAATGTATTATTGACTACCGCCAACTAACAACACACTTCTAATCAGAATATTAAAGACCAAAACTATTCATAAAATTCAGTATCTCTTTAGGCATAACGCTTTATATTTCAAAGCAAAAAAAATACTAATTGGTAATTAAGTTTATTTTAAAAAATATAAACAGAATTTAATTGTAATTAATTTTCATTATCAAATGGGGACTATTCAATCGTTGAAGTGATGTGTTTTATTATGAAAAAAATCTCTAGAATTGAAAACAATTATATGTGTATGAAGAAAGTTTTAGAGCAGACAAAATGATATATGACCTTAATTAAAATTAGGTGAAAATACATCCAACGAAACCTTTTATGGAACTCCAATCAATTTTAATCAATAGTTCAAATGGAATCAATGAGCAAAAAGCCCTAAGAATTGTTCAAAACAAACAAAATTTATGTAGATCATGTATATGAAAACGATCTAGCAATAGAAAATCAAAAAGAGAAGCAAAATCAATTACTTTTCTTTTTAAGTTAAACTCATAAAACCTTAATTTATTTGGGTTTTAATTTTAAATCATTCATTTTTAACTAATTCCCATAAATGGGACAGTCTATTTTAAAATGACCTTGGGAATAGCACCGCAAGAACGGTTACGTTCGATTTCCGAGCTTGATAAAGATGATAGAGCCATTATCTTTAAAATGATTGACAAAATGTTGACCTCTAAAAAGTTTAAGGATTTCTTTAATAAAAATGTAGCTTCGCTTTAAAGCATAAAAAAACCACAACTTTCACTGTGGCTTGTAGATTAAAATCTCACTTCTTTAACACATCGCTTAAATCTATTTTGTAGTATTTAGATTTTTTATAATTATACTCTCTTAGATTAAGTTCTTCTGTATAATATAGATTTTTATCATACAATATAAAAGGGTCGCCTTTATTTGCTTTGAGTTTTAGTTTCACAGAATCTATAATAAATATGTGATTAAATCCTTCTTTAATCAATTCAAAATGGCTATCAACTAGAGAAGTATTTTTTAAACTTACTTTAGTATTTTTTTTATTTAAGTTTATTAAGGTGTCATTTCTATTGACTATAAATGATACATTTTCAAAAGTATTTTTCACTTCCTCTGATAATTCAGAAAATGTTAATTCAACATGTGGTAAATCATCTAGCTTGATAGAGTCATCTTCTTTACAAGAATTGATGAAGACACACAGTAGTAAAACGAGTGTTGTTATTAGTTTTTTCATAGCATTAATCTAATTTTTAATATCAGTCTTTGGTGCATCATCTGCTGAACCTGCATCTCCAAATCGTGAACCAAGTTGCCTTCTCACTTCGTCAAGGTCATACATAAGACTTCTGAAGGTATTGATAGTACTTCTTCTATTCTCAAGTAATGGTAACCAAGTATTAACATTTTGAACCGAAGTGCCACAATGATTGGATATACCACATCCGCTATCATCTGTTAACGAGAATTGGTCTATGTATGGTATATTTATAGCTCCATCAAAAGTTCTGCCAGCTATACCAGCACTTTCTCCATAAGAATCATTCATTCCTGCTATCTGTATAATATCTGCCTTATTGTAGATATTGTAATGATTAACACTTGAACCCTCGTCTAATTGATAATTATAAATTTTACCATCCAGCTCTGTATAATCATATCTAACAGGTGTATTTAATGTAATTAAATTAATTTCTACACCATCCAATGATTCCATTTGAGATAATTCGTTTGCAACCATTATACCAACATTACCACCATGGCTATGTCCTATTAATGTAATTGGTTCGCCTTCTCTACGATTATTTAGTACAAATTCTTTAATACTTTTAGCGGCAGAAGCTCTTGCTTTACTTGTGTTATCACCTGTCCATTGAGGTCTATAATTAGTCCCGTTATTACCAAATAATTTACCTACTTGATTTAACTGACTAGACGTCATGTTAGAGGGTTCTCCCCATGTACCATGAACAAAGAAAGCCTCCAACCCTTCTAGTTCAATAGCTTCAATAACTCTATTCTCAGCAAAATTGTATGTGCCATTATGCACAAAATCTTCCGCCAAAGGGTCTATTTGCCAGAACCTTCCAATAGCAGGGTCGTGTATTCTAAACTTATATTCTAAAACGTTTAACTCCAAATCTTCTGTAAGCTCTTGTCCTTGAAAAGTCTGATAGTTGTTTTCAACACCATTGACGACATTATTGTACCCTTTGTGTTCAAGCCCAAATGGATAGTAGTTATTTTCCTCTATGATTTCCAAGCTTGGGTTGATATATCCATCACCATTGCTATCTCCATAAGCCAATCGGATATTCCCTAAATGATCCTTGTACTGATACACATACTTGTAGTCACCTGCACCAAGTGGTTCGGTATAACCCTCAGGGTGTGAGAAGAACTTAAGATCCGCGCCACTTCCCGTATCCTCATAGATAAAGTTTCCTGCGTATTGCGTCTCAGATATATTCGTATTGTCCGTCACTACTTTCTTTAGCTTTATGCCAGTTGCGTCGTAAATATAATTAATTTTCTTTGTACTCGAGTTATCAAACACAACCTCTGTTGGTAAGTTCAAATGGTTGTAGGTAATCGAGGTAATATCCTTGTTGGCATCCGATATCATATTGCCATTGGCATCATACACGTAATCTGTAGCCTGTACGTTTACTTGAGTAAAACCAAGGGTATTGCTGCCACCCTCTACGACATTAGTTAACTGGTTGCCATCGTAACTGTATGAAAGGTCATCCATAGATTGCACGAATGTTCCTGTACCATCAGCCCCACTCCTTTGAAGTGTCCTAATATTACCATTCAAATCATAACTCATACCGCCAAGGTCATAAAGCACATTCTGGTTTAAACCAGAGGTCTTCTCATAGTCTGCCGATAGAATCCTGTTGAGCGCATCGTAGTTATAGGAATACCCCCTTTTTATCTGGCTCTCGCTCGTACTAGGGTCGATACTTGCCGTACCCCAGAATATCTCACTAATATTACCATTGTAAAGATCCGTTGATCCCGTACCCTCACTATCATTGTAATTGATTTCCATTGCAAAAAGATCCGAACCCAATGTATCAACATCGTTCATTCCTTTTAGCCAACCACGTATGTTGTACGCGTAATCAACCTCTTGAAGTGCGCTGTCAAGATCGAACACACTCATGTGCCTGATCCTAGCTCCATCTGTGAGTAGTGCAGCATCTCCGTACATTGTCCCAGTGGTAGCAGCAACAGCTGAGCTATAAAATAGCTCACCATTCTTATAGTAATGTACCGTT
This sequence comes from Algicola sp., assembly GCA_018222915.1. Taxonomy (GTDB): domain Bacteria; phylum Bacteroidota; class Bacteroidia; order Flavobacteriales; family Flavobacteriaceae; genus Psychroserpens. The sequence continues at coordinate 14,505 of JAAEZI010000044.1, read as the reverse complement.
GTTCCTCGACGTTCTACCGAGAAGGTGTCTCCAGGCAAATAGGTCGTCTTATCGCCTTTATTGACACCCAGTTCAAAGACAGCTACAACTCCTCCCCATTTAATATAAATTGCATAATTTATGGACGTAAAATTAGCATTGGGATCCGAATAGGAAAGCCCAACCATGTAACCCTTGTTCAAATCCATGGTCTTAAAACTAACATAGCCGTCCGCTGAGATACCACTGGTGGTAGAAAGCCCCGAAGTTCCCCATGAGCCACTTACATTCTTGGTGATTGTTCCCTTAGTAGCATCAACACCAATCTGATTCGAGTATTTGTAATCCGCTACCAGTGAACCGCCCACCTGTTTCATTTCAAGCTGTCCCAGTTCGTCGTAATGGTTTCTGAGAATTAGCTCTGCATCCTTATTGTTCACCTTCTGCTCTTGTCTTGATAGTTTTGTTGTAGCATCATAAGTGAACTCATCAACCGTAACCACAGGAGCAGCAGCACCCATCGAATGAGACGCATGTGTCCTTAATGCTTTACCGCTGAAATCCAACTTGGTACTCACCACATCTGTGGCGTCCAAATATTCATTCCTAGAGGTGGTATGAACCGCTCGCCCCTTGCCATCATAATAAGTCTCGCTCACTATCCAATCATTGGTTCCCAGTACCCTGATCTTTGAACCCGTGGAAAGACCGGTAACATCCTCTGCAAAAGGCTGGTCTAAAGAAGAATAACCTATATGTACATCACTTATAGAAGCGCCATACTCATAAAATGAGCTGTGACCTTTTAGCTTATCACTACTTGCTACCATAGAGGCATAAAACAATTGGTCATTTTGATAATAATAGATCTGCCCCTCCGAACGAAGAACTCTAAAAACATCGCCCTCTTGGTAGTACCTCGCAGGTGTAAAAGCATTGGAACCAAACTCCCAAATATACACCCTATAATTACCCGATTGACCCGTTGTGTAAATAGCATAATCAATATCGTTAATATGGTTGTTGGCCGTTTCAGTCGCCTTGGTCAGACCAACAGCAACTCGTTTATCCCAATCATCTACTGTCCATTCTATATAACCGTCATCCTTAATGTCATTAACGCTTGTAAAGCCCTCCGACCAACCTGTGCCTTCAGCAATTCTAGAAATTACGTTTCCATTCAATTCAAGTCCAAGACTATTAGAAAGGTCCATTGCATAGGAAGATTGATAAGAGTTCTCAGTGTCCCAATTATAATCGTCATAATAGTTAACCGTATAGAGGTCAATATCCGTATCAGGTAGCACATCGTTCGAATAGTATAAAGTCGACCCGCCAATCGCAATCGATCCTGGTGTTCTAAATTCACTGATATCACCTGAGGCGTTAGCCGTGTCAACATCAGACTGTAGCTCGATACGGCCCGAGTTGTCCTCGGAGCCAGTAGGGTCATAATTGTAGGTCCCAGTATAAACAGGCCTATCAAAAACGTCGTACTTAGTAAATAACCAATCATCCGTGAGCCTAAGGTTAGCATCTTGCGTCAAGACTGGTCTGTCCAGCACGTCATATACAATATATTCCCAGCCCTTCTGAGGAATCTTTTTCTCTATTAGTCGGTTCCTCTCATCATAACGGTACTGGTAACATAAATCATCAAGTACCGATTGTATCACTTGATCATTGCCATCCAAAATGTTTTCTGAACCCTCTGGTGAGAGCACAAATGTTAAGTTACCAAAGTCGTCATAAACATAGTACGTATCGTGGCGAACCTGAAGCTCATTGGACTCTAAGGTACCATTGGCATTCAGATCCGTATCTGTATAGGTACGCTTGAGAACCACTTGCCCCATCGCGTTACTAAACTCATCCGTTGTATGGTTACTCCCATGGGAAGATGTCCAGTTCTCATCCTTTACAATATTCCTAGTGAGTTCACCAGCGTGGTAGTGACCCTCATAGCTTAGCGATGGAAGATCATAATCTAAATTAGAAAAACTGACCCTAAACAATAATACGTTGTCATTGGAGGGATCCGACGGAGACTGCTCATCAAAGGTATTGGTAAGGTATTCCATTCTTACCGTATGGCCTCCACCAACTTCCCAATCCTCTCCAGGTGCTCCCTGTTCCAAAACACGACTTAAAGGCGATGCCTCAAATGCCTTTTCAGAATATGGGTTGGGGTTAACAGCATCCAAATCATTTGGATACATTCCTAAATACTGCGAGTCAAGTAAACCAAAGAACCCTGTTGATTGGTCTTGATAGTTCAATGAACTCGTTGAACGCACATAAGGAAGGTGTTCTATGGACTGCCTGCCTAAATTATCATATACTATAGGTGTTATAAGATCCTCTCCATTACCACCAGCTCGTCTTGATATAGACTGTTTAGGACGACCAAGACCGTCTAGATAAGTAATTGATTCCATCTTATCACTCTCAATAAGAGGGATTGTAGTACCTCTGCGGTCATCGCCATCCTCTGTCTCAACCAAATAAGTGGTCGACTTAACGTAGTTCTCTGTGGTGGTCTGCGCCAATAAAAAGAAAGGCACTAAAGCAAATGCTATGTTTAATATTGATTTTCTCATGGTCTCTTCTTAATATTGGTTTCTTAGTTTATACTCGTTCTTGCTCAAAATGTTATCATCTTGGTCTCTTACCTGCTTAAGACGATTAAAACTGTCATATTCATAGGTCATCGTATAACCCTTGGGATCTGTCATGCTAGATATACCAACTAGAGGTTTATAGGTAAATGTTGAAACTTGAGCATTCTCCAAATCAGCGTGGCTTCTAATATCCTCAAGCTTCTCCTTTAATACACTCTCCGAATCATTAATAGATGCATATTTTGCAGCGTCTATAGCGTCTTGTAAACTCGTAGAAATACCAACATAACTGTGACCTATAATCTTTGCTATTGGATGCAAATCATTATATCCCCAAACGTAAATTATTCGTGTACCATCAACCTTACTAACCTCTAATGGATTACCGTAATCATCATAAGCATGAAACTCTATTCGGGATTCGGCCGAAGAAGGCCCCTTTGATGTCTCTACACTTTCTGGCATCAGTTGATCGACATTAGGATCACTATCAAAATCGGAATAAACCGTGATCACCTCAGACAACTTTAATCCATTCCTAAAGTTCTCTGTCTCCAAAAGCACATTGCGCATATTTTGATTTAAGAGCTTGGTTGCAACAGTGGAGGTACCTGTCGGGTAATAGTACTTTGTGGTCAATTGTTCTTGGACGCCCGACTCGTTAAAATAGGTATCCGTTTGTGAGAGCTGGTAGTTGTCCGTATTGTACTCGAAGTCTTGGTGACTTTCCTTCGTGATAACATCCAGTCCATCGTAAAAGTACTCAGTGGTCGTCGTACCTAATAATTGTGCCCAACCAGATTCGAACGCAGTCGATAACTGAGGAATTGCTCCACCACAATTATTGATTTCACTTGGAGAAAGGCATTTAAGAATTCCACAATCAGGGATTAGCTCATAGGTCGGTTCCGAATTTAAAAAAGCAGTATAATAACCAAAGAACTGCATGAACTCACAACCGTCGCCTTTATACGGGTATCTTGAAATATGAGTGGTTTCGGTAACAAATGCATAATTCGGGAATCCATTGCTGTCTAGGTTACTAACCTTTCTGAGGATATTGCCATCCTCGCCAAAAATCTTATGCTCTAAGAGCAGGCCCCTCTTAAAATCAATATTGGCCTTAGGGGCCGCATGTGGTAAATAAAATGTTGCAGATGCACTGGGATAGTCATAGGCAGAAGTATAGGTGTAACTACTATAGCCATTGCCTTCTTCTGAAACTTTAACATGACGATATCCAACGTAAGATCCTTGAGAAAGATCAACGTTAACACCTTCCTCCCGAACACTATAAGTTACTAGCCTACCCCAAAAATTTGCGGTCTGATTGTTGGGCCCATCAAACAACATCTTTTTTACAGAATGGGTATAGTTCCTCCCTAGTCGGTCCTGCTTTGAATCTATAACACCTGATGATGTCCCGGGACCATTCAATTGACCTGGTATGATCTCCTTGCCATATTCATATAGAATCTTCTTCGCTGATTCGGTAGCTGTACTGCTAGTCTTGAAAAGAATTTCTCGAATTCTAACTCCTCCACCTATCATTTCTATCTGTGGATTATCTTCAGCTTCCATAAAATCAATCCTAGCACTTCCAGAAATATTGTGTCCAACATTTAGATCGACAACTCTAAGGTTAAGATCATAGGTGCCGGCAGGGACATCCTTAATTATTTTACATATTTCGCCCATTTCAATTAAACCACCGTAACCCTGACCATTAGAAGTAAGCTCCAACCTATAGTCCTCAGGATAATTACTACTTGTGATATAGGAACTTAGATAAACGTCTTGCTGAAAATCCAATGTCACACTGTCTATGAAAAAAACGCTACCTGGCGGTTGGTTTTGGTGACTAAAATTACTTAACAAATAATCAGGTGACGAGTTATTTGGGTTTTCCATATAGTCGTCATAACCAATAATTTGGTCACCAATATAAGAATAGGAATTATGCTCATATTTAAACTCCTTAACACCACCTGTAGGATACTCAATACTGGTCAATAGTCCCGTTTCAATTTTCTCTATGTCGAAAATGGAAGTTCCTCCACAATTAATGGTACTTGAACCAATGCCACTATCATAACCCCAAGGATCTGGTGCAACTGAGTCAAATTCTGCCAAAGAATGCTCGTAGTTATAATTAAAATTATAGTCTCTGCTCACATTTCCCGCTGTCTCAGTGACCGTATAGAGCCAAAGCCTCGATGGGCTAGGTTCGGATGGGTCCCAGTAATCGAGATCAAAGCGCTTGTTCTCAACAATATTGTTCAGGTCCCTTGCATCAACAATTCGAATCCTATCGAGTACCGCACCACCCGTTTCGGGATGGGATGTTGAGATGATGTCGAACAGTACCTTTGTGGAGTCCCTGAAGGTGATTGTGGACAGCTTTTTGGTCAGGGTGCTATTGGAAAATTTGCTAACTGTTGACTTATGCTTTAACTGTCCAATATTGTATGCGTTTGACAGTATGTCAGGAATAGTCGCTTCACTGACACTAAGAATATCATTATAGGACCTAGTTACAGAGACGAGGTAGTCCTCCAGTACTTCTTGGTAATCAAATGTCGCTAATACAATACCATTAGAGGTCTCAATTGATGACAGATGCCACGCCGAATTAGCCATGTAATCGTCGCTGACACCAGACGCAGGTATTGTCTGAACATTATTTTGAGTGACAAAACCTGTAATAGGATAATAGGTTGTATTCTCAACAACATCGAAAATATATCTAAACCCTTTGGCATCAGTTATTGTAAAGGCACTCATAACATATGTGCTATTATATGTTGGTTCTATCTTATATCTCTGGCTCTTGCCAATCATTTTTGGAACAAGAGTATCATTCTCCTTCACTATAACAAATCTGCCTGTATGGTCAAGGAAATTAAATTGGTAAAGATCCACGTCCGTGTCATATTTATCGACATTAGTGCCCACCGCTCGCCAATTGTATTCCAACTTCTCGGCGTCGCTTAAAGTCTCATATTCCCAATAACTGTCCAAATGAAGTACTCCTTTAGCGGTTTCGACTTCGCTCTCATCTGGAGCACCCCTGACTGTCCTTGAAATCGAACCTCCTGCGAACAGAGACCAACCAGTACCAACCCAGCCAGACCTATTATCTATCTTAATCCCCTGAGTATTGTAGGATAGTGCAATGTTCATTCCCAGACCATTGCCCATGGCTTTTGAGTATAAAGGGACCGAGATGTTGGGTTGACCTGTGTAATAACTCACGGGCACTTCCTCGAACTTCATTAGATTCGCTACTGTTGGTGAAGGCGGAACGACCTGAGGAAGCTCCTGACCGTATACGAACATCGACCAAAGACCCATTATAATAGACCCAAGCGTGATAATATAATTTTTCATTGAAAAAAGAGTTTAAATGATTAATTTATAGCGAATCAACATTCTAAGTAAAAACCGTGACCTACCATTGGTTTGAATTGTTGAATTTACTCTCGATAAAACTATCGAGAAGACAATGAATAATCGTGATCTTAATGCTTTGATTTTTAAAGCATAAACCTTTGATTTATTTTAGCTCCAATTATTAGATTAGTAGCCGTAAATAACGACCCTAAAGAAATATTTATTTACACATTATGACAAAAATCACGAATGTCTTAATCGTTGAAGACGAGCCTCTAATTATTAATGTATTGGAGAGTGTATTCTCCCAAATTAGCGAAGCCAATGGACTGTTGGATTTCAGGGTAAGATCAGCGACAAGTTGTGACCTTGCTCGTCACGAAATTGAAAAGGCTAAAGGTGGAGAGCCTTTCGACCTAGTATTACTTGATATAAATATTCCAGGATCTGGAGATAAAAAGATTTTATCAGGAGAGGATGTGGGCCTTGAGCTTCGAAACAATTTCCCAGAGGTTAAGCTCATGGTATTTACATCCCACAATAACAATTATAGGCTGAATAACATATTAAAGACGCTCAATCCAGAAGGATTCCTAATAAAAAGTGAAATCGACTTTTTAAAATTGACTGATGCAATCAAGGCAGTTTTAAATGATGAGCCTTTTTATAGTAAAACTATTTTGAGGTTAATGAGAAGACATATTTCAAATGATTTTGTACTTGATAAAATAGACAGACAACTCATCTACCAAATCTCAAAAGGCGCAAAAATGAAAGAATTAACCAAGATATTACCGCTTTCTAAAAGTGCTATTGAGTATCGAAAGAGAAATTTAAAACAGCTCTTTCAGGTCGAGGAAGGAAATGATAGAAAATTATTAATTAAAGCAGAGGAACGTGGTTATATATAAAAAAATAAAATCTGGACACAAACTGAAAGTAAACGCTTTTAACCTACAAGAGATACTTATCGTACTTTTAATTATTGGTGTCTTTATGCTTATAGCACTTCCTAATCTCATGCCATTGGTAGCCAAAGCGAAAAGTATTGAAGCACAAATCCAATTGAAGTACATTTATAATAATCAGACCTCCTATCGATATCTATATTCTAAATATAGTACCGACCTGTATGAACTAGATTTTGAAGCACCAAAAACAGTAAAGGATAATGGCACTGCCAACTACGTCTATGAGATATTGAGTGCGGATAACACTAATTTTGTGGCAAGAGCCACGGCAATCACTGATTTTGATGGTGATGGAATTTTCAATGTTTGGGAGATTGATCAGGACGGTAGCCCCAAACAAATTATAAAAGACTGATGATAGTCTTTAAGATCATATTGATCCTTGTTTTTATTTCAATCTTCTATCAAGATTATAAAGATCGAAAGGTGTACTGGTTCCTGTTTCCTGCAGTGGGTGTCATAAGCGGATTCTTGTATTACAGTATCTCATTGACAGAGCTTTTTTGGACGTCGGTTGTCATGAATGGCTCTTTTGTTACTTTTTTATTGATGATCATAGCCATTTACTCAAGGTACATACTAAAATTGCCATTAGTCAAAATTTTCGGGTTGGGTGATACCTTACTCTTTGTGAGTTTAATATTTACGTTCTCAACAGTCTCGTTTATAACAATTTTTGTTTTCTCATTAATTTTCTCAATGTTACTTCACCTGATACTAAAACATTTTTCAAGAATAAACTCCGTGCCTTTAGCAGGTTATATGAGTCTATTTTTTGGACTCGCTTATATTGTATTTTGGTCAGGCATTATCAATTCACCATACACCTTATAGTTATGGTTTTAGAAGATTTCAAAATTCCCGCCAATTTAACGCAGCTTATAAGCAGTGAGCAAGCCTATCAGTATATGGTTGTTCCTATCGCTTTAGAAAACGAAACTGTTATCTTCAAGTCTAATGACACATCAAATGCGCTAAAGATTGAACTAAAGATCATTCTTGGAAGGTCTATTGAATTAGTTCATGAATCTGAAGACAACATTAAAAAGTACCTTACTACGAACTTTAGGACTGGTCGTCAAACACAATCCAAAGAATTTAGCTACTCGTCGGACTTTCTTGAACAAATCTTGATAACTGCCAAAGATATTGGCAGTAGTGATATCCATTTTGAAGCCTACGAAAATCGTTGTAGGGTTCGTTTTAGACTTGACGGTAAGTTAAAAGAATATTTTATTATTAGTAATGAAGATTACCCTATCATTATCAATAAACTAAAAATAAGAGCTGGACTAGATATCTCTGAAAAGCGCTTACCTCAAGATGGTCGTATTACCATAGTAACAGCTTCTGATGAATTTGATATCAGAGTGTCTTCCCTACCCATTCTACATGGTGAAAAAATTGTGCTTAGGATTCTTAGCAAGGATGCAGATCATATTCAATTGCATGACTTAGGATTCTCCAAAAGGGAAATTTTACTTTACAAAGAGGCGGTAAAAAGACCGAACGGAATTATCCTTATCTCAGGACCTACAGGATCCGGAAAGACAACAACACTTTATGCCACCTTAAAGCTTCTTAATAATGAAGATCGAAATATACTTACCATTGAAGATCCAATTGAATATACGCTTGAAGGCATTAATCAGGTACAATTAAAGGAAAATATCGGTCTTGATTTTTCAAGTACCTTGCGAACATTCCTTAGACAGGATCCCGATGTAATCATGGTAGGTGAGATTCGAGATGCTAATACAGCCAATATGGGTATAAGGGCAGCCCTGACAGGTCATCTCGTGCTTTCTACAATACACACCAATTCGGCGTGGGCGACTATAACGAGACTTATAGATATGGGAATTCCACCATTTCTTATTGCAAGTACCCTGAACGTCAGTGTTGCGCAACGATTAGTCAGAAAACTTTGTACCTATTGTAAGCAAAAGACATCCATTTCTAGTGAAGATTTTCCTAGCTCTTTTTCCATAAATAAGCAATTAGTTGATCAGTGTATACCTGTTGGATGTGATCACTGTTATCATACAGGCTACTATGGTAGAAAGGCTATTTATGAGATTATTCCAATTACAAAGGAACTCGTTTTTTACATCAAGGAAAATCGACTTGAAATTGATCAATACATCGAGGAAAATAGCATTCCAACTTTGAGGGATAATGCTATAAAACTGATAAAAGAAGGAATCACCTCAATCGAAGAGGTATATTCTCTTTTAATCTAAAATACTATACATGAAACACATAATATTTATAGCACTCATTTTCATTACGGCATCCTTAAAAGCACAAACATCCGAGGCTGAACGACTCATGACGATACAAAGGAAATTGGACAGCCTTTCAATTACTAACAAAGGGCTTGGAGAAACACTCAACACAAATATTTCACCTAATGAGGTGACACTCACCAATTTTCTTTTAGCAGTTTCTAATGTTCATGGTATTAGCATAAACGTGGCTCCAGAACTAGACAGGATTAAAATAAACAACAACTTATCAAACGTAACAGTCAACAATGTCTTAGTCTTTCTATGCAGGGAATATGATTTAAGTATTGAGTTCACTGGTGGCATCCTTTCAATAAAACCTTATACGCCAGAGGTTTTAGACAAAACGCATCCTATCAATATCGATTATGAGCCATTATCTAACCATATAGCAATTGATGTTCGAGAAAATAAATTATATGAGGTCTTTAGGGAGATCATGGACAAAAGCGCTAAAAACCTGATGTTCGCTCCTGGAATGGAAAATCATCTACTCACCTCCTATATCAAGGCCACCGATTTTGATGCTGCCATGGACAAGCTCGCTTTGGCTAATGGCCTTGAACTTACCAAAAGCAAAGATAATTTTTATGTATTTGATTTACGTCAAGATGAAAAGGACACCAATAGACCCAAACTCAGTAAACGATTAGTGTCTGGGTTGGAATTTGAAATCATAGACAAACAGAGACAATTATTAAATGTGGACTTCAAAAACATTCCTATTAAAGATATTGTTCAAACTGTTGGTGATTCCTTAGATATAAACATTTTTATCGCCTCTCCCTTAGATAACATTGGAAAAACAACACTAAGAACAAGCTCAATCAGTTTTGACGAATTGCTAACTAAGATATTTGAGCCTTTGGTTGAAAATAGTAATATCAGTGGCAATCAACAAGTAAATACTGGTAACAATAATAGGAATAGTAATGTAGATCAACCTAAATCAAATAATTACACTTTTAAAAAGGACGGTAATATTTATTTCTTTGGTACTGCCAACCAATTAAGCGTACGCAAGGTTGAGATCATAACCCTCAGACATCGTTCAGTGAATTTGACACCAGATCCCGAATCTATGTCCATGCTTAATAGTGTAAGGGATAATTACATGGTAGCCGATCAAGGATTCAGGAATCAAAATGGATTTGGAACATCAGGCAATCCATCTAGAACTCCAAACTATAATAATCGAAATACAAGCAGAAATGATCAAGAGACTAAGAGCATTCTGGACATTGTACCTGAAGAGATCAAATCTGATTTAGACTTCAAGGTAGATTTTGAACTCAATAATATATATGTTACAGGTACAGGAGCTCGAATTGAATTTTTTAAAGATTTCATACAGAACATAGATAAAACTATCCCAGTGATATTGATCGAGGTCATGATTGTAGAAGCTCAGAGATCAAACACTTTGGAAGCAGGAGTGACATGGGGTTTAGGAAGTGAGCCTCAAACCACTCAAGGAAGTTTATTTCCCACCACCGATTTAACATTAGGTGCTCAAACTATCAATAAGATCATAAATGGATTTAGTAGTACTTCAGTCTTCAATTTCGGTCAAGTGGTTCCAAATTTCTTTGCTACCATCAAGGCTATGGAGACTAATGGTGATCTAAAGATCAAGTCGACTCCTAAGTTGGCAACACTCAATGGCCATAGAGCCTCCTTTTCAAACGGACAAACTTCTTATTATGCCATTGTTCAGCGTAATATTATTGGTACTGACAACCCACAAACATCAGAAATCAGAAATTATTTCCCTATAGATGCCAAGCTTGGTTTAGATATAAAACCTTACGTAACTGGTGATAAACAGGTCCTTCTTGATATTAATGTAATACAGTCTAGTTTTGGACAAAGAATAGCGGACGATGCACCACCAGACATTAACTCTAGAAACTTCTCATCTGTGGTGCGTATGAAGGATCAAGATATAGCTGTATTGGGTGGTCTTGAAGAAAATTACAAAAACAATTCTGGTTCTGGCGTTCCATTTCTAGCTAGAATCCCCATCATAAAATGGTTCTTCAGCAAACGCGTAAGAGAAGCAAAAAAATCAAAGCTCACCGTATTTATTAAACCAACAGTTATTTACTGATGAAAGACAGAATGATTTCATATTTTACTTTTGGGAATTGTTACTATAGTGTTGAGCTGACGCAGGATAACACCAATAATGTTTTTAACGGAATCGGGCTCAAACGGAGAAAAGGTCAAGTAGAGATTATGGACAGTTTTATTTGCAAAGAGATTGAAGAGATAACTGATCATATTCCAAAAAATAAGCCCATATCATTGGTCGTCAACAATGACCAAATAATCACTAAAAAAGTAAAATCCAATATTACTGAGAACGCTAAGTTGCTTCAGCAAGCTTTTCCTAATATAAAAATTGAGGAATTCCATTATGAGATATTAAAACAAAATTCTTTACATTTTATAAGTATTTGTCGCAAGAACTTCATCAATAGTCTTCTTACCGAACTGAGGTCAAAGAATATTTATGTGATCGACATCACATTAGGGAACTTAGGTATATCCTCAATCGTTGCATTGATGTCGGAGAGTCAAATAAAGACATCCAATGCACATATAACGAAGAACCATGATGAGATTATGGATATTCAATTGCGCCATGACTCCTCACCGATAGTTTATGAATTTAACGATGTCAGACTTGACAATAACCAACTACTAAACTTCTCTGCCGCTCTTCGTCTGATTACCAATACTAAGTCTTTAGAATCTTTTTTTGGTGATACAAAAAAGAAATTAAAGGTCGAATTCGGACAAAAGCTTTTCTTTAGTCAATTTTTAAAGTTAGGACTCTCATTTTTATTTTTAATTCTTTTGATTAACTATTTTATTTTCAGTCATTACTACAACAAAGTCAATGAGCTGAGTGAGACAGCAACCGTATTGAATACAGCCAAGGATAGGCTATACGATTTAAGTGAAAAAGTCACTAAACAAGAAAAATTATTTAAGGATATCATAAAAGGAAATGTCTCTAAAAGTTCTTTTTATACCGATGCTATTGTAAATAGCATACCACTTGACATCACCTTGACGGAGCTTAACTACCAGCCATTGCTTAAAAAGATAAAATATGATAAAGCCATAGCATTAGATTCAAATATTCTAATTATCTCTGGTTCATCCTCTAACAGTATAGTTGTCCCTCAATGGATTGCTCAATTAGAACGTATGAAATGGATAAATCACATTGAGATTACCAATTTCGATGAAACAAAGGAAGATACTTCACAATTTACCATTAAAATTCACATCCATTAATGACTCAGAAAACTAAAAATATCATTCTCGTTTGCAGTTTTATGTTAATTATACTTATAGCTTACAAATTTGCAATTTCAAATACCATAGGTGTTCGGAAAGAGTTTATCACCTTTAAAAAAGAATCTTTAGCCTTTGACAACTTGCCTCATCAACTCACCTCTCTTAAGCAAAAAGAAAAATATTATGATTCGCTAACGTCTAAATACCGTTTAAAGGGAAACTCCATTCAAAATAGTATACTAAATGCTATTAACTCATATGCCGATAGTACAAATATAAAAGTTAGCAACTTCACAGAGCCACATAAAATAAAACAAAACGATCTGGAAATAATAACCTATCAGTTTACATTAACGGGAAATTATAATGATATTATAAAGCTCATTCACAAATTCGAACAACAAACCAAGTTTGGAGAAATTGTGAATCTACATTTCGAAAAGAAGAAAAATTTTAGGTCTGGAACATATTATTTGCAGGCTCATGTATTACTTAAGTCCATAGCTTAACGTTCCCGATTTTCAATTCAAGATTCTTACAACCATTTCATTGGCTCTTCTCCTTCATTTGAGTCGATATTTAAATTGATTTATATAGAAAACTACTTTAAGGTTTAATTTCATCCAGATCAATCGTTCAACAATATTGTTTTAAAATTTAAAAAATATTGACCACTTAAATTACTACATTTCCAAGCAACCATTAAGAAGAATAGCTCTTAACTTTGTAAAATGCAATACACTAAATACTATTCTGATTTATTAAAAACTCAAGGACAACCACACCTTAATTTGGACGAACATAAACGATTATTCAATATTATATCTTTAGAATGCCGAATAGACGAAATGAGTCAATTTAAGGATGGCTTGAATCCTGAACATAAGAAAGCCTTGTTCATGAAGATTGAGGCTTATAAAAAACAAATTCATAAACTCACAAGAGGTTTGCAACCAAGTTCACTGTTCCTTTATATGGTTGAGCATTCCCTACAATAATTTTGTAAATTAGTCTCATTGAGTTCTCTTCCTGCTTATAAATTGCAAATGCAGGTTCTTAAAAAACTAAAAATAACTTTTTAAATATAATGTATACCATTATTGACGTTGAAACCACAGGTCACAGTAATAGGATTACTGAAATATCTATTTTCAAATATGATGGGAAACAAATAATAGATGAGTTCACAAGTTTAGTGAATCCTGAAATGCTCATTCCGGATTATATCACAGCTTTAACAGGAATAGATAATTTAATGGTCGCTGATGCACCAACCTTTAAAGAGATTGCTCAAGATGTTTTGACAATTACACAAGACACGATATTTGTCGCTCACAATGTCAACTTCGATTATAATGTGATAAGAAATGAGTTTAAAACAATAGATATTGATTTTCGCAGAAAAAAACTATGTACTATTAGGCTTTCAAGAAAATTATTGCAAGGTCACAGATCGTATAGCTTAGGGAAATTATGTAACGATTTAGGAATTCATATAACAGATAGACACAGAGCAAAAGGTGATGCTGAAGCTACTGTTTTATTATTTGAAATGTTACTAAATCAAAATGGTGCTGATACCGTATTTAACGAGTTTTTAAAGAATTCTTCTAAAGAAGCGACGTTACCTTCTCATCTACCTTCATCTGTATTTAATTCCATTCCTAGCAGTCCTGGTATTTATTATTTTAAAGATAAAAAAGGTAAAGTCATATATGTAGGCAAAGCCAAAAATTTAAAGAAAAGAGTCTTAAGTCACTTCTATTCTAAAACAAAAAAGTCATTGGATATGTGTCGTGAAACAAGACATATAGACTTTGAGCTGTCAGGTAGTGAATTAATAGCTTTGCTCATGGAAGATGCAGCAATTAAACATCATTTCCCAAAGTATAACCAACAAGCAAAGCGCAAACCTAAAAATTATGGATTATTTAGTTATGA